>NZ_JBFTKP010000004.1:0-314933 GCF_056396005.1 Allobosea sp. 05T439 | reverse complement strand
GCCGGTCGAGCGAAGCCGCGTTGCGGTCCCCGTCCGTGCGTCCCTGCGCTCCGATCGCCTCACCCCAAAGCGTGAAGCGTTCCATGGCGAGGCGCGGCGCCGGCAGAGTTGTGCCGGCTGATCTGCCGGGCGCGTCGGCGCTGAAGGCGCCGTTGACCGAGCCGCCGGACGAGCCGGCGGCCAGGGGCCAGCGCAGCCGGTTGAGGATGGATTCGCGAATGAGATGGCTGTCCTCGATCGCGACGCTGACTGCTTGCGCGTGGATCTCGCCCGAGAGCGCATCGAAGCCGGCGCGGGCGTCGGCGACACTTGCCGTGAGCAGCGCATCGTAGACACGATGGCCGGCGCCCAGCGCTTCGGCCGTTCCCGCGGCACCGGCCTGGTTACGGGTCAGGGCGACCTGCGGAAAGGCGATCGCGTTGCGATCGAGCGTCAGCGCCACGTCATTGGCGCCATAGGCGAGGCTCGGGGTCAGGAAGGCGAAGTTCGAGGTCACCGCGGCGAACTGGCCGATGACCCCGCCCTGCGCCGTCAGGATGGTGTAGCGCGTCGAGGCGCCATAGCCGCCTTGTTCCGCCAGGAGCTGCACCGTTCCCCCGGACACGGTCGCGGTCCCGGTGGCGGCGATCCTGTCGGACTGGCCGGCGGCGTTGACCTCGAGCTGATAGGTCGAGCCGGGGTTGAAGGAAATGTTGCCGGCAACGTTCAAGGTGCCGATCGAATTGCCCGGTGCGACCGTGCCGGCATGGCCGACAATGACGCTCCCGACCGTGCCGGAACCGCCGAGCGCACCGCCGGCCAGGGTAATCGCGGAGCCCGTCAGCGAGCCGTTGACCGTGAGCAGACCCGACAGCACCGAGGTCGCCCCGGTATAGCTGCTGTTCCCCGTCAGAATGAGCCGGCCGGAACCCTGCTTGGTCAGCGTCCCCGTGCCCGAGATGTTTGCCGCAAGGATGGAGACATCGACAAAATTGGCGAGGATCTCGCCGTCATTGACGATCGCCGGTGTAACGATCGTGCCGGCAAGCCCGCCGGCGCCGATCGCGAGCGTGCCAAGGTGGCCGATCTGCAGGCCTGCGCCGGCATTGACGGTGCCGCCGTCAGCCGCAGTGAGAGCACCGGTGTAATCGCCGCAGCCACAGCCGGGATAGCCGACGAGCAGGCCGCCATTCGCGTTCAGCACGGAACCGGCGCCTGTTACGCTGACGCTGGCGCGGGCAAATCCGAGCGACGGATCCGGGTCCGAGCCGATCCAGAGCGGCCCGGAGGAGTTGACGGTGCCTCCGGCCGAGATGGTCAAGGCACCAGTGCCGCCGAAGGAAAAGCCGCCGACGAACAGAGTGCGGCCGACCGTCCAGCTCGAGCCGGGCCCTGTCACCGTGACGGTCGTCGACGCCCCGATGCCTTCGATAGCGGCCTCGGCCCTGCTCTCCATGGCGGCGCCGGCGCTGATCGAAAGGCCGACGTTGCTCGGGCCACCGATCCCCGTGAAACCTTCCACGGTCACCAGGGAATTCGGGCCGGAAACCTCCATGTTCGACTGCATGGCGAGAAGCCCGGACGGATCGACCATATGCAGCCTGCCGCCATTGACGACCCGCAAGGTGCCGCCGGCCACAGCGACGCTACCGAAGCCCCCCGCCGGATCGCCGACGCTCAGCGACCCGCCATTGATTTCGAGTGTCGGGTTCGAGCAGCCGCAAAGGAGAAGCAGTCCCTCGATGCTGTTGTTCGAGCCGGTCAACGACAGCGTGCCAGGCCCATCAAGGGAGAGAGAGCCCGGACCGGAGATCTGGCCGGAGAAGATAGTTGCGAGGGGCTTGGCGCCGATGCTCAGCATGGTGCCACTGCCGATGACGACATTGCCCGCTCCCGACAGCGCACCCACCGTGGCGCCGAACCCGGCAGCGCTTGCAATCTCCATCGTCGCCCCAGCCGCGACCCMGTAATGTGAGTTCGCCGAGAACGCGGTCGAAGAGTCGGCGACCAGGCGCCCACCCAGGATACTTGTTGCGCCCGTGTAGTCGTTGTTGCCGGAAAGGGTGACCGTGCCGGAGCCGGTCTTGGCGAGTGCGCCCGTGCCGGTCACCGCGTTGGCGATGGTGATGTCGACGCCGTTGCTCTGGTCGAGCGTCAACGTGCCGGCGCCGAGAGCGATGTTGCCGGTGAGATTGGCGGTGCCGGCCGTCGCGACCGTCAGGCTACTGTTGCCGGATAGCGCGAGAGCGTTTCCACGGGCGCCGCCGCCATCCAGACCGCCGGAGATCGAGCCGCTCGCGCCCAGCGTGATGCTCAGGCTTTGACCGGAGATGCCGGCTCCTGCCTGGCCGGTCGAGCCCGGGACGATGCCGGAGCCGCCGGCGCCGCCGTCTCCACCACGCACCGCGCCATTGACCACGAAGCTGGTACCAGTGGAACCGATCAGGCCGACGCCGCCAGAGCCGCCGCTTCCGCCAGTCGCGCCGGTGCTGTTCCCTCCAGCTCCGCCGTCGCCGCCCCTGACACCGGCACCGATCGTGAGCGACGTGCCGGCTGCGCCGGTCACTGCCAAGCCGATGCCGCCGCTGCCGGCATTGCCGGCCTCCGAGTGACCGCTGCCACCATTGCCGCCATTGCCGCCCGTCGTTGTCGACGTGAGCAAGCCGAGCGCACCGGTGCCGGATATCACCGCGCCATATCCGCCGGCGCCGCCACCGCCGCCGCTTCCCGCGAGKCCATCGCCGCCATTGCCGCCATTGCCGCCTGAGACGCTGCCGGTGGGAGCCGCCACATCCACGCTGCCATGAGCGCCACCKCCGCCACCGCCAGCGCCGTTGGAATCCTGCCCGTCCTGTCCCGCAGCTCCCGCGGTGGCTCCTCCGATTCCGCCGGTGCCGCCGATACCGGCGTTGCCTCTGCCGCCTGAGCCGCCGGTTATGCCGGAGCCGCCCCCGCCGCCGCCCCCGCCGCTACCGCCGACGTTCCCGCTGTCACCGGGAAGGGTGAGATTGTCGCCACCGCCTGCGCCGTCCCCTCCGCCGCCAGCTCCGCCATCGGCCAGAGCCGGCGCAGCCAGTGCGAAGGTGAGAAGGGCGAGCATGGCAGGACGTGACCGCGCAACACAAGGTCGCCGCAGCGCGACGCCTCGCGACACCTCATCCAGTCCCGCTGCTGATGACACGCAATTGCCCCCCGGCCGAGTCCGCACCATAGCCTCTGGTGTGAGGCAGGCAACGAACCACCGTTCATCGCCGATTAACTCTGCGGAACGTTGCATTCCAGGCACAGTTCAAAGGGGCGGATTTCCAGGCCGGATTCTCGCGAGCGGCGCATCAGCTTCGCGCAAGGAGGCACCCGGCAAGGACCGCTCCGCTAATCCAGCTCGAATACTCTCTGTGGTGGCCGCGGTGCTGCTCGGCGCCAGTGGGTGGGCTGCCAGCCGAGTGGGGTGCCATCATCGGCCAGCCAAGCGGCCTCCGCTTCGCGCGTCGGGCCGCGACCATCCCGGAAGCGGGCATGCTGCGTGCGGTTGCCGTCCGTCACTTMGACCTGTGCGCTGAGCCCCCTCCGTGTGGGGGGAGTCCCGAGTGTCCAACAATTCGCCATCGCAACCATGCTTCACGTCGCGGCGACGTCCTGCTCATGCTGTTTCGCGCCTCGCATCTCACCGTGGTTCAGCAGTAACACTCCAACCTGAATCGACGATTTCCTTGTTTTGGTTCGAGCCCAGTAAAGTAGAGCATTAAATATTCAATCAGAGCGTGGCGTGAGCATATTGTGTTCTTTGTCTCGCCCTGAATGGAGAAAATAATCAGATTGATCCCTCATATTCATGCCTCAGTCACGAAAGTTGGAATGTGATCGCATCCGGAAGAGAGCTGCTTGTCTCCTAAGTTCCGATATTCTTCTTCCGCCCTCTCGGTGAGAGCTCTATTCACAGCAGAACGTAGCAAGCCGCCGATAACGCCCGTCGACCATCGAAGCAGCCAGCGATGCCAACATCCAAGCGACTACTGAGTTCGCCCGACATGCGGCTCCGGGTGATCGAGGACAAGTTCAGCATTGGAACCTGGAGCTGGGATCTCGACACATCCGAGGTCACCTGGTCGACCGGACTGTTCAGGATCCTCGGCCTGGACGCCGCGGCGGTGGTGCCAACGATCGATCTCTATCAGTCCCTGGTGCATCCGGACGACCAGCTGGACTTCAGCAATGCCATCGGGCTCGCGGCAGACAAGCGGCTCCAGGACCGGACGTTTCGGATCATTCGCCCTGATGGCAGCCTGAGATGGTTGCGCAGCAAGGGGCAGGCTCATTTCGATCGAAACGGCCGCCCTGTCGCGATGTTCGGCGTCATTACGGACGTCACCGATGTTCAGGAACTCATGACGACGCTCGATCTCGAGACGATGTGGCGGCAGGCGCTCTCTCGCCTGCTGGGTGATCACGTCTGGCGCGCCTATCCGAATGGAAAGCTGGTCGAGACGACGGAGTGGTCGAAGCTCACGGGGCAGTCACCGGCGGAAGCCAGGAACTGGGATGAACTGGCGGCCATTCACCCGGATGATCGAAGGACCTTCCTCGAAGCCTGGAAGTCTGCGGTCGCGACGGAGAAGGAATATCAGGCCACGATCAGGGTCCGGACCGTGAAAGGGGATTATGTCACCCTCACCGGACGAGCGCTCCCGGTGCGCGGACCCAGCGGGGAGATCCGGGAGTGGATTGGCTGCACGACCTATGAACACGACGCCCGTCCGCAACCGCGGCAGACGGCACCGCTGCACGCCGCGCAGGTGCGGGCGGCGCGCGCGCTCCTGAACTGGTCGGCGCCTACGCTTGCCAGGGAAGCGCAGGTTTCCTTCTCCACCATTCGCCGCATGGAAACTTCAACGGCGGGCGTCCGGTCGGAAAATCTGCGGAAGGTCCGGGACGTGTTCGAGCGCAATGGCATTCGCCTCTTCCATGACGGCGAAGGGCGGGCCTGCCTCGGCCTGGCCGAAAGGGGCGCTTCGTAGCGGGCCGATGGGCTGTCCCGGAGAGCGGGCCGGCGAGCAGCTGATCGCCAGGGCAACGCAGGCCGGGGGAGCAGAGCGCAGGCGTGCTTTCCATTGATTTGCCCTTCCGTTAGGGCATTCAATTTGCCGCGATGCTCCTGTGGCGGCTCGTTGCCGGAGCAGAAGCGATCTGCTGGAAACTCTGCCTGGACCGTACAGGCAGCAACGCACCCCAATGACCGGGAGAACCTGCCGTGAATATCTGGGCCTCGATGATCCTCATGGACGGCAGCGACCCTGCCATCGATCGTATCGTGCGGGAAACGGCCTCGGAGCGCCTGACGATCGTCTTCGTGCCGACGCCCGAAGCGGCCCCTGACGTTGCTCTGTCCCTGATCGCCGAGGGCGTCGAACTGATCGAGCTCTGCGGAGGCTTCGGCGTCGAGCCGGGTGCCGCGGTCGTCAGGGCTGTCGCAGGCCGCGCCGCGGTCGGCCTGGTCAGCTTCGGCATCGATTCCCTGACCCAGGCGGCTGCCTACAAGGCCAAGTTCGAGGCCGGCGGCTGAACGCCGCGGGGCGCCCAGGGGCGCGGCCCGGCCCGTCGCGCCCGGTTTCAACATACCAGGATATCAGGCGGACAATTTCCTCGGACCTCGGCCGGGAGGGCGCTCCGTGACGGTCTCGTTGAGACGAGTTCCTGCCGCTGATCCGGCACGCTGGTTGCTTGTTCCCAATCATGGACATGCGGTGGCGGGGCCTTCGGCCTGTGTCATCCACAAATTCCTTCGTGCCCGCCATGCTTGTGCCCCACCTGCATGGAACGGACTGGCGAAGGGGAGGAGAGGCCTGTAAATTCTCTTGCGGCGCATTATCTGCGGTGAAGCGTCAGGACGATAGCTTTGAAGACAGCGGCGACCATGGGAAGCGGAACGGAAGCGGGGCCTCGGGGCGACGGCGAAGACCTGCGCGCGCCGCTCTCAATGGCCGATCGGCCGAAACGCCCAAGTTCTCCCGTCGATGGCGGTGGCCGCGAAGGGGCCGGCACCGCCGTGCTGACGCGGACCAGGACACGCAAGCCCAATCTCTATCGCGTGCTCCTGCTCAACGACGACTACACCCCGATGGAATTCGTGGTGCATGTGCTCGAGCGGTTCTTCAACAAGGACCGCGCCGAAGCGACCCAGATCATGATGCATGTGCATCAGAACGGCGTCGGCGAATGCGGGATCTTCACCTACGAGGTCGCCGAGACAAAGGTCACCTTGGTGATGGACCTGGCGCGCAAGCACATGCATCCTCTGCAATGCGTGATGGAGAAGAAGTAGTCTTGGATTCGATCATCCTCCTGAAAGCGGAATAGGAGCGCATCAGTGCCGAGTTTCTCGCGCAGTCTCGAACAGGCGCTTCACCGGGCTCTGGCGCTCGCCAATGAGCGTCATCACGAATACGCCACGCTGGAGCATCTGCTGCTCGCCCTGGTCGATGATCAGGACGCTGCCGCCGTCATGCGCGCCTGCAGCGTCKATCTCGACATGCTGAGGCGCAATCTCGTCGATTATATCGATGCCGAGCTGAGCAATCTCGTCACCGATGGCCGCGACGATTCCAAGCCGACAGCCGGGTTCCAGCGCGTGATCCAGCGCGCGGTCATCCATGTCCAGTCCTCCGGTCGCGAAGAGGTGACCGGCGCCAATGTGCTGGTCGCGATGTTCGCCGAGCGCGAGAGCCATGCCGCCTATTTCCTGCAGGAGCAGGACATGACCCGTTACGACGCGGTCAATTACATCAGCCATGGCATCGCCAAGCGCCCCGGCGCGAGCGAGAGCCGGCCGGTGCGCGGCAGCGAGGAAGAGCCCGAGCAGCAGCAGCGCGAGTCGCGGGCCGACCAGGGCAACGATGCCGACAAGGACAAGAAGAAGAAGGAAAGCGCGCTCGAGGCCTATTGCGTCAACCTCAACCGCAAGGCGCGTGACGGGCGCATCGACCCGCTGATCGGCCGCGAGGCCGAGGTGCAGCGCACCATCCAGATCCTTTGCCGCCGGCAGAAGAACAATCCGCTGCTGGTCGGTGACCCCGGCGTCGGCAAGACCGCGATCGCCGAAGGGCTCGCGTTGAAGATCATCCGCGGAGAGGTGCCGGAGGTTCTCGAGGACGCGACGGTGTTCTCGCTCGACATGGGCACGCTGCTGGCCGGCACGCGCTATCGCGGCGATTTCGAAGAGCGCCTCAAGCAGGTGATCAAGGAGATCGAGGCCCATCCCAAGGCGATCATGTTCATCGACGAGATCCATACGGTGATCGGCGCTGGCGCGACCTCGGGTGGGGCGATGGATGCCTCCAACCTGCTGAAGCCGGCGCTGGCTTCGGGTACGCTGCGCTGCATCGGCTCGACGACCTACAAGGAATACCGTCAGTATTTCGAGAAGGATCGGGCGCTGGTGCGTCGCTTCCAGAAGATCGACGTCAACGAGCCGTCGGTGCCGGACACGATCGAGATCCTGAAGGGGCTGAAGCCCTATTTCGAGGAGTTCCACAAGCTCCGCTACACCAATGACGCCATCAAGKCGGCGGTGGAGCTGTCGGCGCGCTACATCCATGACCGCAAGCTTCCGGACAAGGCGATCGACGTGATCGACGAGACCGGCGCCTCGCAGATGCTGCTGACCGAGAGCAAGCGCAAGAAGACCATTGGCGTGAAGGAGATCGAGGCTGCGGTCGCGGTCATGGCGCGTATCCCGGCCAAGACCGTCTCCAAGGACGACGCCGAGGTTCTGCGCAATCTCGAGAACACGTTGAAGCGCACGGTCTACGGCCAGGAGAAGGCGATCGAGGCGCTGTCGTCCTCKATCAAGCTGGCGCGTGCCGGCCTGCGTGATGGCGAAAAGCCTATCGGCTGCTACCTGTTTGCCGGCCCGACGGGCGTCGGCAAGACCGAAGTGGCGCGCCAGCTCGCCGCGTCGCTCGGCGTCGAGCTGATCCGCTTCGACATGTCGGAATATATGGAGCGCCACACGGTTTCGCGGTTGATCGGCGCACCTCCCGGCTATGTCGGCTTCGATCAGGGCGGGCTTCTGACCGATCAGGTCGACCAGCATCCGCATTCGGTGCTGCTGCTCGACGAGATCGAGAAGGCCCATCCCGACCTGTTCAACATCCTGTTGCAGGTGATGGATCACGGCAAGCTGACCGACAATAACGGCAAGCAGGTCGATTTCAGGAACGTCATCCTGATCATGACGACCAATGCCGGAGCCGCCGACATGGCACGCGCAGCCTATGGTTTCACGCGGGCCAAGCGCGAGGGGGACGATACCGAGGCGGTGAACCGCCTGTTCGCGCCGGAGTTCCGCAACCGGCTGGATTCGGTAATTTCCTTCAGCCATCTGCCGAAGACGGTGGTGGCGCGTGTCGTCGACAAGTTCGTGCTCCAGCTCGAAGCTCAGCTCGCCGATCGCAATGTCACGATCGAGCTCACCGACGAAGCGCGCGAGTGGCTGGTCGAGAACGGTTACGACGAGGCGATGGGGGCGAGGCCGATGGCTCGCCTGATCCAGCAGACGATCAAGACACCGCTCGCCGACGAGGTCCTGTTCGGGCGCCTGAAGGGTGGTGGGGCGGTCAAGGTCGTCGTCGTTCAGTCCGAGACCGGCATCAAGGTGCTGGGGCTCGAATTCCCCGACGGGCCGGTCAAGCCCAAGCCGGAGAAGGACGTGGCGGCGGCGGCCGAGAAGCGCACGCCGCGGGCAAAGGCGAAGGGCTCAGCGAAGCCGGGCACGCCCGGCACACGCCGGGCGCCGAAGGGCGGCGGAGACGGCAAGGGCGGTGGCCCGGCCGAGCCGCCCAAGGCGGCGCAACGCGCCATTCGTACCGTGCCGAAGGTCCCGCTGACGAAGGCCTGAGACCGTGTTCTTTCGACGCAAGACCCAAGCTGCCGCGCTCCAGACCAGCGGCGAAGCCCCGGTACAGCCTGCCAAGGAAAAACTTGGCTGGTTCGAGAAGCGTGCGCGCCGCCGCCGGCGGCGCGTGCTGTTCGAGGAAATCCTCGGCTGGATCCTCGTGCCGGCCTTCGGCTATCTGATCTATCTCGGTATCAAGTCGGTTGGCGGCGTGCCGAAGGAAATCATCGATTTCGGCAACGAGCTGATCGGCATCGTGATGAAGGGTGGCACCTGAGAGCCACCCCTTGCCTTTGCAGGCTGTGCAAGGGTGACCGCGCGATGCCGGATGTCGGCTTCCCGCGCGCGAGCGTTTAGAACGGGTCCCGCCCGGCCATCTCAGGCCGGTGCGGCTTTTCGAGTGACCGACCCGTCAGGCGTGCAGAATCTCTCATGAGCGTATCGGCCGACTGGAGCTGGCAGCGCACCGCGCTGGCCGGGATACGCGATGCGCTGTCGCTGCCGGCCTGGGTTGTCGGCTTTGGACTCGTCGGTGTCGGCTCGCTGGCGCGCGATGTCGGCTATCCCGTCGATGTCGCTGTGCTCTCGACCATGCTGGTCTGGGCCGGGCCGTCGCAGGTGATCTTCTTCGCATCGATCGCGGCGGGGGCTGCGTGGAGCGCGATCGCGCTTGCGATCGGCTTTGCCTCGCTGCGCTTCCTGCCGATGACGGTGGCGATCCTGCCGCTGCTGCGCCGGCCGGGGCAAGGCATCGCGATGCAGCTGCTGCTCGCGCATTACGTTGCCGTTACCGCCTGGACCGAGGGCCTGCGCCGCCTGCCGGGGATCGCGCCGCACCAGCGCGTGGCCTATTTCCTCGGCTTCGCCAATGCCTGCATGATGGTGAGCGCAGCGGGCACCTATGCAGGCTATTACCTCGTTGGAGCGCTTCCGCTTCCGCTTGCTGCCGGGCTGCTCTGCCTGACCCCGATCTTCTTCCTCGCATCGATCGCTGCCGGTATCCGCCACCGCGGGGACTTCATCGCGATGGGGCTTGGCCTTGCGCTGGCGCCGATCTTCGACCGTCTGATGGGCAGCGGCTTCGACCTGATCGTCTCCGGCCTGATCGGCGGCAGCATCGCCTTTGCCGTGCGGCGCATCGGGGCGCGGCGCGCATGACACAGCCGATCCCGCTGCTCGACGGCCCATTCTGGCCCTATCTCGCGCTGCTGCTCTTCGCTTTCCTGCCGACCGAGATCTGGCGCTGGCTCGCAGTCGCCTTCGCGCGGCGCATCAACGCCGATTCGCCCGCATTGGAATGGGTGAGGGCGGTGGCGACGGCGTTGCTCGCCGGGGTCGTCGCCAAGTTGATCATCGCGCCGCCAGGCGCGCTCGCGGCCTTGCCGCTCTCCTTGCGCGTCGGAGCGTTGGCGGCGACGCTGGCCATCGTCCTGTTCGACCGACGGCGCGTTTTTCTCGCCGTCATTGTCGGCGAGGCGGTGCTGATCGGCGGCGGCTGGATGCTGAGCCAGGCGGCCTGACAGGTCCCTCAGGGACCAGGCTGCTGAAGATGGCGCAGCTTGTCGGGATTGCGGACCACGTAGATGGCGTGGATCAGCCCGTCGCGGATGTCGAGCGCCGTTGCCTGCAGGGTCTGGCCGTTCTCCAGGCTGACATAGCCGGGCAGGCCATTGACCAGTACAGGTTCATAGCTGGTCGTCGAGACGTTGCGCTGGGTCAGTGCGTGGGAGAGGCGCGCAAAGAAACGAGCGACCTTGTCCGCGCCGAAGATCAGCTTGAACACGGCCTGGACCTTGCCGCCGCCATCGCTGTGCAGGACGACATCCTCGGCGAGCAGACGCTGCAACATCGTCGGGTCGGATTGATGTGACGCCTTGAAAAAGGCCTCGGCGAAGCGCGCGGCCTCCTCCCGGGAAACCTTGTTGCGCGGCGGCGTGTCGAGCCGGACATGGTCGCGTGCGCGCTTGGCGAGCTGACGGCAGGCGGCCTCGCTGCGCTCCAGCATTGCGGCGATCTCAGTGAAGTCCATGTCGAAGATGTCGTGCAGAAGGAAAGCCGCCCGCTCCAGTGGAGACAGGCGTTCGAGAGCCAGCATCAGGGCGATGGGGGCATCGAGCTCGTCATCGGCGACCTCGGCGCTGCCGAGTCTTTCGACGAGCGGTTCCGGTAGCCAGGTCCCGACATAGAATTCGCGGCGGCTGCGGGCCGATTTCATCTGATCGAGGCAGAGCCGCGTCACTACCTGGGCGAGATAGGCGCGAGGGTTCGAGATTTCGTCGCGACTGGCCTCGTGCCAGCGCAGCCAGGCATCCTGGACGATATCCTCGGCGTCGCTGACGGAGCCCAGCATTCGATACGCAAGTCGGGTCAGGAAGCGCCGATGCTGTTCGAACGCGGTCTGCAGGGTCATGAATGCCATCTCGCAGGTGAGCGAGAGCCCGCGACAGCGGACTCTCGGATTTCTTGCGCAGGATCCCTGCGCGAGGCGGCCTCAGGCAGCCGCGGACCGTTGGCGATCCTGCGGGTGCCGGGCTCGGAAGCCGGCATTGATGCGGTTCCAGGTGTTGATTGCTCCGATCGCGACCGAAAGATTGACCGCTTCGGCTTCGCTGAAATGCTCGCGCAATTCGGAGAAGGCCTCGTCGCTCGCACTGGCTTCGGACAAGCGCGTCAACGCCTCGGCCCAGCGCAGGGCAGCGCGCTCGCGCGGGGTGTAGAGTTCCGACTCGTGCCAGGCGCTCAGCAGATAGAGCCGCGCTTCGGTCTCGCCGGCCTTGCGCGCATCGGCCGAGTGCATGTGCAGGCAATAGGCACAGCCGTTGATCTGCGATGCGCGCATCTTCACCAGTTCGAGCAGGCTGTGCTCCAGCCCGCACTCTTCGACATAGTTCTGCATTCCCAGGACGGCGTTGACCGCGGCCGGAGCAACCTGGAAGACATTGAGGCGTTGGGGCATGAACTTCTCCATCTGTGTCTGATGGAAGCAAGACGAGGCAGGCCCGACGCCTGTGACATGCCTTCAGATATTTTTTAGCGCGGCCCGGATTTTTTCGGCGTTCGCAGCAAGCACGTCATTCGCCTCCATCGCACCCGTATGGGGGCGAAGCGCAACGCCGTCCMAGCGCGGCATGACATGGACATGCAGGTGGAACACGACCTGGCCGCCAGCCGGCTCGTTGAACTGCTGGATGGTGATGCCGTCGGCTGCGCAGGCGCTCTTCACGGCATGGGCGAGCTTCTGGGTCGTCAGCGCCACTGCCTTGAGCGCGTCCGGCGGCGCATCGAACACATTGCGGCAGGCGGCCTTGGGGAGGACAAGGACGTGCCCGTCGGCACGGGGCATGATGTCCATGATGGCGACGGTCTCGTCGTCCTCATAGACCTTGTGGCTGGGCAGCTCGCCGCGCAGGATCTTGGCGAAGACATTGGCAGAATCATAGGCGGTCATCGTTGGCCGGTCCGTTCTACGGGAAAGATACTGTCAGGGTGAGGTGCGCTGCCGCCCAGCGTCAAGAGACAGCGTCTCGATGATTGCGGCATCCAGCACGAGATCGTCGCGCGCGCCAAGCAGCCAGAGGTCGCGCGCCTCGAAACGCAGGAGCGGGCGATGCCACCAGCGCTCCACGATACCGGCGAGCGCGGCGGCCTCGGCGGGGGAAAGGTCGTCGGTCAGATTGTAGAGGCCGACGACATAGAGATCGGTCTGCTGCCGACCGAGCGCAGATTGAATGGCATGAAAGACGTTCTGGCCGTCGCGCTGCTCCGGATAGGCGCGCAGATAGAGCCGGCCACGATTGACGTTTCCGGAGAACAGGCCGCGCAGTTCGACGGTGAGGCGACCGAGATCGCCGAGCGCTGCTCGAGCAGCGGGATCGATGGACGGCGGAACGTCCGTGCCAAGCGAGCCGCAGAGGGTGGCGTGCAGGCGCTCGGCGCGCCTCGGCAGGATATCCCAGGCGATCTTTGCGGCGAATGGCGCGGTCTTCAGCTCGGATTCCATGGCGATGAACGCGGGCGAGGCACGCAGCGCGGCATCGTCGACCGGCAGCACGAGCGAGAAGACCGACGGGTGCCGTCCCATGTCGTAGAAGCGCCCCGGCAGATTTGCGATCACGCCCGGGTGATGCGGGGCAACCAGCGGCAAGTGGGCGAGGCGATAGGCGTCGTCGAGCAGCAGCGGCTCCCCGGACGCGAAGGCGGTGCGGCTACGATCATAGCTGAGCACTGCGTCGTCGCAGAATGTGACCTCTCGCGCAGGATGGGCGCCGCCGCTGTMACGCTTCATCTGTGCGTCCATCCCTGCGGAACGGGCTCTCAGCCGCGAGCGCCGCGCAGGCGGCTGCAATATGCTMGCGCTCGGTCCCGAGATAGGCCGAAACCGCGCGGCGCAGACCGGGATCGGCGAGGTGATGGGCCGAGCGCGTGATGACGGGGCGATAGCCGCGCGCGATCTTGTGTTCGCCCTGGGCGCCGGCTTCGACGCGGGCGAGCCCATGTGCGATCGCGTAGTCGATCGCCTGGTGGTAGCAGAGCTCGAAATGAAGGAAGGGGTGGTCCTCGATGCAGCCCCAGTTGCGGCCATAGAGCGTGTTCGCTCCGCGGAAATTGATGGCGCCTGCGATATAGCGCCCGGCGCGGCGGGCCATGACCAGCACGATGCGCTCGCCCAGTGCTTGCCCGACCAGTGAAAAGAAGCGCCGGTTCAGATAGGGCCGGCCCCATTTGCGCGAGCCGGTATCCTGATAGAAGGCGAAGAAATCATCCCAGACCGCCTCGGTCAGGCCGGAGCCGCTGAGAACCTCCACCGTGATGCCGACCGAAAGCGCCTCACGCCGCTCGCGTTTCAGCGCCTTGCGCTTGCGCGAGGCAAGGGTGGCGAGGAAATCGTCATAGGTCGCGAAACCGTCATTGCCCCAGTGGAACTGGAGATCGTGGCGCTCGAGATAGCCCGCCTCGATCAGTGCACCGAGATCGGGCTCCTGCGCGAAGGTGACGTGGATCGAGGAGGAGCGTGTCTGGTCGCGCAGTGCCTCMAGCCCGGCGATCAGGCCGGCGCGTGCTTCGCCGGTGCGCGGCCCGTCCGCCGCGAGCAGGCGGGGACCCGTTGCGGGGGTGAAAGGCGCGGCCACCTGGAGCTTGGGATAATAATGCCCGCCGGCCCGTTCATAGGCGTCGGCCCAGGCATGATCGAAGACATATTCGCCCTGGCTGTGACCCTTCACGAAACTCGGTGCCGCCGCGAGCAGCCGGTCGTCGCCGTCCTCGACGAGGAGATAGGCGGGAGACCAGCCGGAGCGGCCGCCGACGCAGCCGCTTTCTTCCAGGGCTCTCAAGAAGGCGTGAGAGACGAAGGGGTTATCTGTGTCGTGTTGAGAAAGTGAATCGGTTGCTTCGCAGCTTGATTCAAGTCGTGCAGGCGAAGGCACGCTGGCCGCATGCGGGTTGGCGCAGGCGTCCCAGGCTTCCGCCGGCACGGATTTCAACGAGGTCGCGACCCGGACCCGCAGGTCGTTGCGGTCGCGACCTGCACTCAAGGGCGGAACCCTTCGAAGACCATCTGGTCGGCGTGAGCGCGGGCTGTTTCCCGATCCTCGGGGGTGCGCACCGTCCAGCTCATCAGCGGCAGGCCAAGTGCCTTGTTGCAGAGGAACGGGGCGGCACTTGGCAGATCCGAGACCTTCCAGGACAGGAAATCGGGGCGGCTTTCCTCGAAATGCAGCAGGTTCGCGAGCGCGTGCTTCTGGCGCGCGTCGAGCCGGTCATAGTCGGAATAGGCATATTCGTTCATGGCCACGATGCCGCGCGGGATCGCCGGAGCGAGCTCGCGCAGGGCAGTGACGATCGTCGGATCGAAGGACTTGAAGACGATCGGCTGACCGGAGCGCCTGGCGACGATTTCGGCTGCGCGTCGCGTCAGCGCGAGATCGCCGTCGAAGCGGCTCTTGACCTCGATCACCAGCGGCACGCGGCCGGCGATCCGATCAAGAAACGCGTCGAGGGTCGGAATCCTGTCGCTGCTGCCCTTCAATGAAATCGCGGCAAGCGCATCCGCCGTCCTGGCATTGACATTGCCGGTCTCAGCCGTCAGCCGATCGAGCACGAAATCGTGAAACACCATGGCTTGGCCATCGGCGCTGAGCTGGATGTCGCATTCGATGCCGAAGGTGCCGGCAATGGCGGCGTCTGCCGCCGAGATGCTGTTCTCGATCAGGCCGGCGGCGAGGTCGTGCAGGCCGCGATGCGCGATCGGCCGCGCGACCAGCCAGTCGAGGGAAGGACGCGCGCTCATCAGGCGATCTCGAACATCGCCTCGACCTCGACAGCGGCATCTGCCGGCAGTTCGGCGACGCCGACGGTCGAGCGGGCATGGCGGCCGCGATCGCCGAGAACCTGGACCATCAGGTCGGACGCGCCGTTCATGATCGCGGGAAGCGCCGAGAAATGCGGGGTCGCGTTGATGAATCCGCCAAGCCGGACGCAGCGTTTGATGCGCTCGAGATCGCCGCCAAGCGCGGCTTTGGCCTGCGCCAGCACGTTGATCGCGCAGAGACGCGCGGCCTCGAGCCCGGCTTCGTTGAAGATCTCGGCGCCGAGCTTGCCCTTGTGCTTGTCGGAGAGCTTGCCGTCGAGGCCAAAGCAGATCTGCCCGGAGATCACCAGCAGGTTGCCGGTGATGACATAGGGCACATAGTTCGCCACGGGCGCAGCGGGAGCGGGCAGGGTGATGCCCAGTGCAGCGAGGTTGGCTTCGATTTCGCTCATCGGGTCAGGCTCCTGGCGCTCGGTCGAGTCGGATCATCTGCGCGGTGGCCCGCCTGGGCCTCGGCCCAGAGCTGCGGCGACGCAGGATTCCTACATGGCCGATGGCCGGGTAAGCCGCAAGCGCGGGGCCTGCCAAGCGGGGTTGTGCCATGGGCGTAGCTCGCCGCGATATGCGCCTTGTTTGCGCCATTGCCGCATTGCACTAGACTCAGCGATCAGGTGCAGCAAGGCGGCGGGCAAATGAACAGAATCGGTTTCGGTCTCCTGGGCTCGGCGGGCGCTGCGACGCTCCTGCTGATGGCATTGCCAACGGCCGCTCTGGCGCAGGCCAAACCAGGGGATCGCGTCGTCCTGGTGCCGCACCGCGCAGTCTACGATCTCGTGCTCGACGATGGGAAACCGGCCAAGAACATCGAGGCGGCTCGCGGGCGCATTGCATTCGACTTCACCGGCGATGCCTGCGAGGGTTATGCACTCTCCTTCCGGCAGGTGACCCAGCTCACCAGTGAGGGCGGGCCGCGCACGATCGATGCCCGGACGACGAGCTTCGAAGCAGGAGACGGCCAGAGCTACCGCTTTAAGACCGAGAGTTCCGCAAGTGGCGCGCCGACCGAAGTCGTCGACGGCACTGCGAAGAAGTCGGGAGCCGACGGCTATGAGGTCAAGCTGACCGCTCCCAAGGCGGAGACGCATCGTGAGGCCGGCGACGCGTTGTTCCCCAATGCGCAGATGAAAGCGCTGATCCTGGCGGCGCGAGCGGGCCAGAACACCTTTAGCGTGCGGCTCTATGACGGCGCCAATAGTGGCAAGGAGGTCTATGACACGCTCTCCGTCATCGGCAAGCACATCGAAACGCCGCCGAGCGAGGCGCCCTTGAGGCGCCCGGAATTCGAGAAACTGACACGCTGGCCGGTCACCGTATCCTATTACAAGGTCGGTTCAGGCGAGGTCACGCCGGCCTATTCGATCTCGTTCGAACTGTATGAGAATGGTGTCACCGGCGCGGTCCGGATGGACTATGGCAGTTTCGCGTTGCGCGGCACGCTCACGCGTCTGGATTTTCTGCCTCATCAGGATTGTGCGAAGTAGACTTGGTCCCCGATGGCGGTCGGTCCGGGCTGCGCAGGCTCAGGCCTTTTCCGATCGCATCATCGCCGAAGCGGGCGCGGAGCTTGTCGAGCGCGCCCTCCATGGCCTTGAGACGCGGCGTGGCAACGTCGGCGAGGTCGCCATGGTCGGCCTCCTCGGGGCCGGTGAGATCGCTCGCGCCGATGCCGATCAGCCGGTAGCGCTGCCCGGTGCATTCGCGCTTCAGCAGTTCGCGTCCGGCCGCAAAGAGGCGCCCGGCGAGCTGCGTTGGTTCGGGCAGGCGGCTCGCACGCGTGATCGAATGAAACTCTGCCGTCTTCAGCTTCAAGGTGACGGTTCGCCCGGCAAGCTCCTGGGCCTTGAGGCGCTTCGAGGTCTTCTCGCACAGCCGCCAGAGAATCGGCTCCAGCTCGTCGAACCGGGAGAGGTCGACATCAAGCGTGGTTTCGCTGGAGACGCTCTTGGTCTCGTGATCCGGCGTCACCTTGCGGGCGTCGATGCCATTGGCGAGGTTCTTCAGCCGCGGTCCGTCCTTGCCGGCGAGCCGGAACAGCGCCTGTGTCGGCGCGTCCYGCAAATCGCCGATCAGACGAAAGCCGGATTCGGCCAGCTTGGCTGCGCTTGCCTTGCCGATGCCCGGGATCAGGCTGACGGGTTTGTCCGCGAGAAAGGCGACGGCTTCACCGCGGCCGATGATGGAAAAGCCGCGCGGCTTGTCGAGGTCGGAGGCGACCTTGGCCAGGAACTTGGCGTAGGACAGGCCGACGGAAATGGTGATGCCGATCTCGTCTTCGATCCGCCTGGCGAAGCGCGCCAGCGTGATGGCCGGGCTGGCGTGATGCAGCCGCTCGGTGCCCGAGAGATCAAGGAAGGCCTCGTCGATCGATAACGGTTCGACCAGAGGGGTCAGTTCCCGCATCAGCTGCCTGACCTCGCGCCCGACAGCGACATATTTCGCCATGTTGGGCTTCACCACGACGGCTTCCGGGCAGGCCTTCAAGGCCTGGAACATCGGCATGGCGGAACGCACACCGTATGTGCGGGCAATATAGCAGGCCGTGGAGACGACGCCGCGCTTGCGGCCGCCGATGATCACCGGCTTGTCGAGCAGGGACGGATCGTCCCGCTTCTCGACCGCGGCGTAGAAGGCGTCACAGTCGATATGAGCGAGGCTCAGGCTGTCCCGTTCGGGGTGGCAGATCAGGCGCGGCGAGCCGCAGGCGCGACAGCGGCGTGAGGCTCCCGCCGCGCCGTCGTTGTCAGTGAGGCAATCGCGGCAGAACGCAGGCGCTTGGCGCGGACGGTCACGCTCTTCTGTCAAGCATCGTCACCGTGATGGGGGCCAGCGAGGGTTTCCCGCGCCTGCCCAATGATTTCCGGATTCAGGCTTAAATTTCCGACAAATTCGAGCAGGAGCGATTCGTTGCCGAGAAGGTGATCGAGCACTGCGACCAGGAAGCCGGGCTCGCCGGCTGCTGCACGCAATGTCTCCGGCCCAAGCCCTGTTGCGGCCAGAAATAGCGCGATTCGCGCGGAATCGGCAGCGAGGAAGCCCAATGCGCGCAGGGCAAGGGTTTCAGCATCGGGTGAAGCGATCGAGCGTGGCATGGTCGGTTGTCGGGTCCAGGATCAGGTTTGCGTTTCGTCAACGGCTGGCGTGCTAGGATGATCATCGAACGGAGCTGTCGGCTTGGAAAGCCTGGAATAGACCGACGCCTTCCGAGGCGAAACAGGGGAACGGCATGACGAAGACGGTCCTGATCGTCGAGGACAACGAGCTCAACATGAAGCTCTTCAACGATCTTCTCGAGGCGCATGGCTATGCGACGCTGAAGACGGCCGATGGCATCGAGGCTATCGAGCTGGCGCGCGCCCATCATCCCGATCTGATCCTGATGGATATCCAGCTTCCCGAAGTCTCGGGTCTGGAGGTCACGAAGTGGATCAAGGAAGACGACACGCTCAAATCCATTCCCGTGATCGCGGTGACCGCCTTCGCAATGAAGGGAGATGAGGAGCGGATCCGGGAGGGCGGCTGCGAGGCCTATCTCTCGAAGCCGATCTCGGTTGCCAAGTTCCTGGAAACGGTACGCGCCTATGCCGGCGCGGCCTGAGCGGCGGGAGCGGCTCCATGTCTGCGCGTGTCCTGGTCGTCGATGACATCCTCACAAATGTGAAGCTGCTCGAGGCCAAGCTGTCGGCGGAATATTTTGACGTGACGACGGCCCTCAACGGGGTCGACGCCCTGGCGATCTGCGAGCGCGGCGAGGCGGATATCGTGCTGCTCGACGTCATGATGCCGGGCTTGAACGGGTTCGAGGTCTGCCGGCGGCTGAAGAACAGCCCGACCACCGCCCATATCCCCGTCGTGATGGTGACCGCACTCGACCAGCCGAGCGACCGGCTGAAGGGGCTCGATGCCGGAGCCGATGATTTCCTGACCAAGCCGATCGACGATGCCGCGCTCTTCGCCCGGGTGCGCAGCCTGGTGCGTCTGAAGTCGGTCACCGACGAATTGCGCCACCGGGCAATTGCATCGCGGCGTCTCGGTATCGCCGACCCGCTGGCTGCAGCGGCGTCCGAGACCGGGCTGAACGGCCGCGTCCTGCTGATCGAAGATCGTCCCACGGCTTCCGAGCGGCTCTCCAGCGCGCTGTCGACGTTTCACAGCGTCGAGGTCGAGGCAGACCCGAACCTGGCTCTCGCCAAGGCGGCCGAGGGCGATTTCGAAGCCATCCTTGTCAGTCTCGACCTGCAGAACCATGACGGCCTCAGGCTGTGCAGCCAACTGCGCTCATTGGAGCGGACCCGCAACGTCTCGGTGCTGCTGCTCGGCGAGGCCGAGGACCGCGCTCGCATCCTGCGCGGGCTGGAGATCGGTGCACATGATTTCCTGATGCGTCCGGTCGACCGTAACGAGCTGTTGGCGCGGGTGCGCACGCAGATTCGCCGCAAGCGCTTCACCGAGCGCCTGCGCGACAGTGTCCAGTCCTCCATGGAAATGGCGGTGATGGATCAGCTCACCGGGCTGCATAATCGGCGCTATCTCGACAGCCGCCTCAGCACCCTTTTCGACGAATCGGCACTCAGAGCCCGGTCGCTTGCCATGCTCGTCCTCGATGTMGACCGCTTCAAGGTCGTCAACGACAGTTGGGGGCATGACGCCGGCGACGAGGTGCTGCGCGAGTTCGCGGACCGGGTGCGCGCCTGCACGCGCGGCATCGATCTCGTCGCCCGCCTGGGGGGCGAGGAGGTCGTCGTCGTACTGCCGGATACGACATTGGATGCGGCCTTCGCCGTGGCCGAGCGAATCCGGGAGAAGGTCGAGGTCGAGCCCTTCACCATCCAGCGCAACTCACGGACGATCGGCGTCACCGTTTCAATCGGCGTCGCCAGCCGGCGCGCCGGCGATTTCTCGCCGGCCGAGATGATGAAGCGGGCGGATGATGCGCTTTACCGCGCCAAGGAAAGCGGCCGGAACCGCGTGATCGTCGCCAGTGCGGCGTAAACCAACCCTGTAAACCTTTCCAGGTAGGGTTAACCATCGATGAAGATTCGAGAATCGATCTGATTCAATTGCAATCGAAAGGCGGGTGCGTAGGGTCATTTCCAACGCAGCCCGCCCTGGGCTGCCCGATATGCCCCTCGGGAGCTCAGGTCCGCCGCATCTCCTGGGAATCCGATGGGCTCGGTCGGTCGGCCGCGGGACATCTGGCCTCATCAGAACCGCAGCCGGCCGGCCACCACTCCCCCCAGTCGCGCGATCAGAGATAGTGCGACAGCCCGGCCGCGACGGCGTAGCCGAACAGGCCGAAAGCCGCGAGCAGGCCAAGCAGCATCAGCCCAGCCTTGATTCTGCTCGACGCGAAGCGCGAGGAATCGAGTTCGACGATCAGCTTCAGGAATTCACGCACCGCTCCGTGCGGCCTGGCGGGACGTGCCGCCTTCTTGTCACCGCTGCTCACACGAAACTCCGCATCGCGACTGGAGATTGTCCGCGTCGAAAATGGGGGGAGCGGAGCCATTCGGCAAGCCCCGAAGGTCGGCGGAAGACTTGGGCGCGGGGCGGCCCGAGCCGCAATTCCTGCCAGTGAAGCTCGCTGGAATGTGTTTATGCTGCGATGCAGCATGCGCATCCCCGTCCGCGCCAGTTCGTGATAGTCTCTTGCAGATTCGACTCCGGTGGGACCCGGGGCAGAAGAGGCTGGCCTGAGATCCTCAAACGGGGAGCGACCCATGCGTATTCTCGCATTGGCGCTCTGCCTCGCGGCGTTTCTGCCGGGCGGAGGGCTTGTCCATGCACATAGCTGGTATCCATACGATTGTTGCAGCGACCAAGACTGCTGGCCCATGGGCCAGGATGTCGACGCGCGCGAGCCGGATCCCCGGATCGTGCCCGGCGGCTACCTGACCTATGACGGCTATTTCATCCCTGAGGGGGCGACGCGTGCGTCCCAGGATGGCCGCTTTCATATTTGCCGGCGGGGTGGAACCCTGACCGGTAGCGTGATTGCTCCGTCGCAGAAGCCGTTCTGCCTGTTCGTGCCCAGACAGGTGTTCTGAACAGGACCGAATCGTAGGCAAAAAAGAACCGCCCGGATCACGGGCGGTTCCTTGAACTTTGGTTATGCCGAAAAGGCGACCAGGATCACTTGATCTTGGTTTCCTTGAACTCGACGTGCTTGCGCGCGACCGGGTCGTACTTCTTCTTCGACATCTTTTCGGTCATCGTGCGGGAGTTCTTCTTCGTCACGTAGAAGAAGCCGGTATCCGCCGTCGACAGCAGCTTGATCTTGATGGTCACGGCCTTGGCCATGGGTTCCGTCCTCGAGCCTGGCGGGCCGCGGTCTGGCCCTCATAAAACAAAATGGCCGGGGGAACCCGGCAAACCGTTCCCGGGGAGATGCCGCAAGCCAGTGGCGAAGTCAAGAAAGAATGCCCGGACGGAGCGAACAGTTTGCCTCAGGGGCAACCTGTCAGAGTTCCTCGCGCACGAAATTCAGGTTTTTCTCCCAGAAATAGGGCACCGGGAGATAAGGGCTGAAGCCGGCTGCTATCCTGGCCTCGACTTCCTTGATGATGACCTGGGTAATCGTCGGCAGGTCGAGCTGCCTCGCTTCATCAAAATTGACCCAGACCAGTTCGATCAGCTCGGAATCAGGGCCGGTGACGCCCTCGACGCTGCCGCCGAGCGCATCGTAGTCGACGACGAAGAAACGCGTGTCGAAGCGCTTCGGGCGCCGCGGCGGTGTGACGGCACGCGCGACGAAGGTTACGGCGCTGAGATCGGGATAGACGCCATGGCTGGCGAATTCGGTCCAGGTGCCTTCCGGGGGATTCTCGGGCACTCCGAACTCATCCGAGCCGAAGAGCAGGCCGGTCTCCTCAAAGGTCTCGCGGATGGCGGCCATGGCCAGCGCTCGGGCCTTGTTCGGGCTGGGGCGCACCGTGCGCTTGGCCAACCGGTCCTCGCAGATCTGCGGAATCGCGCCGGTTGCTGCCATGCGCCGATCGCCGGCGTCGACGCGTCCGCCCGGGAAGACGAATTTGCCAGGCATGAACTTGTGTCCGAGGTGGCGTTTGCCCATCAGCACCCGGGGGGCTGCGCCGCTCCGATCGAGGATCAACATCGTCGCAGCGTCATGCGGCCGGGTGTTGGTCGCGGTCCGGCTGCGCTCTGCCTGAGTCAGGATGACGGCGTTGTCGTTCATTGCCGGGATGCCATGGATGTGCCGGGCTGGCGCTCGGGCAGGGGAGGTGCGTTGTCGAAGCCATGCATGCGCATGGCCCATTGCAGGCCGATGACCCCGCCCTTGACCGGTTGCATCAGCACGAGCGACAGGAACAGTGTCAGCGGCAGCCAGACCGCCATATGCAACCACATCGGCCATTCCGCATATTTCTCGACCAGGACCAGGCCGCCGACGATGACGTGGCCGACAATGGTGATAACGATATAGGGCGGCAGATCATCGGCACGCTGGTGGTGCAGCGCCTCGCCACAGGCCTCGCAGCGGTCGACCGACTTCAGGAAGCCCCGGAACAGCCGGCCTTCGCCGCAATGGGGGCAGCGGCACATCAGGCCGCGGCGGATCGCCAAACGCCAGTCGCGCTCGACCGGCTGGTCGATGGAACTGTGAACCTGAACCGACATCATCGCCTCTTGCCCGGCTTCGCCTTGCCGAAGGGGGGCTTGCCCTTGGCTCGGCCGGACAATGGTCGCCTCGGGCCGCTTTTGCCAGAGTGGCCCGATGTCACACGCCGACCCTCGGAGAGCAATTCGAAGCGTAGCGCGCCGGCGACGGGGGCGGCTTCGACGAGGCGGACATGGACACGATCGCCGAGGCGCCAGCTGTCGCCTGTGCGCTCGCCTGTCAGAGCATGCGCCGCTTCGTCGTAGCGATAATAGTCTCCGCCCAGCGTCGAGGCCGGGATGAAACCGTCTGCTCCGGTGCCGTCGAGCTTCACGAACAGGCCGGCCCGGTTCACGCCGCCGATGCGTCCGTCGAAGCTCGAGCCGATCTGGTCCGCAAGGAAATGGGCGATCAACCTGTCGGTGGTCTCGCGTTCGGCCGCCATGGCGCGGCGCTCGGCGGCCGAGATMCGGGTCGCGATCTCGCGCAGTTCGGCGAGCGTGGTCGCTTTGGGCAGTCCGTCATCGCCGAGTTTCAAGGCTGAGATCAGGCCACGATGCACGATGAGGTCGGCATAGCGCCGGATCGGCGAGGTGAAATGGGCATATCGGCGCAGGTTGAGCCCGAAATGTCCGTAGTTCTCGGCGACATATTCGGCCTGTGCCTGGGTGCGCAGGATCACCTCGTTCAGGAAGAGCTCGTTCTCCGAGCCCTTGATCATGGCGAGGATGCGGTTGAACAGCACGGGGCGCAGTGCGCCATCCTTCGGCAGCTTGATGCCGACCGAGGCCAGCACTTCGCCGAGTGCCCGCATCTTCTCGAGCGACGGCTCGTCATGGCAGCGATAGATCAGCAGACTGCCAGCCTTCTCCAATGTCTCGGCGGCGGCGACATTGGCGAGGATCATGAACTCCTCGATCAGCCGGTGCGCGGCCAGCCGCTCGGGCGCGATGACACGGTCGACGGAGCCGTCGGGCTTGAGGATCAGCTTGCGCTCGGGCAGATCGAGGTCGAGCGGCTGGCGTTGATCGCGGGCGCGGGAGGCGACGCCATAGGCCGCCCAGAGCGGCATCAGGACGCTTTCGCGGATCGGGCCGGTCAGGTCGTCCGGCTTGCCGTCGATGGCGGCCTGAACCTGCTGATACGAGAGCTTCGCCGCCGAGCGTATCAGGATGCGGTGGAAGCTATGGCTCTTCTTCGAGCCGTCGGCCTTCAGGATGAGGCGGACGGCGAGTGCCGGCCTGTCCTCGCCGCCGCGCAGTGAGCAGAGATCGTTGGAGATGCGCTCGGGCAGCATCGGCACGACGCGGTCGGGGAAATAGACCGAGTTGCCCCGCTCCAGCGCCTCGCGGTCGAGCGCGGAACCCGGGCGGACGTAAGATGCGACATCGGCGATCGCGACCGTGACGACATACCCGCCTTCATTGGCCGGGTCGGTGTCGGGCGCAGCATGGACTGCGTCGTCATGGTCCTTGGCGTCGGCGGGATCGATGGTGATCAGCGGCAGCGCGCGCCAATCCTCGCGGCCAGCTGTGCTGGCGTGCGGGGCGGCTTCTGCCTCCACCAATGTCGCAGGGGAGAACTCGTTGGGAATACCGTGGGTATGGATTGCGATCAGGCTGACGGCGCGCTCGGATTTCAGCGAGCCCAGCCGTTCGCGCACCCGCGCTTCCGGCGGGCCGAAGCGGCCTTCGCGCCGCAGCGAAACCGAGACAAGGTCCCCGTCCTGGGCATCGCCGGTCTGCCCTTTGGGGATCAGCGCCTCGCGGCCCTGGGCCTTCTTGTCGACCGGGATCAGCCGGCCCGAGCCGTCGGGCAGGGCGCGGAAGATGCCGAGCACCTGCGCCTTGCCCTTGCCCATGATCTTGAGCACGCGGCCGGAATAGGCGAAGCCGTCCATGCCCCGGAGGCGGGTGAGCTTGAGCAGGACCTGATCGCCGACCCCGGCAGCGGCGGAGGCGAGCTTGCGCGAGCGGATTTCGCGCGGGCGTTCCACMAGGATCCTGGGCGGAGCGCCTTCATCGGCCTCGTTCCATTCGAGCGGGGCGGCAACAAGGTCGCCGTCACGATCCCGGGCCTTGATCTCGCATAGCAGCACGGGGGGCAGGGCGCCGCGCGGATGAACCGGCCTGTCCTTGCCGTCGCCGCCGAGTTCGCCTTCCTCGGCGAGATCCTTGAGCATGCGCTTCAGCCAGATCTTGCCTCCGCCCGAAAGGCCAAAAGCCTTGGCGATCTCGCGGCGGCCGACTTCGCGGCCGGCAAGGCGCTCGCTCTCGATGAAGTCGAGAATCGCCTCGCGGCTCGGTTCAGGCGCGAGCGATGACACGGGCTAAACTCGTCTGATGGGAATGAGAATGAAGAAACACGTGGCCTCTGTGCCACGTCCGGAGCTGCTGCGCCAGAACCGGGACTGCAGGGCTGCTCCCGGAAACGAGAAGGGCCGCCCTTTCGGGCAGCCCTTCCATTGTCGAACCGCGGCCCGGCGAACCGGACCTGAAGGTGCGAAAACTCACGCGGAACAAGACTCCCACAGGGAATGAGTCCAGGTCCGCCCGCCTTGCACCAGCGGTTGATGACAATGAGACACTGGATCACCTCCTTTCAGTTGTTACCGACAAGAGAGAGGCTAAGGCGATTCTCCTTACTTCGTAAATGCTAAAATTTACGCTGTCCCCTTCGTCGAAACCACTGCGTTTCCGGGCTCGACTGTGCGGGCGTGCGGGCTGCAAAAAGGGCAGGCACGGTTTCTGTCTAAAAAATGAGCAGTCCCTTCGCGATTGCAGCATCGTTGCGTGCGGCGCGAGATGATTGGCAGAAATTGTCTTCGATTTCGTCCTGATGACACGGATTTGCGTGCTTTCCCCGGTTGGCACGTCGCTTGCGAACCTTCCTGAACAGGCCGGCAAGGCCAGTCAGCGCTCGAGGGGAGCGCGCCAACAAAAGTGTTCGGGAGATCAGGCCGTGAATACTACTCGTCGCGTCGTATTGGGCGCCGCACTGGCGGGCGCAACATTCCTGGGGTCGTTCCTGCCGGTCGCTGCGCAGGAGACCATCAAGGTCGGCATCCTCCACTCTCTCTCGGGCACGATGGCGATCTCCGAGACGACGTTGAAGGACGTCATGCTCATGCTCATCGAGGAGCAGAACAAGAAGGGCGGCGTGCTCGGCAAGAAGCTCGAGGCCGTCGTGGTCGACCCGGCCTCGAACTGGCCGCTCTTCGCCGAGAAGGCGCGCGAACTGATCAACAAGGACAAGGTCGCCGCCGTTTTCGGCTGCTGGACCTCGGTGTCGCGCAAATCGGTTCTGCCCGTCTTCAAGGAGCTGAACTCGATTCTGTTCTATCCCGTGCAATACGAGGGCGAGGAGAGTGAGCGCAACGTGTTCTACACTGGCGCCGCGCCGAACCAGCAGGCGATCCCGGCCGTCGATTACCTTGCCAAGGAAGAGAAGGTCGAGCGCTGGGTGCTCGCCGGCACCGACTACGTCTATCCGCGCACGACCAACAAGATCCTCGAGGCCTATCTGAAGTCCAAGGGCGTCAAGGCCGAGGACATCATGATCAACTACACGCCGTTCGGCCACGCCGACTGGCAGACGATCGTCTCGGACATCAAGAAATTCGGCTCGGCCGGCAAGAAGACCGCGGTGGTCTCGACCATCAACGGCGACGCCAACGTGCCCTTCTACAAGGAACTCGGCAACCAGGGCATCAAGGCGACCGACATTCCGGTCGTAGCCTTCTCGGTCGGCGAGGAAGAGCTTGCAGGCATCGACACCAAGCCGCTGGTCGGCCATCTCGCCGCCTGGAATTACTTCCAGTCGGTGAAGACCCCGGAGAATGACGCCTTCATCAAGCAGTGGAAGGCCTTCAAAAAGAACGACAAGGCGGTCACCAACGATCCGATGGAAGCCCATGTCATCGGCTTCGCCATGTGGGTGAAGGCGGTCGAGAAGGCCAAGTCGACCGATCCGGACAAGGTCATCGATGCACTGCCCGGCATCGAGGCGCCGAACCTGACCGGCGGCGTCTCGACGATGCTTCCCAACCATCACATCACCAAGCCGGTCCTGATCGGCGAGATCAAGGCCGATGGCCAGTTCGACGTCGTCTCGAAGACAGGCCTCGTGCCCGGCGACGCCTGGTCGAAGGAACTCGATGGCTCCAAGGATCTGGTCGGCGACTGGGTTGAGAAGAAATGCGGCAATTTCAACGTCAAGACCAGCAAGTGCGGCGGCGCGTGAGGTCATGAGGGGGAGGGGCGGCACGGGCGAATAACGCCCGGCCGCCCCTCATTTTCCGCCGCGACCTGCGGCGGCTCTCGCAAGCAAGGCAGCGCGCATCCCCGAGGTTCCGTCTGCGCGGTTCCCGGGATGAGAGCTGAGGTCCCGATCTGAGCGCGTCATGAAGAGCGAGCCGATGCTTCTCCTGTCCAGATTGCTGCGCATGATCGTGGTCGCGACGGCTCTCCTGCTCGCGCCGGGCGTGGCCTTCGCCCAGAGCGCCGACGAGGCCTTTGCCCGGCTGGGGGCGGACAGCTTTTCCGACACKGCGCGGGCGGTCGAGATCCTGGTTCAGACCGCTCATCCGAACGCGGCCGTGATCATCGAGGCGCTCGCCGAGGGGCGGCTGCTCGCGGGCGGCGGGACGGTCGCGATCAGGACCGGGACAGGCGGTTTCAGCGATGCGCGGACCCGCCAGCCGCTCCCTGCCGAGCCGGCAGGTGTCAGCGCTGTCAGGCTCAACAACAATGTCAGGCGCGTGATCCAGGCGGCGCTGGGTGGGCTCGGCCTGCTCAATCCCGATCCGGCCCGGCGCGCCGCCGCCGCCGAGGCGGTCTTCAAATCGCGCGACGCCTCGGTGCTGCCGGTCCTGGAGGGCGCCATCGCCAAGGAGACCGACAATCGGGCGAGGATCGCGCTGCGCCAGGCGCAGGCGGCGATCCTGATCAGCAAGGCCGACGCACAGCCCTTCGACCGGCTCGGCGCGATCGATGTGCTGCGCGAGCGTGGCGACCAGGATGCATTGGCGACCTTGCGCTCCCTGCCGGGCGACGTTCCGCAGTCGCTGAAGGAGGCCCAGGTGCGGGCGATCTCCGAGATCGAGGGCAAGCTCGCCCTGTGGCGCGCGGCGCAGAATCTCTGGTACGGGCTTTCGCTCGGCTCTGTCCTGCTGCTCGCCGCGATCGGGCTTGCCATCACCTTCGGCGTGATGGGCGTGATCAACATGGCCCATGGCGAGATGGTGATGCTCGGCGCCTATACCACCTTCGTGGTCCAGGAGGTGATCCGCGCCCGCGTTCCAGGCCTGTTCGACTATTCGCTCGCCGTTGCGCTGCCGGCGGCCTTTCTCGTCGCAGGGCTGGTCGGTGTTGCGATCGAGCGCGGCGTCATCCGCTTCCTCTACGGACGGCCGCTGGAGACGCTGCTCGCGACCTGGGGCATCAGCCTGATCCTGCAGCAGGCGGTCCGCACCGCCTTCGGTCCGACCAATCGCGAGGTCGGGGCACCGGCCTTCATGGCGGGGGTCTTCGAGATCGGCGGGCTTGCGATCACCTGGAACCGGCTTTGGATCATCGTCTTCGCCGGGCTCGTCTTCGCCGCCCTGCTGGCCATCCTGAAGCTCACGCCGATGGGGTTGCAGATGCGCGCAGTGACGCAGAACAGGCGGATGGCGGCGGCCATGGGGATTCGCACCGGCCGGATCGATGCGCTGACCTTTGGGCTCGGCTCCGGCGTGGCGGGGTTGGCCGGCGTTGCGCTGTCGCAGATCGACAATGTCAGCCCCAATCTCGGCCAAGGCTACATCATCGACTCCTTCATGGTCGTCGTCTTCGGCGGCGTCGGCAATCTCTGGGGCACGCTCGTCGCCGCGATGACGCTCGGCGTCGCAAACAAACTGCTCGAACCCTATGCCGGCGCGGTGCTCGGCAAGATCGCACTGCTCGTCTTCATCATCCTGTTCATCCAGAAGCGCCCGCGCGGCCTGTTTGCGCTGAAGGGCCGGGCGGTGGAGGCATGATCACCCGCTTTCTCATCCAGGGGCTCGACAAGCGCGGCCTCATCTTCCTCGGACTTCTGGTCGCACTGGCGGTGCTGGTCCCGCTCGCCAATCTGCTGCTGCCGGAGAACTCGGTCCTTCATGTCCCGACCTCGACCATGTCGCTCTGGGGCAAATACCTCTGCTATGCGCTGCTCGCGATCTCGCTCGACCTCGTCTGGGGGTATTGCGGCATTCTCTCGCTTGGCCACGGCGCCTTCTTCGCGCTCGGCGGCTATGCGATGGGCATGTATCTGATGCGCCAGATCGGCTCGCGCGGCGTCTATGGCAATCCGATCCTGCCCGACTTCATGGTTTTCCTGAACTGGCACGAACTGCCCTGGTACTGGTACGGCTTCTCCTCCTTCCCCTTCGCCATGCTGATGGTGCTGGTGGTGCCGGGGCTGCTCGCCTTCGTCTTCGGCTGGTTCGCCTTCCGGTCCCGCGTCACCGGCGTCTATCTCTCGATCATCACCCAGGCGCTGACCTATGCGCTGCTGCTGGCCTTCTTTCGCAACGACATGGGCTTTGGCGGCAATAACGGGCTGACCGACTTCAAGGACATCCTGGGCTTCAACGTGCAGGCGCAGGCGACGCGCGCGGCGCTGTTTGCGATGACCTGCGTGATGCTGATCGCCGGCTTCCTGATCGCCCGCGGCATTGTCGATTCCAAGCTCGGAAAGGTCGTCATCGCGATCCGCGACGCCGAATCGCGCACGCGCTTCCTCGGCTACCGGGTCGACCGTTTCAAGCTCTTCGTCTTCACCGTCTCGGCCTGCATGGCTGGCGTCGCAGGCGCGCTCTACGTGCCGCAGGTCGGCATCATCAACCCCAGCGAATTTGCTCCGGCCAACTCGATCGAGACCGTGATCTGGGTCGCGGTTGGCGGGCGCGGCACATTGGTCGGCGCGGCGCTGGGCGCGGTCGTGGTGAACTACGCCAAGACGGTCTTCACCTCCGGCTTCATGGCGCCCTACTGGCTCTTCGCGCTCGGAGCCCTCTTCGTCTTCGTCACCCTGTTCATGCCCAAGGGCATTCTCGGCACGGCGCAGGACTGGTGGGGGAGGCGGCGCAAGCGCGAGCCAGCCGCCCCGCTGGCCGAACCGGCCCCGGCGGAGTGACGCGCATGATCCCGGCCCATGCAGCGCTCACCTCCTCACTGCTCTATCTCGATGGCGTCAGTGTCTCCTTCGACGGCTTCAAGGCGATCCGCGGGCTTTCGCTGGTGATCGCGCCGGGCGAGATGCGGGCCATCATCGGGCCCAACGGCGCCGGCAAGACGACGATGATGGATATTATCACCGGCAAGACCAGGCCGGACGAGGGGACGGTGATGTTTGGCGGCTCGGTCGACCTGACCAGGCTCGACGAGGCCGCAATCGCCAATCTCGGCATCGGCCGCAAGTTCCAGAAGCCGACCGTGTTCGACTTCCACAGCATCGAGGACAACATCCTGCTGGCGCTGAAGTCGCAACGCACGGTGGCCAGAACCCTGTTCTGGAAGACGGCGGCAACCGACCAGAAGCGCATCGACAATATTCTCGGCATCATCAAATTGGGGGATGCGCGCAGCCGTCTCGCCGGTTCACTCTCGCATGGGCAAAAGCAGTGGCTCGAGATCGGCATGCTCCTGGCTCAGGACCCGAAGCTGTTGCTCGTCGACGAGCCGGCCGCCGGCATGACCGATGGCGAGACGGCCGAAACGGCCGTGCTGCTCAAGGAGATCGCCAGGGACCATTCGGTGATCGTGGTCGAGCATGACATGGGGTTCATCCGCGAACTCGGCGTCAAGGTCACTGTGCTGCACGAAGGTGCGGTGCTGGCCGAAGGGCCGCTCGATCAGGTCAGCGCCAATGAGCGCGTCGTCGAAGTTTATCTGGGGCGGTGAGCATGATCGGGAAATATAGGAACCGGTTGATCGATCGGGCGAAGCGGCTGGACATCGGACGATGCTGAACGTCGAAGCCATCGACTTGCATTACGGGGCGGCGCAGGCCCTGCGCCGGGTTTCGATTGCCGCCGAACCCGGCAAGGTCACCTGCGTCATGGGCCGCAACGGCGTCGGCAAGACCTCGTTGATGCGCGCCATCGTCGGCCAGCAGCCGATCAGCGGCGGGCGCATCAGCTTTGCGGGCGAGGACATCTCGAGCTTGCGCAGCGAGGATCGGGCGCGGGCCGGCATCGGCTTCGTGCCCCAGGGGCGCGAGATCTTTCCGCTGCTGAGCGTCAAGGAAAACCTAGAAACCGGGTTCGCGCCGCTGCCACGCCGCAGCCGCTTCATCCCGGATGACCTGTTCGACCTATTCCCCGTGCTCAAGTCCATGCTGGGCCGACGCGGCGGAGACCTCTCGGGAGGCCAGCAACAGCAACTCGCCATCGCGCGGGCGCTGGTCACCCGACCCAAATTGCTGGTGCTCGACGAACCGACCGAGGGCATCCAGCCCTCGATCATCAAGGATATCGGCCGTGCCATCGACTATCTGCGCCAGTGCGGCGACATGGCGATCGTGCTGGTCGAGCAATATTTCGACTTCGCGCGCGAACTCGCCGACACGATGTTCGTGATGGATCGCGGCGAGATCGTGTTGTCGGGTGCGATGGGCGAGCTCGACGGAGCACAGGTTCAGAGATTGATTCAGGTGTGAAGGGTCAAGCCCTTGACGATCTTGTCGATTTCCTTGCGTTCGGCGTGGAGCGCCAGCCCGACGAGATCGAGCGCTTCGGTCGGCAGGGCGGCGACGGCGGCCCGGTTGTCGCTGTCGTTGCCGGTCGTGAACAGCTCGCTGGTATAGAGATGCGGGCGCACGCCACGGGCGCGGGCGCGCTCCAGAACCTGCTTCAACTGCTCGCCTGCCGCCGCAAAGATCAGGACGGGCTGGCGGATCAGAGGGCCGTAGAAACGGCCGGAGCCGTCGCGATAGGCTTCGCCCGCGAGTTCGGGCGAAGCGCCGACCAGCCCTCCGGCCAGGAAGCTCGCAACATTGAGTTTTTGCCAGGGGGCGAGATTCTCGCGTACCACGATGGCGATCTTGGTATCGTAACGCATGACCCAATCGCTAACCGAAGCCGGGAAGGCTCGTCTTGAACGATCGTGCGGGCCGGAGGGCACCGACTGGGTGCGCACGGGCTCGGGCATAGACGGCATCGAGCGGATGGAAGCGTTCTTCCGCGGCTTTGCCTATGATCCGCATCGCCATGACACCTATGCGTTCGGGCAGACGCTGTCCGGGGTGCAGAGCTTCGAGTATCGCGGCAGCCGGTGCGACAGCTTGAGCGGGCATGCGATCGTGCTGCATCCCGACGAGATCCATAACGGGCGCGCCGGGATTCCGGAGGGGTTCAGCTACCGCATGCTCTATGTCGAGCCGCGACTGATCCGGGAGGCATTGGGAGCGCAGGGCTGCGCCTTGCCCTTCGTCTCGACCGCAGTCTCGCAGGATGCGCGGCTCGTTCGCGCGGTAGCCCATGCCTTGCGCGATCTTGATGCGCCGCTCGACGAGATCGCCGCCGAGGATATCCTGCTGCCGCTCGCCGAAGCGTTGCTCGCGCTCGATCCATCGGCCGCGCGGCCGACGGGACAGGTGCTCGACCGGCCTGCCGCTGAGCGAGCCCGCCAATATCTCGACGCCCATCGCGACGAGGTGGTGGCCTCCCGCGAACTCGAAGCCATTGCCGGCCTCGATCGCTTCACTCTGGCCCGGCATTTTCGCGCCTGTTTCGGCACCAGCCCCTATAACTATCTCGTGATGCGCCGGCTTCAGCAGGTGCGCAGGCTCCTGCTCGGCGGCACCTCGCTCGTCGAGGTGGCGATGGCCTGCGGCTTTGCCGACCAGAGCCACCTGACCCGCCAGTTTCGCCGCGCCTATGGCGTGCCCCCCGGACGCTGGCGGGCGCTGCAGCGCGGCTGACCCCTGCCGGGTTCCGCTTGCTCCAACCCGCTGCACGAGGCATGAAGCGCTCCCAAAGCCGGTTCAGGATCCCCGGCAGGAGCCTTTGCTATGCAGCTTGGAATGATCGGCCTCGGCCGCATGGGAGCCAATATCGTCCGCCGGCTGATGAAGGCCGGGCACGAATGCGTGGTCTACGACCGTGATCCCAAGCCCGGTGCGGCGCTGGCAAGCGACGGCGCGGTGGTTGCCGCCGATCTCGCCGATCTCGTCTCGAAGCTTAAGGCACCGCGGGCGATCTGGGTGATGCTCCCGGCCGGCGAGATCACCGAGGCGACGCTCAGCGAACTCGCGGCCCTCGTCCAGCCCGGCGACACACTGATCGATGGCGGCAACGCCTTCTGGAAGGACGATGTCCGGCGCGGGCGGGAGCTCGCAGAGAAGGGGCTGCACTATCTCGATATCGGCACCAGCGGCGGCGTTCACGGGCTGGAGCGCGGCTATTGCCTGATGGTCGGTGGCGACAAGGCGGGCTTCGACCGTCTGGAGCCGATCTTCAAGGCGCTGGCCCCTGGCAAGGGCGACATTCCAGAGAGCCGGCACCGCGAGGGCCGCAACCCGGCATCCGAGCAGGGCTATCTGCATTGCGGCCCGGTCGGTGCCGGCCATTTCGTCAAGATGGTTCATAACGGCATCGAATACGGCATGATGCAGGCCTTCGCCGAAGGGTTCGACCTGTTGCGCAATGCCTCGGCCAAGGACGGTCTGCCACCCGAATACGGCTTCGATTTCGATGTCGCGGAGATTGCCGAAGTCTGGCGGCGCGGTTCGGTCGTGACCTCCTGGCTGCTCGATCTCACGGCCGAGGCATTGGCCGCCGACGAGGAGCTGTCTGCCTATACCGGGCATGTCTCGGATTCGGGCGAGGGGCGCTGGACGGTGCAGGCCGCGGTGGAGACCGCGACGCCGGCCGAGGTGCTGACCTCCTCGCTCTACACCCGCTTCCGGTCGCGCAAGGACCACACCTTCGCCGAGAAGGTGCTCTCGGCGATGCGCGCCGGGTTCGGCGGGCATGTCGAGCCGAAGAAGCCGTGAGCCTCATGAGCGCTTTCCCGCATGGGCAGATGCCGGCCGTCATCGTCGTCATGGGCGTCGCCAGCTCCGGCAAGACCTCGCTCGGCGAGCGTCTGGCCGAGCGGTTGGGCTGGCCGTTTCGTGATGCGGATTCCTTCCACCCGCCCGAGAACGTCGCCAAGATGTCGAGCGGTACGCCGTTGAACGATGAGGACCGCAAGCCCTGGCTGGCGGCGATCGCGGCCTGGATCGACGAGCTGCGCGCGACCGGCAAGAACGGAATCGTCACCTGTTCCGCACTGAAACGTGCCTATCGCCGCGTCATCATCGGTGACCGGCCGGATGTCGCGCTGGTCTATCTCAAGGGCTCGCGGGAGCTGATCGGCCAGCGCATGGCGGCGCGCCAGCACCATTTCATGCCGCCGGCGCTGCTCGACAGCCAGTTCGCGGCGCTGGAAGAGCCAGGGGCGGATGAGCACCCGCTGGTCGTGTCGGTGGCACTGGCCAAGGATGCAATCGTCGACGAGACGCTTGCCGGCCTGGCGGCGACGGGAACTCCGGGCGCTGGCACCCGCTAAGGCATCGGCCCGAAAAGTGGATTGCGGTTTTCGGGAAAGCCGATGCAAGACAAAGGGTTAGATCATTGGACTGGATACGATATCCGGTCCAATGATCTAGTCAGTCCTGCGCCCACATCCGGGTGAGGTTCGCGACCGATTTGGAGATCAGGTCGAACTCGGGCGTCTTGCCCTCGCGGCCGAACAGTGCGCGACGGGCCCGGTCGAGATCGAACAGGATCTCGCGCTGGCTTGCGTCGCGGATGAAGCTGCGAGCCCAGCCGACGGCAGCGATCCGTTCGCCCTTGGTCACGGGCGCGACATGGTGCAGCGTGGTCGAGGGATAGGCGATGAGCGAACCGGCCGGGAGCTTGATCGCCTCGTCGCCCGACGGGGTCTCGATCACCAGTTCGCCGCCTTCATAAGTCGCGGGGTCGGCCAGGAAGAGGGTGAACGAGACATCGGTGCGCATGCCGCCCATCAGGGCGTCGTCGACATGGCTGCCATAGGCATGGCCGGGCTCGTAGCGGCTGAAGAGCAGCGGCGTCAGGGCCTTGGGGCGGACGGCGGCCGCGAAGACCTCATTGGCGAGGATGCGCTCCCCGAGGAGCGCCTTGAGCGCATCAGCGCGCGCACCCGGAGCCGCCTGCCGGTTGTTCTTGACCAGTTTCGCATTCCAGCCCGCGGTCCTGCCACCATCCTCGAAGCGCAGCGAGGCCAACGCGGCACGGGCATCTTCGATCTCGGCTTGTGTCAGGATGTTGCCGATCGGCAGGATCATGGAGATTCTCGCTGGCTGAAGGCCGCATCTACAGTTTGCGCCGGGGCAGAAAATAGCTTGGCATCAAGGGATTACTAGGGTGATTACCTTGATGTCTAGTTTAGAATCAATGTAATCGTTCTTCTAGGCGATGCGGTTGCTTGACGATGTCAGCTTTCGGGTTCATTCGAGAGGTCGTGTTCTTACGTGGGATGCCTGCCAGGCCCTGCGTGGCAGCGCCGCCTGTCGGCCCACCCGGGATGACATGATGAAGACTTCGAGCAAGCTGTGGATCGGTCTCGGTACGGTGATCGCTGCGGGAGCAGGCGTGGCGGCGGCCGGTTTCGCAGAGACCTCCGCCGCTCCGGCCCTGCATGCGAGCGGCTCCTTCGACATCGCCCAGCATGCTCATGGCGCTGCAGTGAAGGCAACGCCGGCCAAGGGGCAGGGCGGCGAAGGTGGAGAGGGGGGCGAAGGCGGCAAAGCCGACGCGCTGGCGCCCAACCTCAAATTTGCGCGTTCGATCGCCCTGATCCGGGGCCATCTCCTGGTTGGCGACGAACTGGTCAAGGATGGGCGCTTCGGTGAGGCGCTGCCGCACTTCCTGCACCCGGCTGAAGAAATCTATGGTGGCATCAAGAACGATCTCGCAACCTACAAGGTCCGTCCCTTCGAGGCCGCGCTGAAGGCGCTGGCGCAAACCGTCAAGGCCAGGAAGAAGGATGCCTATGACGGCGCGCTGAAGCTGGTGCATGAGCGCCTCGCCGAGGCCGACGCCGGGCTCCGTGAGGCCGAGAAGAACTGGCCGCGCTTCTCGGTCGAGACAGCGCTCGAGACCTTGAAGGTMGCCGCCGACGAATATGGCAACGCCATCGAGAAGGGCCGTATCGCCAAGGCGGTCGAGTATCAGGACTCGCGCGGCTTCGTCTGGCATTCGGCTGCGATGATCGATGCGGTTGCCGGCGAGCTTGCCGCCAAGGACGCGACTGCCTTCAAGGAATTGCAGGCTGCGCTTGCCGAACTCAAGAAGGCGTGGCCGACGGCGGTCGCGCCGAAGAAGCCGGTCAAGGATACCAGCGCCGTGCTCGGCGATATCGCTCGGGTCGAGCTCCAGGCTGGGAATTTCCTGCGCTGAGGCGCGGCGATGGCCCGGTCGGCCTCCCTTTTGAATGCCTTTCTCGCCGGCGCGACCACCGCCGCGCTCGCGCTGATCGGTGGCTCGCAGGCGGTGGAGCCCGCCCAATCCGCAACGGGTGCAGGGCTGACCGTTGCGCGCGCGAGCTATCGACGTCCCAGCGCCGTGCCGTTCCCTGCCTCGAACCCGCTCAACCCCGCCAAGCTTGAGCTCGGGCGGCGCCTGTTCGGCGATCCGGCCTTGTCCTCGAACGGTACGGTCTCATGCGCGACATGCCATGATCCGGCGCTCGGCTTCACCGACGGCGTTGCGATCGGGAAGGGCGTGGCACTGGTGCCGCTGGCACGTCATACACCGCATCTATGGAACCTCGCCTGGGGCGCAGCCTTCTTCTGGGATGGGCGGGCGGGCACGATCGAGGAGCAGGTGCACGGCCCGATCGAGAACCCGCTCGAGATGGCCGAGACGTTGCCGCATATCGCCGTCAAGCTCTCGCGCAGGCCGGACTATCGCAAGGCCTTCGCGAGCCCGTTTCCCGGTAGCCGGAGCATCGGGCCTGACCAGATCAGCGCCTCGCTCGCGACCTATGTCCGAAGCCTGGTCTCGCCGCCGACCCGCTTCGATGCCTGGGTCGAAGGCGACGAGACCGCCCTCACCAGCGAAGAACAGGGGGGCTTTGCGCTCTTCACCGGCAGGGCCGGCTGCAGCAATTGCCACTCCGGCTGGGCTTTCACCGATCGTGCCTTTCACGATGTCGGTCTGCCGGGGAGCGATCTCGGGCGCGGCAAGATCATCGATCTGAGAGCAGCCGATCATGCGTTCCAGACGCCGTCGCTGCGGGAGCTGGCCTGGACCGCGCCCTATATGCATGACGGCTCGCTGCCGACGCTGGACGCCGTGCTCGATCACTATGAGCACGGTGTCGTGCAGCGGCCGAGCCTCTCGCCGGATATCAAGCCGATCGGGTTGACGTCGGAGGAGCGCGCCGCGCTGTTGGCCTTCCTGGCGACGCTGTCGAGCGAAAATCCGCCCGCACCGGTTTCTGCCCTCAGCGCTGCCCGGCCTGCTGCGCTGGCGGTTGCGGACCTGGGCACGACGATCTCGCAGAAGAACAGGATGTTCCAGCCCTCGTCCGTTAGGCTGCATGCCGGCCAGAGCCTGACGATCAACAATGACGATGTCCGTACCCATAATGTGCGGCTGGACACCGGTCCCAAGCCGTTCAACTCCGGAGCGCAGGAGCCMGGCCAGTCGGTGACGCTCTTGTTCACGCGGGCCGGCATATATGAGCTCTATTGCGGCATCCACCCGACCATGCAGCTCAGTGTTTCGGTCGAGCGATAGGCCGGCCTGACGATCCGGCGTCGCATGCAAGGCCGGGCTTACTTTCAACCGATTGAAAAAAGCGCAGGAGAGGCGCATGTCTTGGGCGAGCGCGGCCCTGGGTCGCCACCCCCAAGCAGACGGTTCCTCTCATGCTCGACAAGGTCTTGCCGCCGCGTACGCTGAAGCTCAATGCCGCCGACAATGTCGCGGTCGCGGTCGATCCGATCGATGCAGGCGTCACCGCAGCGGGTGTCGTCGCCCTGAAACGCATTCCGCGCGGCCACAAGGTCGCACTGGCCCCAATTGCCAAGGACGAGCCGATCCGCAAATTCGGCCAGATCATCGGCTTTGCCACGGTCGACATCCCGCCTGGCGAATGGGTGCATGAGCATAATACCGGCTTCCACGCCTTCGAGCGCGACTATGATTTCTGTGCCGAGGCGAAGCCTGAATTCGTGCTGCCGGTCGAGCAGCAGGCGACGTTCGAGGGGTTTCGCCGCAAGGGCGGTGGGGCCGGCACCCGCAACTATGTCGGCATCCTCACTTCGGTGAACTGCTCGGCCTCGGTCGCGCGCTTCATGGCCGAGGAGGTCAAGCGCTCGGGCATTCTGGCCGATTACCCCAATGTCGACGGCGTCATCGCGCTGACCCACGGCACCGGCTGTGGCATCGACTACAATGGCGAGAGCTTCGAGGTGCTGAAGCGCACGACCTGGGGCTATGCCTGCAACCCCAACATGGCGGCGGTGCTGGTCGTCGGCCTCGGCTGTGAAGGGTTTCAGATCAAGCGCATGAAGGAAGCCTATGGCGTCGAGGAGAGCGACATCTTCCGCACCATGACGATTCAGGAGACGGGCGGCACCAGGAAGAGCGTCGCCGCCGGCATCGAGGCGCTGAAGGTGATGCTGCCGATCGCCAACCGCGCCGTGCGCGAGACGGTACCCGCCTCGGAGCTGACGCTTGCCCTGCAATGCGGCGGTTCCGATGGCTATTCCGGCATCACGGCCAATCCGGCGCTGGGCGCTGCCGTCGACATCCTGGTCGAGCATGGCGGCACGGCGATCCTGTCCGAGACGCCCGAAATCTACGGAGCCGAGCACCTGCTCACCCGCCGCGCTGCAACGCGCGAGGTCGGCGAGAAGCTCGTCGGCGTGATCAAGTGGTGGGAGGAGTATACCGAGCGCGCCCGCATGAGCATGAACAACAACCCCTCGCCGGGTAACAAGGCGGGCGGGCTCACCACGATCCTGGAGAAGTCGCTGGGTGCGGCGGCGAAGGGCGGCACCAAGACGCTGGCGGCCGTCTATCACTATGCCGAGCCGGTGAAATCGAAGGGCTTTGTCTACATGGACACGCCTGGCTACGACCCGGTCGCGGCGACGGGGCAGGTCGCGGGAGGCGCCAATATTCTCGCCTTCACCACCGGGCGTGGCTCGGCCTATGGCTGCAAGCCGACACCTTCGGTCAAGCTCGCCACCAATACGCCGATCTACGAGAAGATGATCGACGACATGGATATCAATTGCGGGGACATCCTCGATGGCGTGACGCTGGAGGAGAAGGGCCGCGAGATTTTCGAGACGCTGCTGCGCGTTGCGTCCGGCGAGCGCTCCAAATCCGAGCAGCTCGGCTATGGCGATGCCGAGTTCGTGCCCTGGCAGATCGGCGCAACGATGTGATCGCAGTCGTTTGACGGTAGGGGAGCGCGGTTCCATCGGCCGCGCTGTCCAAAACGGAAGCGCTGGGGGGCGCTCTCATGAAGCACATTCTGCTTGTCACCGTGCCGCGGCTTTTGCTCGGCCTGATCTTCTTGGTCAGCGCAGTCGACGGTTTCTGGTTCCTGGCGACGGGGAGCCATCTGATCCATCCGCCGACTTCGCCGAAGGGCATGGAATTCGAGCTCGCTCTGCAGAATTCAGGCTTCTTCTGGCCCTTTCTGAAAAGCGTCAATCTTGTCGGGGCGCTCAGCCTGCTTCTCAATATCGTGCCGGCCCTGGGGCTCGCATTGATTGCGCCGGTGATGGCCGTGATCGTGCTGTTCCACCTCACCATCAATCCGCAGGGCCTGCCGGTCGCACTCATCCTGATCGTCAGTGGCGGTCTGCTGGTCTACGCCTATCGCGAGCGCTACGCCGCCCTGCTTCGGTAAGGTTCTGGCCAATGGTCGTCCCGGTCGCCCATCGGCCACCCGGGATGACCCGAGTTTCATTCAGAGCGTAAAGCCCGAGAGCCGTTCGCCGATGTCGCTGATCCGTTCCTTGCCGACATTGGCGATGGCGATGCGCAGATGCTGTTCCTGCCCGGGGCCGAAATAGGGGCCGGGCAGGGCGAGCACGCCACGCTCCCCGACCAGGGCCCGCACCACCTCTGCCGCGGGCACGTCTGCGAATGGATGCGCGACATAGGCGAAATAGGCCCCGGCTGCGAGCACCTGCCAGCCGTTCAGTGGCGCCATCGCGGCACGGAAGGCGCCGGCCCGTGCATTGATCTCGGCACGGTTGGTCTCGCGCCAGTCGCGAATGCCGTCGATGCCCCAGGCAACCGCCTGCTGGCCGGCCCGCACGGGGCTGATCTGGACGCAGTCCAGCACCTTGCCGATCTGCTCTACGACCGCCTCTCCGGCGGTGATGGCGCCAAGGCGCCAGCCTGGCACGGCATAGGCCTTTGAGAAGCTGTAGAGGCCGATCACGGAATCCCGCCAGCCGCTTGTGGCGAAGATCTCATGCGGCGCCTTCACTCCGTCCGGCAGGAAGTCGCGATAAGTCTCGTCAATGACGAGCCAGATTCCGCGCCTCGCGCAGAGCGCGGCAAAGGCCGCAATGGTCTCGGGCGGATAGACCGAGCCGGTCGGATTGTTGGGCGTCACCAGCACGATCGCGCGGGTCTTTGCATCGATCAGGCTTTCCGCCTGCTCGGCATCCGGAACGAAGCCGCAAGCCGGATCGCAGGGGAGCGGGCGCGCTTCGACGCCGAGCATTGTCAGCGTCATCTCGTGATTGAAGTACCAGGGCGTCGGCAGCAGCACATTGTCACCTGCCCGGGCGAGCGCCATCATGGTCACGACATAGGCCTGATTGCAGCCGGAGGTGATGGCGATCTCGGTCGACGCAAATGGAGTGCCATAGATCCTGCCGATCTCGGCGGCATAGGCTTCACGCAGCGAAAGATCGCCGGTGATCGCGCCGTAGCGTGTCAGATCGGGCAGGGCGGCGGCCTCGCCAAGGCGCTGCAGCAGGGACGCGGGTGGTGGCGAGCCTGGCACAGCCTGCGAAAGATCGATCAGCGGGCCGGAGTGGCCGTCATAGGAACGAGCCCAACCCTGCGCCTGCGGGATCGGCGGCGTGCCGGTGTCGAGAAGGTCGGGGTTCAGCGTGGGGCGGACAGTCTGGAGCATGACGGCAGCTTTGAGGCGCGTCCGGCTCCGCGTCAATCGGCTTGGCCGCAGCACGGGGCAGCGCTCATATAGGCAGCGGCGAAGGCGGACGAGTGGGCCCATGCAGAACGAGACCAACGACGCGATCGACGAACTCCACGCGCTGCTCGACCGCGCTGCCGTGATCGTCAGTTTCACCGGTGCCGGGATCTCGACCGAATCCGGCGTGCCGGATTTCCGGTCGCCCGGCTCGCCCTGGATGATCCACAGACCGATCCCGTTCGACGCTTTCGTCGCCAGCCGCGAGGCGCGCGTCGAAGCCTGGCGGCGCAAGTTCGCGATGGATGACCATTTTGCCGGTGCGATGCCCAATCGCGGCCATAAGGCACTTGCTAATCTGGTGGCCCAGGGTCGCTCTCCCGGAGTGATCACGCAGAATATCGACGGGCTGCATCAGGATTCCGGCATCCCCGAGGACAGGATCATCGAACTGCACGGCAACGGCACCTATGCCACCTGCCTGACCTGCGGCTGGCGGCATGAACTGGCCGCGATCCGCCCGGCCTTCGAGGCAAGCGGAGAGCCGCCGCGCTGCATCATCTGCAGCGGCATCGTGAAGTCCGCGACGATCTCGTTCGGCCAGGCCATGCCGGAAGCGGCGATGCGACGGGCGCATGCGCTGACCATGCGGGCGGATCTCTTCCTCGTTGCGGGCTCGTCGCTGGTGGTGTTTCCGGCTGCGACGTTTCCGGCGATCGCCAAGCGCAATGGAGCGAAGCTCGTGATCATCAATCGCGAACCGACGGAGCCCGACGCGATCGCCGATCTCGTGGTGCGGGCCGAGATCGGCCCCGCGCTTGGCCGGCTGGCAGGCTGAGCGCGCCAAAAGCGTTGCCAATCTGCCGCGGTGTCCATCGCGATGATGTGGATGACGCCAAGCCGGCTGTATCGCGCCTTCGAACCGATGGTATCGTATCGGCACGAATCAAACAGTTCGCGCGGAGATGAGCGGGACATGTCCGACGAGTTCGGTGAGAGCGGGCGGCCACCGGTCGGTCCGATTCAATCACTCAACCGCATCATGCGGCTGGACGGAGGCGAAGGCTTCGATCACGACGCAAGCGTCGAGGTCGTGGGCTACGTCAAGTGGTTCGATGTCAGCAAGGGCTACGGTTTCGTGGTTCCTGAGGATGGCGGTGCCGACGTGCTCGTCCATGTCACCATCCTGAAGCGCGATGGCTTCAACGCCATCGCCGAAGGGGCCCGCATCGTTCTGGAAGCGATCGCGAAGGCGCGCGGACGTCAGGCGGTGCGCGTGATGTCGATCGATACCTCGGCCGGGCGCCATCCGGCGGAGATGCCGCTGGCACGCACCAATGTCTCGGTTGCTCCGACGAGCGGGCTCGAGCGCATGGTGGTGAAGTGGTTCAATCGCCTGCGCGGCTTCGGTTTCGTCTCGAAGGGCGAGGGCGCTCCGGACATCTTCGTCCATATGGAAACCTTGCGCCGCTACGGCATCGTGGAGCTCATCCCCGGCCAGACGGTGCTGGTGCGCTACGGACCTGGACCGAAGGGCCTGATGGCGGCCGAGATCAGGCTGGAGCAGGGCGGCGCGATCAGCTCGCACTGAGCGCCGACAATCAGATCGCAGACCAAGGAAGAGGCGCCGTCAGGGCGCCTTTTCCTTTTTGTGGGCGCCGAGCGCCCGGCGTCGGACAGCGGCGGCCATGAACTCGCCTCTCGCGCGCGAGGTGATCTGCGCGTTTCGCCGAGAATCGTCAGCTGCTTCGGGAGAATGGCGTCAGGCACGGCCCGTCATCAGGCCCTGCTGCCCATTGCCGACCCGCTAGAGCGCAAACGACGTCCCACAGCCGCAGGAGCTGGTCGCGTTCGGATTGGTGATCTTGAAGGACTGGCCGACAAGATCATCGACGAAATCGATCGTGCAGCCTTCGAGCAGGTCCAGCGAGGACTCGTCGATCAGGACGGTTGCGCCGTCGCGCTCGATCACGAGGTCGCCCGGCGCCTTTTCGTGGTCGACATCGAAGATGTACTGGAAGCCCGAGCAGCCGCCACCGGCGACGCTGACGCGCAGCATCGAGCCGGGCGGCTCCTTCGCCATCACCGCGACAATGCGATTCGCGGCCTTGCCGGTGACGGCGATGCCACGCGGATTGACCTGAAGATCGGTCGTCATAGGCAGATGCTCCTTGCACCTTTGTTGTCTGCGAAGGTAATTGCGCCGCAGCGCCTGTACAAGCAGGGGGCGTCGATAGGTCCGCCATGCCGCAGCCACAGAGCCCTTCATCCGACCGCGAGCCCGGCGACCGCTGGCGCGCGGCCTATGCCTGTCGTTCGAGCCAGAGCCGCGGCCGCCTGATCGCGGAGCCGGCGTCACCGACGCGCAGCCATTTCCAKCGCGATCGCGACCGGATCATTCATTCCACAGCCTTCCGCCGTTTGAAGCACAAGACGCAAGTCTTTGTTTCGCATGAGGGAGATCATTACCGTACCCGCCTGACGCATACGATCGAGGTGGCGCAGATCGCGCGTGCACTCGCCCGGGCGCTCGGCCTCGACGAGGATCTGGCCGAGGCTCTGGCGCTGGCGCATGATCTTGGCCACACACCGTTCGGGCATACCGGTGAGGATGCCCTCGATGCCTGCATGCACAAGTTCGGTGGTTTCGATCACAACGCCCAGACGCTGCGAATCGTGACCCGGCTCGAACATCGCTATGCCGGTTTCGACGGGCTCAACCTCAGCTGGGAGACGCTGGAAGGGCTGGTCAAGCATAACGGCCCGCTGATCGACCCCGACGGCATGCCGACTGCMCGCTATGCGAAGACTGGTATCCCAGCGGCGATCGTCGAGTATCAGGAGCGGCAGGATCTCTGGCTCGACAGCCATGCCTCTGCGGAGGCGCAGGTCGCCGCGCTMGCCGACGACATCGCCTACAACGCTCATGACATCGATGATGGCTTGCGGGCTGGGCTGTTCGGGCATGCGGAGCTTCGCGTCGTGCCGTTCCTGGCGGATCTGCTCGACGAGATCGAGCGGTTGCATCCTGGCCTCGAGACCTCCCGCGCCACGAACGAGCTGGTGCGCCGGGTGATCACGCGCTTCGTCGAGGATGTGATCGGGCGCTCCCAGGAGCTCATTGCCGCGCTGGCGCCAACTGATGCCGATGCGATCCGCCGGGCGGGAGAGCCCGTTGTCGCCTTCTCGGAGATGATCACGACGGCCGATCGCCAGATCAAGGCCTTCCTTTATCCCAACATGTACCGGCACCCACGGGTCGGGGTCATTCGCCAGCAGGCAGCCGACGTGGTGCGCGACCTTTTCACGCGCTTTGCTGCGGCGCCGCAGGCGATGCCGCCCGACTGGGCGGCTGGGATGACGGAGCTCGACGAGCCCCGCAAGGCCCGCCGGATTGCCGACTATATTGCCGGTATGACCGACTGGTACGCGCTCGACGAGCATCGCCGCCTGTTTGACGCGACCCCGTCGCTGCGATAGGCCCGGGCACTTGTTCCTTCCAGTTTTCGTATTCTTGCGGTCGCAATGAACCTGTTCGAGACCTTTTCCGCGCGCATCAACAGCGCCCTGACCCTGCTTGCAGATCGCGGCGCCATCCCGACCGGGCTGTCCTTCGCCCGTGTCGTCGTCGAGCCGACGCGGGACCCGGCCCATGGCGATCTTGCGATCAATGCCGCGATGGTGCTCGCCAAGGAGGCCGGCACCAACCCACGCGCTCTGGCAGCCTTGCTGGTTGATGAGCTCGCGCGTGATCCGGACGTGGCGAAGGCCGAGATCGCGGGGCCGGGCTTCATCAACCTGACGCTGCAGCCGGCCGTCTTCACGGGGATTCTGAAATCCGCGATCGAGGCCGGACTGGATCACGGCCGCGGTGCGCTCCGGCCCGATCCGAAGATCAATGTGGAATATGTCTCGGCCAATCCGACCGGGCCTATGCATGTCGGCCACGGGCGCGGCGCTGTCTTCGGCGATGCCTTGTCGAGCCTGCTCGCCTTTGCCGGCCACGCGGTCAGCCGCGAGTACTATATCAACGATGCCGGCGCGCAGGTCGATGTACTCGCCCGCTCCGCTTTCCTGCGCTACCGCGAGGCGCTGGGCGAGGAGATCGGGGCGATCCCGGAGGGACTCTACCCCGGCGACTATCTCAAGTCGGTCGGCGAGAGCCTGGCCAAGACCTATGGCGAGAGCCTGCGGGGCAAGCACGAGTCCGAATGGCTGGTGGCGGTGCGCGCTGCCGCGATCGACGGCATGATGGCGATGATCCGGGACGATCTCGCTGCACTCGGGGTCGTTCACGACGTCTTCTTCTCGGAGCGCTCGCTTCAGGCGGTCGACGGCAATATCGATGCCGTGCGCGAGACGATCGAGGACCTGCGCTCGCGCGACCTGATCTATGAAGGCAGGCTTCCGCCACCCAAGGGGCAAAAGGACGAGGACTGGGAAGACCGCGAGCAGACCCTGTTCCGGGCCACGCTGTTCGGCGACGATGTCGACCGGCCGCTGCTCAAGTCGGACGGCAGCTACACCTATTTCGCCAATGACATCGCCTATCACCGCTCGAAATTCGTTCGCGGCTTCGCCGAGATGATCGATGTCTGGGGCGCTGATCATGGCGGCTATGTCAAGCGCATGTCGGCCGCGGTGAAGGCGGTGACGCATGGAGAGGGCTCGCTCGACGTCAAGCTCTGCCAGCTCGTGCGGCTGCTGCGCAATGGCGAGCAGGTGCGCATGTCGAAGCGCTCCGGGGATTTCGTGACGCTGCGCGAAGTCATCGACGAAGTCGGCCGCGATGCGGTGCGCTTCATGATGATCTTCCGCAAGAACGACGCGACGCTTGATTTCGATCTCGCCAAGGTCGTCGAGCAGTCGAAGGACAATCCCGTCTTCTACGTCCAATATGCCCATGCACGCTGCGCTTCGATCTTCCGGCAGGCGCGCGAGGCGTTCCCGGGCATCGATCTGTCGCCCGCGGTGCTGGCGCAGGCGGACCTGTCGCGCCTGACCGACGAGGCGGAGATCGGCATCATCAAGATGATCGCTGCCTATCCAAGAATGATCGATGCAGCGGCCAGCGCACATGAGCCGCATCGCGTCGCATTCTTCGTCCATGAGCTGGCGAGCGCGTTCCACTCGCTCTGGAACAAGGGCAAAGACTCGCCGCAATTACGGTTCGTTAATCAAACTGATCGAGAATCCACGGTAGCAAGACTGGCGTTCGTGCACGCGGTGCGCAGCGTCCTTGCCTCCGGTCTGGCTGTCGTCGGGGTTGCGGCGCCGGAAGAAATGCGTTGACGGCCAGGATCGCCGGCGGCGCGCAAAGTCGGTCAGATTGACCTTGCGTAGAGTTCGGCGTTCCATTCGGGCGCCGACAGCGCTGGAATGGATCATACCATGAGTGAGCCAGCTAGGAACCGTTTCGCCCTCGACCTCGATGACCTCGAGCGTCAGCTGCGCGGCGCGGCTCAGCCTCCAAAGGCAGGGGCGTCTGTCGACCCGCTTGTCGAGCTGACCCGAATCGTCGGTCAGGATGACCCCCTGAAGGAACTCTTCTCGCCGCGGGCCGCTGCCGCTCCCGTGCAGCAGCAAGCGGCCGCCGCTGGAGCCTGGCCGGGCGCCCGGCAGCGCCAGGAGCCTTCTTTTGCCCAGGCACCGGCTCAGCAGCCTGTTGCCGCCAACAATGCACAGCCGCCGGCCGATATGCTGGGGGCACTCGACGAGTTCGAGGCGCTGCTTCGCCGCGGGGATATCGCCCGCCCGGCACCTGCCGCCGAACCGGTCCGGCAGGCTGCGGTCTATGTTCCGACGCCGGTCGAACAGCCGGAGCCCTATCGCACTGCACGGTCGGAGCCCGCCCGGCCTGCCGCGCATGATGCGCGTGACCTCGACGAGGAGCGTGGCAACGCGCAATATCAGGATTACGGCCACGACACGCAGGCGGACTATCCCGAGCCGCCGCTGATGGCCGAAGACGATTATCAGGATCTGCCGCCGCGGCGCTCGCGCAAGGGCCTTTGGGCTGCCGCTGCCGCGATTGCCGTCGCAGTGATCGGCGTCGGCGGCTACATGGGCCTGCGCGGTCCGTCCGTGACAAGCGACGGCCAGCCGCCGGTCATCGCGGCCGATGGCGGCCCGAGCAAGGTTGCGCCGACCAATCCCGGCGGCGCCGAGATTCCGAATCAGAACAAGCAGATTTACGAGCGTGCTGGGGACAGCCCGTCGAACCCGACCAAGGTCGTCAGCCGGGAGGAGCAGCCGGTCGATATCCAGCAGGCGGCACGCACGATGCCGGGCCGGATGGTCATGCCGGGGCTCGGCTCGACGCCGCAGGCAGGCGCCAACGGCAATCCGTTGGCCCAGGCTCCGGCGGCTCCCGAGCGCGGCTCCGTCTCGCCGGCCGAAGCTGGTCTGATCGCAACGTCCAGCGTACCAGGCCTCGGCGAGCCGCGCCGGGTGCGTACCGTCTCGATCCGTCCCGATGGCACGCCGGCGCCTCCGCCCGGCGCGAACGCGGCCTATAGCAACGGCGCGTCAGGGCTCGCGACCGGCGCAGCGCCGACCAGGCTCGGCGGGAACCTGCCGCTCAATCCATCCTCGACCGCGAGCACCAATCCGCCGCGGCAGCGTACGGCTGCGACGCCGGCCGTGGCGCCTGAAGCTCCGAAGGCTCAGGAGCGCGTCGCGACCCCTGCGCCGGCGACCACTCCGGCCGCGCCGGTGCGTGTTGCAAGTGCTGCTCCGACACCGGCTCCCGCTGCGACGCCTGCTCCGGCGACCGCCGCGATCCGTAGCGGCACCGGCGACTTTGCCGTGCAGCTCGCTGCCCCCGGCAGCGAAGCGGAAGCACGCGCCGCATTCGCGGCCCTGCAGCGCAAATATCCCGGCCAGCTCGGCGGCCAGTCGCCGATCGTCAAGAAGACGGATCTCGCTGGCGGAAAGACCGTCTATCGCCTGCGCATCGGGCCGTATTCCCGCGAGGATGCGGCAACGATGTGCACGCAGCTTCAGGCTGCCGGCGGCCAGTGCTTCATCGCCAAGAACTGATTGCCAACTTCGAGATGATCAGACCGCCGGTGGCTTCTGCCACCGGCGGTTTTCCTTTGCCGTGTGTCGCGGACAGGGGGCGGTGTTATGTCGTGCTGTGTTGGCAGGGGCTGGGCGTCCGGGATCGCGGTCAAAGACGCACGCGTCGAATCCGGGTAGGGCATGCCCTGAAACGATGACACCGAACTCAGGAGGACATCCATGGATCGCCGTACTTTCGTCAAGGCCTCAGGCGCCGGAGTCGCAGCCGGTGGCGTGACCATCGCTGCGCCGGCCATCGCGCAGGCCCAGCCGAAGGTCAGCTGGCGCCTGACCTCGAGCTACCCGAAGAGCCTCGACACGCTGTTCGGCATCAGCACGCAGATCGCCAAGCGCGTCGCGGAAGCGACGGACAACCAGTTCCAGATCCAGGTCTTCGCGCCGGGTGAGATCGTGCCGGCATTGCAGGCGCTCGATGCMGTCCAGAACGGCACCGTCGAGTGCAGCAGCACGCTGTCGAGTTTCTACATTGGCAAGAACCCGGCCTTCGCCTTCGAGACCTCGCTGCCTTTCGGCTTGAACACCCGCCAGCACAATGCCTGGCTCTATCAGGGCGGTGGGCTCGAGCTCTGCCGCGCCTTCATGAAGACCTACAACCTCCACACCATCCCCTCGGGGAATACCGGCGCGCAGATGGGTGGCTGGTTCCGCAAGGAGATCAAGACGGTCGAGGATCTGAAGGGCCTGAAGTTCCGGATTGCCGGCCTCGGTGGCACGATCCTGGCGAAGCTGGGCGTCGTGCCGCAGCAGATCGGCGGTGGCGATATCTATCCTGCGCTGGAGCGCGGCACGATCGACGCAGCCGAATTCTCAGGTCCGCTCGACGACGAGAAGCTCGGTTTCCAGCGCGTCGCCAAGTACTATTACTATCCCGGCTTCTGGGAGGGCTGCGCCAATGTCAGCTTCATCGTGAACCTGGAGAAGTGGAACGCGCTGCCCGCTTCGTACAAGGCGATCGTGGAAGCGGCCTGCGCCGAGGCCAACGCGCTTTGCGTCGCGAAATATGACCACGGCAATCCCGACGCCCTGCTGCGCCTCGTCGCCAGCGGCGCTGAGCTCAGGCCGTTTCCGCAGGACGTGATGGTCGCCGCCTTCAAGGAAGCGCAGGCGCTCTATGGCGAGCTTGCGGCCAGCAATCCGGCCTTCAAGACCTTCTATGATTCGTGGTTGCCTTACTGGCGCAAGGAACAGCTCTGGTTCCGTGTCGCAGAACTGCCCTTCGACGCGTTCAACGCCGGCATGGCGCAGCAGATGCGCTGAGCCTCGATGTGCTGAGCCTCCTGGGCTCTGCCAAATAGGTCGAGAGCGAAGCCCGGGGCCAGTTGGTCCCGGGCTTCTTCCGTTAAGGCGCCAGAGCGGGAATCATGCGAGAAGACGGCTTCCGCTGCTTTGCAATCCGCCTCGGGCCTGCTTCATGAAATCCCGCGCCTTCATTGCCGGTTGCCTCGGCACCAGCCTCACCCCTGACGAACGCGCCTTCTTCCGCGATGCCAGGCCCTGGGGCTTTATCGTCTTCAAACGCAACACCCAGACCCCGGAACAGACCGCGGCGCTGACCGCGGAAATGCGGGAGGCCGTGGGCTGGCATGCGCCGATCCTGATCGACCAGGAGGGTGGCAGGGTGCAGCGGATGGGGCCGCCACACTGGCCGGCCTATCCGCCGGCGCAAGCCTTCCTTGGGATCAACGACCCCGTGCAACAGCGCGAGATCGTGCGGCTCTCGGCACGGCTGATGGCGCATGATCTCAAGGCCGTCGGCATCGATGTCGATTGCCTGCCGGTACTCGACGTGCCGGTCTCCGGCAGCCATGACGTGATCGGCAACCGCGCCTATGCCCATGACCCCGACATGGTCGCGCGCCTCGGCCGCGCGGCGGCGGAGGGACTCCTGGCGGGCGGGGTGATCCCCGTGGTCAAGCATATGCCCGGCCACGGCCGGGCGCGGGCCGATAGCCATCATGACCTGCCGGTCGTCGACGCCTCGCTCGAGGCGCTGCGCGGGCATGATTTCCGGCCGTTCCGACATCTCGCCGACATGCCGATGGCAATGACGGCACATGTCGTGTTCACGGCACTCGATCAAAGGCATCCGGCCACGGTTTCGCGTCGGGTCGTCAAGGAGATCATGCGCGGCGAACTCGGCTTCGACGGCCTGATCATGACCGACGACATCTCGATGAAGGCGCTCTCAGGCAGCTTCGCGGAGAAGTCGCGGGCGGCGATCCGCGCCGGGGTCGACGTCGTGTTGCATTGCCACGGCATCATGGAGGAGATGATCGCCGTTGCCGGCGCTGTGCCGGACATGACGGGGGCACKGGCCCGCCGCGCCGCGATGGCGCTCGCCCGGATCCGGCATGAGCCCGAGCCGCTCGATGTGGAGGCTGCGCGCGCCCGGCTGACCAGCGCCCTTGCGTTGGGCGGCCGATAGTCGGAACCTGCGTTCTCAGGGGTGACAGCTTGGGGATGCGGCGGGAATGGACGCCGAACTGCCGTTCGAGGACGAGGCCAGGCCGGCACGCACTGACGGCGAGCCGGCGCTGCTCGTCGATGTCGACGGCTATGAAGGCCCGCTCGACCTGCTGCTCGACCTGGCCCGGCGGCAAAAAGTCGATCTGCACCGCATCTCGATCCTGGCGCTTGCCGAGCAGTATCTAGCCTTCGTCGAGCAGGCGAGGGCGCTCAGGCTTGAGCTTGCCGCTGACTATCTCGTGATGGCGGCCTGGCTCGCCTATCTGAAGTCGCGGTTGCTTTTGCCCGAACCACCGAAGGGCGAGGGGCCGAGTGCCGCGGATCTGGCGACGGCGCTGGCTTTGCGGTTGCGCCGGCTGGAGGCGATCCGCGCGGCGGCGCGGCGGCTGGCGTCCCGGGAAAGGCTGGGACAGGACGTCTTCGCCCGTGGTGCGCCGGAGCCGATCGTTGCCGGCGCCCGCCCGGTCTGGGAGGCCGAACTCTACGATCTGCTCTCGGCCTATGGCCAGCAGCGCCAGAAGCGGGCGCAAAGCCATATCTCCGTCGGGCATCGCATGGTCTGGTCCCTGGTCGAGGCGCGGGAGGTCCTGCAGCGACTGGTCGGCGAGGCGGCGGACTGGACGGCGATCGACCCCTACCTGACCCGCTACATGGCGAGCCACGGGCTGCCGCAAAGCGAAATGCGCGCGACCGTTCGTGCCTCCGCGCTGTCTGCCATGCTGGAGATGGTGCGCGAGGGAATTCTCGATCTGCGCCAGGATGGTGCCTTCACGCCGCTCTATATCCGGCGGCGCTCGGCGCGGCCGCCGACCCTGCCGCTATGATGGCTCGGTGACGATGTCTGCGGCGCCTGAGCGGATCGACGATGACGTGGGGAGCGAGGCGCAGCTCTTCGCCCAGTCGCTGCGCATCGTCGAGGCGCTGCTCTTCGCATCGGCTGCACCGCTCTCGGAAGAGGAACTCCGCCATTCCGTGCCGTCCGGCGTCGCCGTACGGCAGCTCCTTGCCCGACTCACAGACATCTACGCGACGCGTGGCGTCAATTTGCGGCAGGTCGCCGGAAAATGGGCGTTTCGGACCGCACCGGACCTCGGCTACCTGCTGGCGGCCGAGGCGGAGCCGCCGCGCAAGTTGTCGCGGGCGGCGCTCGAGGTGTTGGCGATCATTGCCTATCATCAACCGGTGACACGGGCCGAGATCGAGGAGATCCGGGGCGTTGCCACCGCCAAAGGTACGCTCGACATCCTGCTCGAAGCCGGGTGGGTCAGGCTGCGCGGGCGGCGTCGGACGCCGGGCCGGCCTGTGACCTACGGCACGACGCCGGGCTTCCTTGATCATTTCGGGCTCGACCGCATCGACGACCTCCCTGGCCTGGACGAACTGAAGGGCTCGGGCTTCATCGAGGGGCGGCTCTCGAAGGACCTGACCGTGCCGATCCCCGATGATGGTCTCGACCTGCAGGAGGATGAGGATCCGCTTGGGGACCTCTTTACCCCGCTTGACGACGGCGACGGGCCGCCCCACACCCCGGACGAGTGAAATCGGGGGACAGTCCCTGATTGTCGTCCCGGGCGACCGCAGGGATCCATGGGTCCATGGCCGCGCGCTTGCGACCGAGGTTCGGCATGGACGCCGGTTCTCAGCCGCGCTTCGCCGGGCTGACGCGTGGTTTCGATGGAGCATTCTTTGGCGCGTAGCGAGGGCGTGGCGCGGTGGCTGAGTTGGGGCAGGCGCGGGACAGCGGGCGCGGCCATTCCAATGTCGCTCGCCTTCGAAGGCGTCACCCAGCGCTTCGGTGATGTGACGGCGCTCGAGGACGTGACGCTCGCGATCGCGCCGGGTGAAATCGTGGCTCTGCTCGGGCAATCGGGCTGCGGCAAGACGACGCTGCTCCGCCTCGCGGCGGGCGTCGAACGGCCCAGCTCGGGCAAAGTGCTGCTCGAAGGTCAGGACGTTTCGGCTCCCGACGCCTTCGTCGAGCCGGAGAAGCGCGGCGTTGGTCTGGTCTTCCAGGATTACGCGCTGTTCCCGCATCTCAACGTGCTCGAGAATGTCCGCTTCGGCCTGCGCGGCTATGACGATGCCTCGGCGAAGGCGACGGCGCTGCGTGCCATTGCCCGTGTCGGCCTGGCGGATCTGGCCGAGGCTTATCCACATATGCTTTCAGGCGGCGAGCAGCAGCGCGTGGCGCTGGCGCGAGCGGTGGCGCCGCGCCCCGGCGTGCTCCTGATGGACGAGCCCTTCTCCAATCTCGACCGGCGCTTGCGCGATGTGGTGCGGGACGAAACCGCCGCATTGCTGCAGGAAACCGGGGCGACCTCGATCATCGTCACGCACGATCCCGAGGATGCGATGCGGATCGCCGATCGGATCGTGCTGATGCGATCGGGGCGGATCGTCCAGATCGGGACTGGCGAGGAGCTCTACCGGAGGCCCGTCAGCCTCTTTGCGGCCCGATTTTTCTGCGATTTTACCGAGATCAGCGGCATAGCCGAGCGTGGCGCGGTGGAGACGCCGGTCGGGAGATTTGCGGCACCGGGCCTTGCCGATGGGCAGGAGGCCGTGGTCTGCGTCAGGCCGCATGCGATCAGGCTGGTGCCAAAGGGGTTCTGCCTGCCGGCGCGCGTGGTGATGCGGCGCTTTCTGGGTGAGGTCGACCATTTGCTGCTGGCCGTCGGCGGGCTTGAAAAGCCGCTGGTCGGACGGGTCTCGCTGCCGGGCTCGATCCGGGAAGGCGAGGACATCGGTATCGATATTCAGTCGGACGAAGTTCTTGTGTTCGCCTCGGGKGACACATAGGTTCCGGCACAAGCACTTGGCGCGGGTGGGGAGCCTGCGCCGCACTGGAATTCGGAGGAGTTTGCCATGGGTGGCGTCAGTATCTGGCACTGGATCGTCGTCGGCGTCATCGTGATGCTGTTGTTCGGGCGCGGCAAGGTTTCCGAACTGATGGGCGACGTCGCCAAGGGTATCAAGTCGTTCAAGAAGGGCATGGCCGAAGACGAGCCGACCACGCCGCCGCCTGCTGCGACCACGGCTGACCCGAAGATCATCGATCACGCGCAGCCTGCCAATTCCGCCACGGCGAAGGCCGAACACAAGGCCTGACGCCGCGCCGCCAGCGAGCGGCGAGGGGTTGAGAGGACGAGCCGTCGATGTTCGACATCGCCTGGAGCGAATTGATGCTGATCGGGGCGGTTGCGCTCGTCGTGATCGGCCCCAAGGATCTGCCGAAAGCCATGCGGACCGCCGGGCAGGCGATCGGCAAGATTCGCCGTATGGCCGGCGAGTTTCAGACCCAGTTCAACGACGCGATGCGCGAAGCTGAACTGGACGATCTGAAGAAGCAGGTCGAGGATGTCGGTGGTTCGGTGCAGAGCGCGCTCAATACCGATTTCAAACCGATCGATCCGATCAAGGACGATTTCAGCACACCCGCCTCCGGTGTCCGCGACGACGCGGCGCTGAAGGAAGCGGAGGCTACGCTCGCGGCCTTGCCGGGGCCCGAGCCCTTGCCCGAAATCGTCATAGAGCCCGCGCCGATCGCGGAACCGGAGCCTGAACCCGAGGTCAAGCCGAAGGCGCCGCGCAAGCGCGCTTCGACGAAAAAGGCCAAGGTCAGTGAGCCGGATGAAGGGAGCCCGGCATGAGCGTCGCCAACCCGAGGGAAGGCGAGGACGACATCGAGGCCTCGCGCGCACCGCTGATCGAGCACCTGATCGAGCTGAGGGCGCGGCTGATCAAGTCGCTGATCGCCTTCCTGATCATGTTCTTCATCTGCTTCGCGTTCTCGACGCAGATCTACAACGTGCTGGTGCAGCCCTATGTCTGGGCTGCCGGGCCGAACGGCAACGCGCAGCTGATCTATACCGGCCCGCTCGAGCTGCTCTTCACCCATATCAAGGTGGCGGCATTCGGCGCCGGTTTCTTCGCTTTTCCGGTGATCGCCACGCAGGTCTACAAATTCGTGGCGCCGGGCCTCTACAAGAACGAGAAACAGGCCTTCGCGCCCTATCTGGCCGCGACGCCGATCTTCTTCTGCCTCGGCGCCGCGCTGGTCTTCTTCTTCGCCATGCCCGTGCTGATGAAGTTCTCGATCGGCATGCAGCAGGCGGCGACGGACGGGCAGGCCGGTATCGCGCTCTTGCCGAAGGTCAGTGAGTATCTCTCGCTGATCATGACGCTGATCTTCGCTTTCGGCATCTCGTTCCAGCTGCCGGTGATCCTGACCCTGCTCGGGCAAGCCGGAATTATCGATTCGGCCTTCCTCAAGGACAAGCGGCGCTACGCCATCGTCTTCGTCTTCGTGGTCGCCGCCGTGCTGACGCCGCCGGATGTGATCTCCCAGCTCATGCTTGCCGTGCCGATGCTGCTCCTCTACGAGCTTTCGGTGTTCTCGGTGCGCTATGTCGAGAAGAAGCGGCAGGCTGCGAAAGCGGCCGAGGAAGCAGGCGACGCCTGATCCGATCGCGGCTCGCGCGCATCGATTGGGATGCGCGATAGGTTGAGCAGCGATGTACGACATCAAATGGATTCGCGAGAACGCCGAGGCGTTCGATACCGGGCTGAAACGGCGGGGCCTTGCGCCGCTCTCGTCCTCGCTGCTTGTGCTCGACGATTCCCGTCGTTCGGCCATCGCCAAGGCGCAGGCCACGCAGGAACGCCGCAATGCGCTCTCCAAGGAGATCGGCAAGGCGATGGGCGCGAAGGACGTCGCGCTTGCCGACAAGCTGAAGGCTGAGGTTGCGGCGCTGAAGAACGCTCAGCCGGCGCTCGAAGCGGAGGAGAAGGCGGCCGTCGAAGCGCTGAGCGAACAGCTCGCGGCGATCCCCAACATACCGAATGCCGATGTCCCCGAGGGCGCCGACGAGCACGGTAACGTCGTGCTGCATGTCCATGGCACCAAGCCGGAGGAGGGGAAGCGTCTCATTGGCGTCAACCAGCCGAAAGAGCATTTCGAGCTCGGCGAAGCGCTCGGCCAGATGGATTTCGAGACGGCGGCCAAGCTCTCGGGCTCGCGCTTCGTCGTGTTGAACGCGCGGCTGGCGCGGCTCAACCGCGCGATCGGCCAGTTCATGCTCGATACCCATACCGAGGAGCACGGCTATACCGAGGTCAACCCGCCGCTGATGGTGCGGGATGAGGCGATGTTCGGAACCGCGCAGCTACCCAAATTCCGCGACGATCAGTTCCGGGCGGGCGAGGATCACTGGCTGATCCCCACTGCCGAAGTTCCGCTTACCAATATCGTGCGCGAATCGATCCTCTCCGAGGAGGAGTTGCCGCGTCGCTATTCCGCGTTGACCCCCTGCTTCAGGGCCGAAGCCGGCTCGGCCGGGCGCGATACGCGCGGCATGCTGCGCCAGCACCAGTTCGAGAAGGTCGAGCTCGTCTCGATTACGCTGCCGGAAAAGTCGCGCGAGGAGCACGAGCGCATGCTCGCCGCGGCGGAGGCGATCCTGAAGAAGCTCGACCTGCATTATCGGGTGATGACGCTCTGCACCGGCGATATGGGCTTTGCCAGCCAGAAGACCTGGGACATCGAGGTCTGGCTGCCGGGGCAGAAGACCTATCGCGAGATCTCGTCCTGTTCGGTCTGCGGCGATTTCCAGGCCCGGCGCATGAACGCGCGCTACAAGACCCGGGACGGCAAGGGCCCGTTCTTCGTGCACACCCTCAACGGCTCGGGCACGGCGGTCGGCCGCGCGCTGATCGCGGTGATGGAAAACTACCAGAACGCCGACGGCTCGATCACGGTACCCGACGCACTGGTTCCCTACATGCGCGGGGTAACCCGCATCGAGAAGGCGGCCTGACTCCATGCGTATCCTAGTCACCAATGATGACGGCATCCATGCCGAAGGCCTTGCGGTGCTGGAGCGCATCGCGGCGCAGCTGTCGGACGATGTCTGGGTCGTGGCGCCCGAGACGGATCAGTCGGGCGTCGCGCATTCGCTCTCGCTCAGCAATCCGCTGCGCCAGCGCAAGATCTCGGACAAGCGTTACGCCGTTGCCGGCACGCCGACCGATTGCGTGATCATGGCGGCGCGCTCGATCATGCTCGATGCGCGACCCGACCTCGTTCTGTCCGGTGTCAACCGCGGTCAGAACGTCGCCGAGGACGTGACCTATTCCGGCACCATCGCAGCGGCGATGGAGGGTACGCTGCTCGGCATCCCGTCGATCGCGGTCAGCCAGGCCTACGGGCCGGACGGGCGGCACCAGATCCACTGGGACTGCGCCGAGCACCATGCTCCAGGCATCATCCGCCGGCTGCTGGAGGAGGGGATTCCCGAGGGCGTGCTGTTCAACCTCAACTTCCCGAATGTCGCGCCGAGCGAGGTTGCGGGCGTGGCGGTGACGGTCCAGGGCCGGCGCGACCAGGAGTTGGTGCGGCTCGAGCCCCGCCATGACGGACGCGGCAATCCCTATTTCTGGATCGCCTTCCAGCGCAGCCGGAAGGAACCCGCCAACGGCACCGATCTGAGGGCGCTGTCCGAGCAGAAGATCTCGATCACCCCGCTCGAACTCGACCTCACGCATGAGCCGACGCTGACCCGATTCGCACAGGTTTTTGCCTGATTCCGAACCGGGGGTAATTGGGGGCGGCGATGAGCGAGGCCGAGGAGGCGCCTGGCAGCGAGGGTGAGCGAACCGTCGCATTCCTGCTATCGCTGAGGGCACGGGGCGTGCGCGATCTCGCCGTGCTCCGGGCGATGGAAAAGGTCTCGCGCGAGCGATTCGCGCCGACCCGCTTTGCCGACCTCGCCCGCCAGGACGTTTCCGTGCCGCTCGCCTGCGGGCAGACGATGACCGCCCCGCATACGGTGGCGAATCTCGTCAGTGCCCTGGAGATGGAGCCCTCCGCCCGTGTGCTCGAGGTCGGCACCGGCTCCGGCTATGTCTCGGCTCTGCTTGCCGCCATGGGCGGAGAGGTGGTCTCGCTGGAGCGCTACCGCACGCTTGCGCTTGCTGCCCATGAGCGCATCGGCGGCAGCGGCTACGCAAAAATGGTCGATCTCCGGCACGCTGACGGTTTCCAGCCGGACCGAACGCTCGGCCGATTCGACCGAATCCTGGTCAATGGCGTCACCCATTCCGTTCCCGAGGCCCTGCTGGCGCGGCTTTCGGTCGGCGGGCGGCTGGTCGGGGCGCTCAGGGTTGAAGGCGTATCACGTCGGGTGGTGGTCACGCGGACGGATGACAGTGCCTATGATCATGCGCTCGGCCCGGTCCTGCGCCTGCCGCCGCTGATCCCGGGCTTGGCCCGGGCACTCTGAACCGCGGCTGAAGAAAGCCGGCCCCGGCTCAAAAATGTGAAGAGGCAAAGCACGCGCGAAACGTTTTCGTAACCTGAACGGGGCTTTAATCCCCTTCATCGAGTTGCGTTGTTCGCGAGTATCTTGTCCATGCGTAGCCAAGTCGGATTCAAGTCCAGCGTTGCCCTTCGCCTGTCGACGGTCTGCGCGCTCGCCTTGAGTGTCAGCGCGTGTTCGTCGGACACGATGCGCTTCACTGAGGCACCCTTCAGCAATCCCTTCAGGACCGCGCAGGCGCCTGCCATGCGTGATCCGGCAACGACCGGCTCGATCGGGCGCAGCGCCAGCGCGCCGATGTCTTCGCCGGCTCCGTCTGTCGGGGCGGTCCGCGCCCAGCCCCTGCCGCCGCCGCAATCGGCCGTTGCGCTGCGTAGCGCAGCTCCGGCGCCTGTCGTCGGTAGCGCCAATGGCTGGTCGGCCCAGGGTGGCACGCCGATCGTCGTCGCCCAGGGCGAAACGCTCGATGTCCTCTCCTCGCGCTACGGCGTGCCGCGTTCAGCGCTGATGTCGGCGAACGGGCTTTCGAGCGCGAACGTTGCTCCCGGCTCGCGGCTGACGATCCCGGTCTACAATGCCGGTGGTGGTGCTGCGCCGCAGCAGATGGCCCAGGTGGCGTCGCCGCAGAGCGATGCGCGCACCGAAGCGCCGCGTTTCGTGCCTGGCCCCGCTCCAGTGGCGGCGCCGCGTGCGCCTGTGGTGCCGGCACGCGTCGCTGCGGTGCCGGTCGACGCCAAGGCGAAGGCCCAGGCCGCTGCCGAAGCCAAGGCGCAAGCTGCGGCCGACGCCAAGGCAAAGGCTGTGGCCGATGCACAGGCCATGCGTGACGCCCGCGCCAAATTCGCCGCCGAGGCCAAGGTGAAGGCCGAAGCCAAGGCCAAGACGAAGCCGGTGGTCGAGGCGAAGGCGCCGACGCCTGCTCCTGTCGCGACGCCGACTCCGACGAAGACCAAGCCGGTCGTGGTTGCCAGCGCTCCGGCCGAAGAGAAGGTCAGCGCCGTGCCGAAGTCGGCTCCGGAGCCGACGCCCGATCCCAAGACCACCGCAAGCCTGCCGAAGGAGGAGGATGCCTCCGCCAAGGCCGATTTCCGCTGGCCGGCCCGCGGCCGTGTCATTGCCGGCTATGGCGGCAAGGGGTCAAATGAGGGCATCAACATCGCCGTGCCTGAGGGAACGCCGATCAAGGCGGCTGAAGGCGGCGTCGTCGCCTATGCCGGCAGCGAACTCAAGGGCTACGGCAATCTCGTGCTCATCCGCCATCCGAACGGCTACGTCTCGGCCTACGCCCATAACGGCGAGCTGAACGTGAAGCGCGGCGAGACGGTGAAGCGCGGCCAGGTCGTCGCCAAATCGGGCCAGAGCGGCAACGTCTCTTCGCCGCAGCTGCATTTCGAGCTGCGCAAGGGATCGTCGCCGGTCGATCCGGTTCCCTACCTGAACAACTGATCCAGAATTGGTCTGACGCCGCCTCAGGGTTTGAGCTCTCACTTCCGTCCGGAGACACGCAGAAGCATTCACCTTCGATCAGTTCCCGCGAGACCCCGCTGATCGAAACAAGGCGGGACGGTCCCAGGAAAGGCCGTCCCGCCGTTTTCATTCTGTGGCTCGGCCTACGCCCCCATGGCGCCGAACATCCGGCCCGAGCCTGGCGACGCTGCCAGATTGAATCCGGAACGCCGTCTATCCACCGGAGAACACCGGCTTATTTCCATCAGGCCGCGGGCATGCCGCCCGCGGCGATGGTCTTGCGCGGCTCAGCCGTCGAGCCGTTGGCCGAGCCGGCCCGCCAGGTCCTGGATGTACTGCCAGGCGGTGCGCCCCGAACGCGATCCGCGTGTGGTCGCCCATTCCAGCGCTTCGCGACGAAGCTCATCGGGTGCGATCGTCAGGCTGAAATGGCTGACATAGCCGTTGATCATCTCCAGGTACTCGTCCTGGCTGCACTTGTGGAAGCCGAGCCAGAGGCCGAAGCGGTCCGAGAGCGAGACCTTCTCCTCGACGGCCTCGCCGGGGTTGATCGCCGTCGAGCGCTCGTTCTCCATCATGTCGCGCGGCAGCAGGTGGCGACGGTTCGAGGTGGCGTAGAATACGACATTGTCCGGGCGGCCCTCGACGCCACCGTCCAGCGCCGCTTTGAGCGACTTGTAGGAGGTGTCCTGGCCATCGAAGGAGAGGTCGTCGCAGAAGACGATGGCGCGGTGCTTGTCCTGCCGCAGCATGGCCATCAGAGCCGGCAGGCTCTCGATGTCCTCGCGGTGGATCTCGATCAGTTTCAGGGGCAGAGCCTTGCCGGCGAGGCGCTTGTTGGTGTCGGCATGGACGGACTTGACCAGCGACGACTTGCCCATGCCGCGCGCCCCCCAGAGCAATACGTTGTTGGCCGGCAGTCCATGGGCGAAGCGCTCGGTGTTCTCCGCCAGCGTGTCACGGACCCGGTCGACGCCACGCAGCAGCGAGAGTTCGACCCGGTTGACCCTGGCGACGGGAGCCAGGTCCGCCGCCGCTGGATGCCAGACGAAGGCGTCGGCGGCAGTGAGGTCCGCTGCCCTTCGCGCCGGCGGCGCGAGGCGCTCCAGCGCCGAGGCGATGCGGAGGAGAGTTTCGAGGTTCAGATCGGGAGAGCCGGTGGTCATCGGGACAAAGCCTATCGCGCGAGCGGTGTTCAAGCTGAGACGTCGAGCCAGGCGACCCAGGGGAGGCGCGGCTCAATGTTCGGGGTTTCCTGTCAGAGAGCCATGACAGCCATTCTTCGGAACGAACTCTATGGAATATGCCAAGCTGAATCGGACAAGGCCATTGCGCGCATGCCGGCAAGCTCATAGGTGAAGCGACGCGGTCGGTTCGTCGCCGCGCCAACAATTGATTTAACGGCGTCTCTGGCTATAGTCCGCGCGATTTTTGACCTGAAGAAGCCGCAACCGCATCGACGGCAGGCGCGCCCGCGCCGCCGCTGTGAAGGAGCCTTTTTGTGATTACCCCTGCATTTGCCCAAGGTATCGGCGGCGGAACGCCCGAAATGCTGATGAGCTTCGTTCCGTTCGTGCTGATCTTCGTGATCATGTGGTTCCTGATCATCCGCCCGCAGCAGAAGCGGGTGAAGACGCATCAGGAGATGATCAAGAACGTGCGGCGTGGTGACACGGTCGTGACCTCGGGCGGTATCGTGGCCAAGGTCTCGAAGGTGATCGACGACGGCGAGATCGAGGCCGAGATTGCCGATGGCGTTCGCGTCCGGCTGGTCAAGGGCATGATCCAGGACGTCCGCTCCAAGAGCGAGCCGGTCAAGAGCTGAATGGCGTCCCGGCCCTGACAGGGTCGGCGCGCGACAACAAGGCTGTTCACGCAGATGCTTCGTTTCCAGGCCCGCAAGGTCATCGCGGTTCTCCTCGTCCTGCTCTTCGGTTGCGGGCTGGCTTTGCCGAACCTGTTTTCGCCCGAGACCCGAAAGGCGATCGAGCAGGGCGCCCCGTCCTGGATTCCGCGGTTCCTGCTGCCGATCCATGCCGTGACGCTTGGCCTCGATCTGCAGGGCGGCTCGCATGTTCTGCTTGAAATCGACAGGGCGGACCTGATCAAGACGCAGGTGACGCAGCTTCGCGACGATATGCGGCGCATCCTGCGCGAGGAGCGCATCGCCTTTCAGGGCGGTATCGGCCTGACCGCGCGTGGCGTGCAGGTGCGTGTGCCGGAGGCAAGCGACCGTGCCAAGCTGATGCCGAAGCTTCGCGAGCTGGCGCAACCGGTCGGTACGCTCGGCGCCTTCGGTCCTTCGGGCACCCAGTCGATCGAGGTCTCCGAGCAGCCTGACGGCCTCGTTCAGCTCCAGCTGACAGAGGCAGGGGCCAATGAGCGCGTGCGTCGTGCCGTCGAGCAGGCCATGGAAGTGTTGCGCCGACGCGTCGACGCGCTCGGCACCACCGAACCAAATATCCAGCGCCAGGGACTTGATCGCATTCTTGTCCAGGTGCCGGGCCTGCAGGACCCGCAACGGCTGAAGCACATCCTTGGCGACACCGCCAAACTGCAGTTCCGCATGGTCGCCGACCAGAACAGCGGTGATGTCGACATGCTGCCCTCGCAGGACGCCGGCGGTCAGCTTGTGCCGGTGAGCCGTCAGGTCATCGTGGAGGGCGAAGACCTGATCGACGCGCAGCCTGCCTTCGACCAGCGCACCAGCCAGCCAATCGTCAATTTCCGCTTCAATATCCGTGGCGCCCAGCGCTTTGGCCAGGCGACGACCGAGAATCTCGGGCGGGCGCTGGCAATCGTGCTCGACAACAAGGTGATCTCGGCCCCGGTCATCCAGTCGCCGATTACCGGCGGCTCTGGCCAGATCTCTGGCAATTTCACGGTTGAGTCCGTGAACAACCTGGCGATCCTGCTGCGCGCCGGCGCCCTTCCGGCCAAGATGACGATCGTCGAGGAGCGCACCGTCGGCCCCGGCCTTGGTCAGGACTCGATCCAGGCGGGCAAGATGGCGACGCTGATCGCGACCGCGCTCGTGATCCTCTACATGGTCCTGACCTATGGGGTCTTCGGGGTCATCGCGAGCGTGGCGCTGCTCGTCCATGTCTGCCTGATCTTCGGACTGATGTCGTTGCTCGGGGCAACCATGACCTTGCCGGGCATCGCCGGCATCGTGCTCACCATTGGCACGGCGGTCGATTCCAACGTGCTGATCTATGAGCGCATGCGCGAGGAATCGCATATGGGCCGCTCATTGGTCTCGGCGCTCGAAGCTGGGTTCCAACGAGCCTTTGCGACGATCATCGACTCGAACGTCACCATGCTGATCGCAGCGGTTGCGCTGTTCTCACTGGGTTCGGGACCGGTGCGCGGTTTCGCCGTGGTCTTCATCCTGGGCATTCTGACGACCGTGATCACGGCCGTGACGCTGACCAGGATGCTGATCGCGCTGTGGTATCGCTGGGCTCGGCCCAAGGCCCTTCCGTTCTGACGCTGCCGACCCGACAGGAGATACGCGCATGCGTCTGCTTCGCATCGTTCCCGACAATACCCGTTTCAAGATCGTCCGCTTCCGGCGCTTCAGCTATCCGTTCTCGGCGGCCTATTCGATTCTCGTCCTGGTGCTCTTCCTCACGGTGGGGCTGAATTTCGGCATCGACTTCCGCGGCGGTACGCTGATCGAGATGCAGTCCAAGGCCGGCAAGGCCGAGATCGCCTCGGTCCGCCATACGGCCAATGGTTTCGGCTTCGGCGAAGTCGAGGTCCAGGAATTCGGCAGCGCCGGCGACATCTCGATGCGCTTTGCGCTGCAGCCCGGCGGCGAAACGGCCCAGCAGGCCGTGGTCGCGAAGGCACGCGAGGCTTTCGCGGGTACGCATGATTTCCGTCGGGTCGAGACCGTCGGTCCGCGCGTGTCGGGCGAGCTGGTCCAGGCCGGAACGCTCGGCGTCGTGCTCGCCATTGTCGGCGTGCTGATCTATCTCTGGTTCCGCTTCGAGATGCAGCTCGCGATCGGCGCGATCGTCGGCACCCTGCACGATATCGTGCTGACCGTCGGCTTCTTCCTGATCACGCAGCTCGAATTCAACCTGACCTCGATCGCGGCGATTCTGACGATCGTCGGGTACTCGCTGAACGAGACCGTGGTGGTGTTCGACCGCACGCGCGAATTGCTGCGCCGCTACAAGACCATGCCGGTCCAGGAACTGCTCGACCTCTCGGTCAACTCGACGCTGTCGCGCACCGCAATGACCGCCACGACGACCGTTCTCTCGCTCATCGCGCTGGTGCTCTTCGGCGGCACGGCGATTGAAGGCTTTGCGCTCGTCATGCTCTTCGGCGTGGTGGTCTGCACCTATTCGGCGATGTTCATCTCGACACCCGTGCTGCTCTATCTCGATGTGCGCGCCGGGCGCCTTGATGCGGATGTCGAAGAGAAGGTTCCGGCCGGAGCCAAGCCGAAGGCGAGCTGAGCGGGCGGAGCGCCCTGATCATGCCACGCTTTGAAGGTTTCGTTCCCGGGCGGCATCAGATCGATGCCTTCGGAGCGGGCGGGTTCCGGTTTGCCGATATGAGCCATCGCGGCTCGATCCTGGCCTTGCCGGCTGGAGTCCATATCTGGCCGGTCTCGTCTTTCGCGGAGGTGACGATCGAGAGCCTCCAGCCCGTTCTMGATGCTGCAGATGCGATCGACTTCCTGCTGATCGGCACCGGACACGACATCGCCTTCGTGCCCGCAGCCTTGCGCGAGCGCTTTCGCGAGGTCGGCATCACCATCGAGGGTATGGCGACGGGGGCTGCGGCGCGGACCTACAATGTTCTCGTCGGCGAAGACCGGCGTGTAGCGGCGGCGCTGATCGCGGTTGAGTAGCAGGGCGCGCGGCGATCATGCTCGTGGGGCGTAGCCAGCCCGGCCTTGCCTGGCCTAGACTGACACTTGATCCAAGGCCGCGCCTGTGAGGCGACTGCCTGGGCGGGAYGATCCGCATGACGACCAGAACTGACGATCGCCGCGAGACGCTGCCCGAGGCCCTGCCGGAGGCTTATGCTCATTGTGCCGCGCTGGTGCGCGAGGCCGATCACGATCGCTATATCGCCAGTCTGTACGCGCCTGAGGCCGTGCGGCCCGGTCTTTTCGCGCTCTATGCCTTCAGCCACGAGATCGCGAGGGTTCGCGCCGCGGTGAGCGAGCCGCTGCCCGGCGAGGTCAGGCTGCAATGGTGGCGCGACCTGCTGGAGGGCGACGCCAAGGGCGAGGTGCATTCGCATCCTGTTGCCGCCGCGTTGCTCGACACCATTCTGCATTACCGCCTGCCGATCGCGCCGCTGACCGGGCTGATCGAGGCGCGCATCTTCGATCTCTATGACGATCCGATGCCCTCTCTCGGCGATCTCGAGGGGTATGCCGGCGAAACGGCAAGCGCGCTCTTCCGGCTTGCGTCGATCATCCTGGCCGAGGGGCGTGATCCGGGTGGCGCGGCGGCTTGCGGCCATGCCGGCGTCGCCTATGCGCTGACCGGATTGTTGCGCGCTTTCCCCTGGCATGCGGCGGCTGGCCAGGTCTACGTGCCGGCGGAGATTCTCGCCCGAAACGGCGTAATCCGCGACGACATCGTGCGAGGGCGCGGCGGGCCCGGCGTGCTCTACAGTCTGAAGGAACTCCGGGCGATCGCGCGCAAGCACCTCGCCAAGCTGCGGGAGCTGCGTGAGACGATTCCGCCTACGCTCGTACCGGCCTTCCTGCCGGTCGCACTGGTCGAGTCCTATCTGAGGAAGATGGAGCGCACCGGCTACGACCCGTTCCGGAGCATCATCACGCTGCCGGCCTGGCAGCGRCAATGGATTCTCTGGCGCGCGGCCAGGAAGGCCATGCGGGGTTAGTTCGCGCGCGTTTGCATCGGCGTTCCCGAAAATCGCAATCCACGTTTCGGGCCGAAGCAATAATTCGCAGGACGCCGCGCCGGCCGAGAAAAAACCCTCTCCCGGAAGGAGAGGGTTGGAATGGATTACCCCACGCCGAAGGCTCTCTACTCTGCCGCCTCAGCCGCAGCGGCGCCCGCCCACACATCGAGATGCTCCTTCGCGCGGGCCGTCAGCGCCTGCTTGCGGGCCACGCTCTTGGCAGGGCCCTTCAGGCGCTTGCCGTCCGGCCCCGTCTTGGGTGCGTCCTCGATATGCGGGAACAGGCCGAAATTGATGTTCATCGGCTGGAAGGAGCGCGGCCCCTCGTCGATGGTGACGATGTGCCCGCCGGTGATGTGGTTGACCAATGCGCCAAGCGCCGTCGTCGCAGGGGGCAGTTCGAGCGGGCGTCCGAGCCGCTCGGCCGCGGCCATGCGTCCGGTCAGCAGGCCAATGGCGGCGCTCTCGACATAGCCTTCGCAGCCGGTGATCTGTCCGGCGAAGCGAAGGCGCGTATCGGCCTTGAGCTGCAGGGACGGAGAGAGCAGCTTCGGCGAGTTGAGATACGTGTTGCGGTGGATGCCGCCCAGGCGAGCAAATTCGGCATTCTGGAGCCCGGGGATCATCCGGAAGATCGCAGCCTGCTCGCCGTATTTCAGCTTGGTCTGGAAGCCTGTCATGTTGAACAGCGTGCCGAGCGCATTGTCCTGGCGCAGCTGCACGACCGCATAGGCCTTCACTGTCGGGTTGTGCTTGTTGGTCAGGCCGACCGGTTTCATGGGCCCCCAGCGCAACGTCTCGCGCCCGCGCTCGGCCATGACCTCGATCGGCAGGCAGCCATCGAAATAGGGCGTGCCCTCCCATTCCTTGAACTCGGTCTTCTCGGCCGCCAGCAGCGCGTCGATGAAGGCCTCGTACTGGTCGCGGTCGAGCGGGCAGTTGATGTAGTCGGCGCCGGTGCCGCCGGGGCCGGCCTTGTCGTAGCGCGACTGGAACCAGGCCTGGTCCATGTCGATCGAGTCGAAATGGACGATCGGGGCGATGGCGTCGAAGAAGGCGAGTTCGGTCTCGCCGGTCAGGGACTTGATCCCGTCAGCGAGCGCCGGCGAGGTGAGGGGGCCGGTCGCGATGATGACATTGTCCCAGTCTGCCGGTGGCAGACCGGCGATCTCGCCACGTTCGATGGTGACGAGCGGGTGGGCTTCCAATGCGGCGGTGATCGCCTGCGAGAAGCCGTCGCGGTCGACCGCGAGGGCTCCGCCGGCCGGGACCTGATGGGCATCGCCCTTGGCCATGATCAGTGAGCTGAGCCGGCGCATCTCCCAATGCAGTTGGCCGACGGCGTTGGACGAGGAATCGTCCGAGCGGAAGGAGTTGGAGCAGACGAGCTCCGCCAACCCCTCGGTCTTGTGCGCGTCGGTGCCGCGAACAGGGCGCATCTCGTGCAGGACGACCGGGACTCCGGCTTCCGCGATCTGCCAGGTGGCTTCAGAACCGGCGAGGCCGCCGCCGATGACATGGACTGGTTTCGTGCTCATGCCTGCGATGTGTCCGCAGGCGGGCCGAAGGTCAAGAGAGAGGCGTCAGTGACGCAGCCCTGAAACGCAAAATGCCCGCCTGGGAGGAGGCGGGCATTCGCTCTTCGACCGGACCGCGGGGAGGACGCAGGTCCAGGAGAAACTATGATCTCGGTAGGCGCGGACAGTAATCAGGCAGCGTGCGAACGGGCGACGTACTGGATTTCCGAACGGGACAGGCCGAGATCGTCCAGCTCACGGTCGGTCAGACGCGAGAGCTCACGGACGGTTTCGCGATAGCGAAGATAGGCGCGGATTTTAGCAGCAATCATGGTGACGAACATTGGTTTGGCTCCTGGGTGCCGGGTCATTTCTGGCCCGACAACGATGAATTCGTTGTGCACTGCATATAAGGGAGGCTGGCTGCTAATTGGAGGGGCAGGATATCAGTTCCGTTATGCGATTTTCGCATGGCGATTTAACCAGCCCTTTACATTTTTGCCACGCCCCGCGTCTGTTGCGTAGGAAACTATTAACCAAGCACCATCGAGTGCCTAAATTGTAGGCCGTTTCGGTTCGCTACCGAGGAGCCGATTCCGGTGTGGCGCGCAATTGGGCGATATACAGTGGTTTGCCATGCGCGCCTGACTCGAATCGGAAAAGCCCGGAACGGGCCGGTTTTCCGCGGTCGTCACGCTTTTGCGTCAAGGTTTATGTTGCGCCGCAATGTCGCGCTTGCGTCGCCGTCGCCGGGGCGCTGTGGCAAGCTGGGCTGACGCTGGAGAAGCTGCTGTTGCCGTCACAAGCGATCATGTCCTTTGGCTACTGCGAACGCGCCAGCCAGGCCTTCTGGGCAGAGCCGATGAACGCGCTCAGCAATGGCGGCTTCATCCTGGCCGCGATCGCGGGCCTTCTGCTCTATCGGCGCTCGGGTCGGCGCGACTGGCCAGCTGCCGCGCTGATTGCTCTCGTCGTCATGATCGGTATCGGCTCGTTCCTGTTCCACACCATGCCGCAACGCTGGACGCTGCTGGCCGATGTGCTTCCGATCCAGTTCTTCGCGTTCTCCTATTTCGGGTTGGCTCTCGTCCGTTTCATGGGGGCGCGGCCAGCGGTCGCGGCCGGCGGTACACTGTTCTTCCTGCTTGCGTCCTTCCTGCTCGTGTCGGGGCTCGGCGCGCTGCTGCCGCCCGGCATGCGCGGCTCCGGCGGATATGCCTCCTTCGTGCTGGCGCTGTTTGGGGTCGCGTTCGCGGTGCGGATGCGCGGTGAGGGCGATACGGCGGCACGTCTGCTCGGCCTCGCCGGTTTGGTCTTTGCGCTGTCGCTCAGCTTGCGCACGCTGGACCAGGTTCTGTGCCAGAGCGTCCCCTTCGGCACGCATTGGCTCTGGCACCTGCTGAACGCAATGGTGCTCTATCTGTTGCTGCGTGCGGCGATCGATCGGCCCTCGGCGAATTGATCCGATCCGGGCATTGCGGGATCACAGCCGGCCCGCGACGGCGAAGGCCTCCTTCTCAGCCCGGTCAAGCACCGCGTATTCGGCGGCCAGGACATCAAGCAAGGCACGGACGGATGGCAGGAGACCACGTCGCGACGGAAAAACGGCGTGGATGATGCCGGCCCGCGGCGTCCAGTGCGGCAGGACCTCGACCAACGTTCCCGCTTGCAGGTCGTCCTGGACCACCATGGTCGGGAGTTGGACGACGCCAACGCCCTCGAGCGCGGCAAGCCGCAGCGCGACCATGTCCTCCGTGACCAGCCGAGGGGTGTGGCGGATGATCGCCGTGGCGCCGCCGGGCCCGCTGAGGCGCCATTCATGCTCCTGATGCGGATCTCCCCAGGACAGGCTGGGCAATGCGCTGAGGTCGGCGGGAACAAGAGGCCGTGCGAGGTCTTTCAGCACGCGGGGCGCGGCGACCAGCCGCTGGGTGCTCTCAGCCAGAACCTTCATCACCAGCTCGCTTTCCTCCAGTGGCGGGAAACGAACCCGGATGGCGATGTCGAAGCCTTCGCGAATGACGTCGACGCGCCGATTGGTGCTTTCCAGTTGCACCTCGACCTTGGGCCAGGCGGCGAGGAAGCGGGCGACCATGCCGCCGATCTGAAAATAGAGCACGGCTGACGGGCAGGCGACGCGCACGATGCCCTGAGGTGCGGCCCGGGCCCGCTCGATCGCTTCCTGGCCTGCGTCGACCTCGACCAGCATCGCGACGCAATGGCGATAATACTCGCGGCCGATCTCGGTGACGGCGAAGCGCCGCGTCGAGCGCTGCACGAGACGCACGCCCAGTCGCTCCTCAAGCAGCGCCAGCCGGCGGCTCAGCCGCGAACGCGGCATTCCCAGCGCCCGGGCTGCCGCGGCGAAACCCTGATGGTCGACGACCTGAGCGAAGAAATAGAGATCGTTCAGGTCCTGCATCGGATGCTCCATTGTCCTGCTGATAGGACACATTGGCGAGATAATGCCGTCTACCGGCTATTTTGTCTCATTCTTATTCTCCTGGCCAACGCAACGCCTTTGCAACGCTCCCAAGGAGAAACGCAATGAGAAAGGTTCTCGGGGTCTTCAGCAGCCCGCATCCCCATTGGATCGGGGATGGCTTTCCCGTCCGCTCGATGTTCTCGCATGCCGGTCAGGGCGAGCATGTCAGCCCGTTCCTGCTGCTCGACTATGCCGGGCCGGCACAGTTCGCGCCGGCCGCTCAGCCCCGTGGTGTCGGCACGCACCCGCATCGCGGCTTCGAGACGGTGACCATCGTCTATCAGGGGGAGGTCGAGCATCGCGATTCAACCGGCAAGGGCGGTCTGATTGGCCCTGGCGACGTGCAGTGGATGACGGCCGCGTCAGGTATCCTGCATGAGGAGTTCCACTCGGAAGCCTTCACCCGCAAGGGCGGCACGCTCGAGATGGTTCAGCTCTGGGTCAACCTCCCGGCCAAGGACAAGAGCGCAGCTCCCGGCTACCAGACGCTGCTCGACAAGGAGATCCCTGCGGTCAAGCTGCCCGATGGGGCGGGTACGCTCAGGGTGATCGCGGGCAATTACCAGGGACATGTCGGGCCGGCCCATACGTTCACGCCCATGAATATCTGGGACCTGCAGCTGCTGCGTGACGGGGCAACTTCGCTCGTCCTTCCGGAAGGCCACACCCTCGGCGTCGTCGTCCTGCGCGGCAACATCCTGATCAATGGCGCGGACAAGGCGCGGGAAGCACAGTTCATCCTGTTCGACCGTCTGGGCGGCGAGGTGACCCTGGAGGCCGACAGCGATGCCGCGGTGCTGATCGTCAGCGGCGCGCCGTTCGACGAGCCGGTCGTCATGCATGGCCCCTTCGTCATGAACACGGCCGAGGAGATCCGTCAGGCGATGATCGATTTCCAGAGCGGCCGGTTCGGCGCCATCCCGCAGGCGGCGTACGGGCGCTGAGGACAGGAGGCTCCGGATGTCCGCGCCGGGGCCGTTCCTGGAGGGGCGGCGCCATCGCCGCCCCGATAGCGGAACCACAAGACCAGCAAGGATCATGACAATGACCAAGCCCTATACGCGCCTGGACAAGGACAATGCTGCGGTGTTGCTTGTCGACCATCAGGCCGGCCTGCTGTCGCTCGTTCGCGATATCGGCCCCGATCAGTTCAAGAACAATGTCCTGGCGCTCGCCGACCTCGCCAAATACTTCAAGCTGCCCACCATCCTGACGACGAGCTTCGAGGATGGGCCGAACGGACCTCTGGTTCCGGAGCTGAAGGAGATCTTCCCCTCGGCTCCCTATATCCCGCGCCCGGGCCAGATCAACGCCTGGGACAACGAGGATTTCGTCAAGGCGGTCAAGGCGACCGGACGCAAGCAACTGATCATTGCGGGCGTGGTGACCGAGGTCTGTGTGGCATTTCCGGCGCTTTCCGCGTTGGCCGAGGGCTACGAGGTCTTCGTTGTGACTGACGCCTCAGGCACCTTCAACGAGATCACCCGGCACTCGGCCTGGGATCGGATGTCGGAAGCCGGGGCGCAGCTGACGACCTGGTTCGGTGTCGCCTGCGAGCTGCATCGCGACTGGCGCAACGATGTCGAAGGCCTGGGGGCGCTCTTCTCCAACCACATCCCCGACTATCGCAATCTGATTTCCAGCTACAGCGCGGTGAAGGCGTCGAAGTGACCGGCCTCGCAACCGCATCAATCCAGATCACATGAGGATAGCCATGAGCACCTTTGCGAATATCGCGAACTTCAACGGCCAACGGCCGGTCATCGATCCCGACGATGCCGTGATGCTGCTGATCGACCATCAGAGCGGGCTGTTCCAGACCGTCGCAGACATGCCGATGACGACGCTGCGCGCCCATGCAGCCGCGTTGGCCAAGATGGCAACTCTGAGCAAGATGCCGGTGATCACGACGGCGTCGGTGCCGCAGGGGCCAAACGGTCCGCTGATACCGGAGATCCACCAGAATGCCCCGCATGCGACCTATGTTGCGCGTCGTGGCGAGATCAATGCCTGGGACAATCCGGACTTCGTCGCTGCGGTGAAAGCGACCGGGCGCAAGACGCTGATCATCGCCGGCACGATCACCAGCGTGTGCATGGCTTTCCCGAGCATCAGCGCGGTTGCCGACGGGTACAAGGTCTTCGCGGTCATCGACGCGTCCGGCACCTATTCGAAGATGGCGCAGGAGATCACGCTTGCTCGTGTCGTCCAGGCCGGCGTCGTGCCGATGGACACCGCGGCGGTAGCCTCGGAGCTCCAAAAGACCTGGAATCGCGACGACGCCCAGCAATGGGCGGAGGTCTACACGAGGATCTTCCCGCCCTATCAGCTCCTGATCGAGAGCTACACGAAGGCGCAGGAGGTTGAGAAGAAGCAGGAGCAGCTCGACTCGCAGCGCAGCTGACGTCGGCTACGCCGGGTGGTGTGCCCCTTGGCGCCCGCCCGGCAGCTTCGGCCGCTTCATTCAAGGCGGTGGCCGAGCGGTCCCTATCATCGGGCCGGATCTCGTATCCGGTCCGATGATCTAACTTTCTGTGTTTGCAGCGGCTTTCCCGAAAACCGCAAGCCCCGGCCGTTGCCTTAACCGCCGCCTCGCGCAGAAATTTCCCCCGGACCCAACCCGTGCGGCCGTTGTACCGGACTTTGCACCATCGCCCCGCCCGAGCCACCCGTTGCTGCTTCGGGCTCATTCGCTGGCATTCCGCCAGAGATGGCACGCCGGTGCAGCCAAGATTCTGCAGCCGCCGGCCGTCGGACGGAACCACCCCCGTTCTGGCGGCTGACGGCTTCGGCGCCGCGCGCAGGGCGAGGACATCATGTCCGGCAATGCCGGTGACGGCCCAGAAATCTGGGCCAGCGACTTCGGACCTCGCCGGAATGACAGGCGAGCAGATCCCGACCAGGCAGGCGAACAGGGCCGAGCGAACTTTGACGATCAAGCGGCGCCTGTCCCTAAGCATCCTGCAGCTTGAACTCTAATAAAGTCGCGATTTGTAACCCTCCGCGAGATTCGCTTCGGCTTCCGCCACTCCGATCGCCTTGGTCTGTTCAGCCACGATGCGGCCGAGCGAAGGGAAGCTGTGCCGCGGAACCTGCGTCGCGGGGTCCCAGAGCTTCGAGCGGATCAACGCCTTGCCGCAATGGAAATAGGCTTCGTCGATCTCGACCAGCATGCCGGTGACCGGGGTGCGTTCCTGGACGGTCGAGGGTTCCAGCAGGCCCTGCTCGCGTGTGACTCTGGCACGGCCGTTCACCCGCAGGGTCTCGTTGATGCCGGGCACCATGAAGATCAGGCCGATGCCGGGCGACGCGAGGATGTTGCCAAAGGTGTCGACCCGGTTGTTGCCACGCCGGTCCGGGATCAGCAATGTCCTGTCGTCTAGGACCCTGACGAAGCCGGGTGCATCGCCGCGCGGGCTGGCATCGGCACCACCTGCACCGTCACCGCTGGCGATGACAAGGAAGGGCGAGAGCGCGATAAAGTCGCGGCAGAACTGATCAAGATGCTTCAGCACCTTGCTGTCGGCGATCGGGTTGACCGGGCCGATATGCGTCCGCAGTTCAACCGCATCCTCGATCAACGCTGCCGGCTCGGTGGCTGTCGCAGTCATGAAGTCCTCTCGCCCCTTGCATGGTGCCAACCGCGTGACGGGCTAAGCGATCGATTGTTGTGCAAGCTAGCGTCAGATCTCGGATGATGCCACCGCAGGCGGCGCGCCCGGATGCATGGCGGGGGTGCTTACCCAGCGGTACAGGCGATTCTTGCTGATGATGGTTGCTCAGTCCAGGGGGCGGGGCGTCACGGGCGAGCCCCCGGAGCCGTTCTTCAAACGGGGCTCTTCACGCCCTGCCTCTGGGCGGCGTGCTCTATCCGGCCAGCCGTCACCACGCCCGGGGAGGGGGAACGCTCGGGGCGAGCCGCCTGTCCGAGGCTGAGCGCGGCCTTGATCGGCAGATGATCGGAGGCGATCTGGGCGAGAGGGCTGTCGTGAACCTCGATGAGCGAAACCAGATCATGCGGGTTGGCGATGATGCGATCGAGCGACCAGACCGGAAAGCGCGTCGGGAAACTCGCCACGGCACCGTCGAGCGGTCCAAAATCCGGATGAAGCTCCTGCAGGGACGAGTGCCTGCCGATCCGCCACTCGTTGAAATCGCCCATCACCACGACCGGGCGGCCGTCGGGAGGCTCCGAGGCTGCGAGGATGCTCCGGACCTGGCGCGTCCGCGAGCGGTGCAGCAGGCCAAGATGCACGGCAATGATCCGTACCGGACCGGCGCGCAATGTCAGGTCGACGACCAGGCCGCCGCGAGGCTCGGCACCCGGCAGCACGAGTTGCTCGACCCTGTCGACCACGCCGTCTCGGAACAGCACCAGATTGCCATGCCAGCCATGCCCGTTGCGGGTGGCCCGGAGCGGCACGGCCGTGAGCCCGCATTCACGCTCCAGCGCGTGAAGGTCGAGCAGTCCCAGGCGCTCTCCGAAGCGTTGATCGACTTCCTGCAGCGCGATCACATCCGCATCGATCTCCTTGATGACGTTCATCGTGCGCCAAGGATTGAAACGCCGGTCGCGGCCCACACATTTGTGGATGTTATAGGAGGCGACCAGCGTGTTGCCGCGGCTCGCGCGGTGATCGCCGTTGGAATAGGATTTGCGCTGTTGCCGCAAAGCCGTGGCCATCAGCGGTCCGAGGGATTTGAGCCCCCGCGGGAGCCGACGTTTCCGGAACATGAACAACGGTTTCCTGAGGCGTTAGGCGGAAGGGTGATGGGCAGAGGTTTGTTTGTAACAGAACGATTCGTAATGCAGTCTGTTCAACCTGTCCCGGGCTGTTCTCGATACTGTGTCCGGCAAGCGGTCGTTCATCTGTCGTCCAGATCTAGCAGAGGAGAGATGGATCCAACCTTCGCCGCGAGTGCCCTAGTGGCTCCTCGCTGCGACGACCCGGCCTCTCCTCGACCATGATGCACTTGCTCCTGATCATCGTTGCATTCGCTGGCCTGCTCGCCCTGGCATCGGCCATCGCAACCTATTCCTATGGCCATTTCGCCCGGCGTGCGAAGGGGCCGCCGTCCAGCGCCCTGGCCGTCGCCGATGACGAGACGCTGCTGGACAGGATCCTCTCGCAGCTCGTCGCCGGGCGCGAGAACGAAACCGGCCTCCTGCTGCTCTCTGAAAATCTCGACGCTTTTGCGGCGAGGGCGGTTGCGGCCCGCAGTGCCGGGCGCAGCCTCGACCTTATGTACTATGTCTGGAAGAACGATCTGACCGGACTGCTTCTCGCCCACGAATTGTTGGCTGCCGCCGATCGTGGCGTGCGGGTGAGGCTGCTGATCGACGACATCAACACCCGCGGGCTGGACGGTGCCTATCTCTCGCTCGATGGGCATCCCAACATCTCGGTCAGACTGTTCAATCCGAGCCGGGCTCGGCGCGGTGGCTTGCGGCGCGGCATCGAGATGGTGCTGCGCGCGGTCTCCGTGACGCGGMGGATGCACAACAAGGCCTGGATCAGCGATGGTCGGCTGGCAATCGTCGGTGGCCGCAACATCGGCAATGAATATTTCGCCGCTGCCAAATCCTCCAACTTCCAAGACCTCGACGTTCTGCTCGTCGGAGCCGCGGTGAAGCAGACGGAAGCTGTCTTCGACGCCTTCTGGAACAGCGACGTGGTGATCCCGATCGATGCCCTGGTGACCTGGCGGCAACCGAAGCTGGCGCGCTTGCGCAACGCACTCGCGAAGCTGCTCAAGAGCGCTCGCGCGCGTCCCTATATCGAGCGTGTCCGCGAGCGCATGTCGCTGACGGACACGCTCAATCTCTCCGAGAAGATCCACTGGGCACGCGAGGCCAAGATCATTTCGGATCCACCCGAGAAGGCTTTCGGCGGCAAGCGGGAGAACTGGTTGCTGGGCGCGCTCATGCCCAGCATCGCCGCCAGCCGGGATGTGCTCGAGATCACGTCTCCCTATTTCATTCCCGGCAGCGACGGGACGGCGCAGTTGAGCGGTCTGGTCGCAAGGGGGGTCGATGTCGCGATCCTGACCAACTCGCTGGCGGCGACGGATGTCGCTGCAGTCCACGGGGCCTATGCCCAGTACCGCGAGCGTCTGTTGAAAGGAGGCGTGCGTCTCTACGAGCTGCAGCGCTATGCGAGCCGGCAGCAGATCTCCGTATTCGGCTCGAGCGGCGCCAGCCTCCACACAAAGGCATTCACGGTCGATCGGAAGACCGGCTTCATCGGCTCGTTCAATTTTGACCCGCGCTCGGCCTCGCTGAACACCGAGATGGGGGTGCTGTTCGAACAACCCGCACTGGTGGCCGAGATGCGGCAGCTCTTCAGGGCTGATACGGCGCCTGAAGTCAGTTACGAGCTCTCGCTCGAGGATGGCGGCCTGCACTGGAACGGCAAGCGCGACGGCAAGCCGCGGCGTCTCGGACATGAGCCGGATGCAAGCCCGTCCCGCCGCGCGCTGGCGTTCATCGTCGGCCTCTTGCCGATCCAGTCGCAGCTATAGATCCGCCAGAGCGATTTTCTGTCGAATGGAACCCGCCCTGTTCCACGAGCAGAACTCCGAGCGGCTTGACGCACCGGAATGGCGGACGGAAGCTGGCACCGCATGAGGAGATCGCGATGTCAGCCTTGACCGCCCTGCCTGATCTGGAAACCTTGAAGGGCAGGCTCTACTCCGCTGTCCTTTCCGATGTGCTCGATCAGCTCGGCTTTCCCAACCAGGCGGTGAAGCCGTTCGTGCGGCCGCTCGACGACGCGACGATGCTCTGCGGCTTCGCCCGGACGGGGCTCTACATGAAGCGCTATCACCTTGCCGAGGGCCATAATCCCTACGCGCTCGAGATGGATCTGATCGACAGCCTGAAACCCGGCGAGATTGCCGTGCTGGCCTGCGACGGGCCGACCGACCGGATCGCGCCCTGGGGCGAGCTCCTGACCACGGCCTCGATGGTGCGCGGCGCCGCCGGCTGCCTGACCGACGGGCTGGTTCGCGACGTGCGCCGCATCCGCGAGCTCGGCTTCCCGCTCTTCCATGGCGGCATCGGCCCGCTCGACACCAGGGGGCGGGCTGAGATGATGGCGGTCGACGAGGCCGTCGAAGTCGGCGGAGCAAGGGTCGAGCCGGGCGACTTTATCTTCGGTGATGCCGATGGCGTGGTGGTCGTGCCGCAGCGCATTGCCGAGGAGGTGGTGAAGCTCGCCCTTGCCAAGATCGAGGCGGAGGACACGACGCGCGAGGAGCTTCTCGCCGGCGCGAGCTTGCGCTCGGTTTTCGAACGGCACGGTGTGCTCTAGCGGGCACCTCCGTTTCGGGTCACGCCGAGCCCGGCGCCACCCCGACATAGCGCGCTCGCGGCCGGATGAGGCGGCCAGTCTGAAATTGCTCCAGGGCATGGGCGATCCAGCCGGTGCACCGTGCCGCAGCGAAAATCTGAAAGGGGGCGTCCTGCGGCAGGCCCAGTGTGGAAGCCAGGGCCGTCAAGGCAAAGTCTATGTTCGGAACGTCGCCGGTGATCGCTTCCGTGACGCGACGAATCTCCTGGTATTCGGCGGGAAGAGCGAAGGCCGACAGCAGCCCCCGCGCCCGGGGATCCCCTTCGGGATAGAGCGGGTGCCCGAACCCCGGTACCGGCGTCCCGAGCGCCAGCCGCGATTGGACCGCGGCCTCGACACCCTCCCGCCGCGCTTCGCCGAAGAAGGCGCGAACCCGGGCCGACATGCCGCCGTGCAAGGGGCCTGACAGCGCGGACAGCCCTGCCAGGACGCAGGCAGCCAGCGAGGCCCGTGTCGAGGCGGTGACGCGGACCGCGAAGGTCGATGCGTTCAGCTCATGGTCCGCCAGCAGGACGAGGCAGGTACGAATGAAATCGGCACCCGTCGGGTCGCAACCCCAGGCGCGCGCGATGCGGTCATGAATGGGGCCTTCGCCGGGACGGCCGGCAACCGCATCGACGAGTGCGTCCAGCACCGAGGCTGCTTCGAAATACAAGGCCTTCGGGGTCCGGCTGCCGATTACCGGGTCTGCTGCGGCGCGTGCCGCGATCATCGCGAACATCCGCTGATTGCCGGTTCCCGGGCCGACGATATTGAACTGGGGCGGAAAGCGCGCGTCGCCGCAGGCCCAGAGCAGGCGGGCGATATCCTCGAGACGGGCGGCCCGGGCCAGCGCTTCGGCATCCTGGCCGCGATACCACAGCCGCCCATGCGCGATCGTCGTGATGCTCGATGCCAGCACCGGCTCGCCCCAGGCGATGGCGTCCTCGGCAATCGCCGCGTTTCGTCGCCCTCGTGACTTCCGGTATTCCAGCCGCGCGACATCGGCAGCGCGGTAGAGGCTGCGCCGCGGGGCGCCGGTATCCGCCCGTGCTTCGATCCGCCCCCGGCTCACATAGGCATAGAGCGTCTGCGGCTTCAGCTGCAGACGCGTCATCACCTCCTGCGCGGTCAACCAGTCGCTCATTGCCATATATTGATTTTATTGTTCAAGATTGATTCTAGTTCGGTCCGAACCGATCCTCAAGGCAGTTCTTCAAGGGAGTGCCTGATGTCGGATGGGTTGGAAAATGTCGTTGCAGCACAGACGGTCCTGTCGGATGTGGACGGGGCAGCTGGCCAGCTGGTCATCCGGGGGCATCGTCTCGACGACCTTGCCGGCCGCGTGACCTTCGCCGAGGCGGCGCAGTTGATGCTGACTGGCTTCTTCGACGCATTGCCGCCCGGTGATGCCTTCGAAGCTGCGCTCGGCCAGGGCAGGGTGGATGTGTTCGGCGAGGTGGCCAGTCTCGATGAGACGCTTGTCCGGCGAGCTCCGGTCGAAGCGCTTCGCGCGCTGATGGCGCGGTTGGCCGATGGCGATGATGCTGCGACCGCCTTGCGCCTCCTGGCGGCACCGGCCGTCTTCACGCCGGCGATCATACGGCTGCAGCGCGGGCTCGCACCGATCATGCCCGATGGGCGGTTGGGCCACTCGGCCGATATCCTGCGGATGATGCGCGGCGAGGCAGCCAGCCCGGCGCAGGCCGCGGCATTGGATACTTATCTCGTCACGGTTTGCGATCATGGGCTGAATGCCTCGACCTTCGCCGCCCGTGTCGTCGCGTCGACGCAGGCAGGACTGGGGTCGGCCGTGCTGGCCGGGCTGAGTGCGCTGAAGGGCCCGCTGCATGGGGGAGCGCCCGGGCCGGTGATCGACATGCTCGACCAGATCGGCGAGGTGGGCAACGCACGAGCCTGGCTGGAAGCCGCGTTGCAGCGCGGTGATCGCCTGATGGGGTTCGGTCACCGCGTCTATCGCGTGCGTGACCCACGTGCCGACGCATTGAAGCGCGCGATACGCCAGCTCGATACGGATTCCGGCCGCCTCGCTTACGCGGAGGCGGTCGAGCAGGCCGCCTTGGCTATTCTTCGTGAGCGGAAGCCGAACCGCGCATTGCAGACGAATGTCGAATTCTACACCGCCCTCCTGCTCGAAGCGCTCGCATTCCCGCCCGACAGTTTCACCTGCGTCTTCGCAATGGGACGGACGATCGGCTGGATCGCCCATGCCCAGGAGCAGGTTGCCGGCGGTCGGCTCATTCGCCCGCAGTCAACCTATGTCGGTCCGGCGCCGAGACGCGCTGCCTGATGGGCTCGCTGCCGTGAGCGTCGGCTGCCGCCATCAGCTGCATTGCTGCAGTTGCCGCGAGGCGGCGGTCACGCCGTCCAGCGAGAAGGTGTAGCTGGTCTCATTGCCGCGGGCCGAGCGCGCTGCGAGCACCATCTCGTCGCCAGCCTTCATCGCCGCGAACAGCTCGCCCTCGCGTTCGACGCGCTGGAGCCAGGCATTGCGGCCGGCGGTCAGCATGCGGAAGCGCTCCTCGCCGATCGTGACCTCGACGGTCGAATCCTTGGCGAAGTCGTACCCGGTCTGGAAACTCGACTCCGTGCGGCCAGCGCTCTCGCCGCTCTGGACGAAGAAATACACGTCGCCATGGCGAAGCTCGGCAGGTTTCTCAGCGATTGGGTTGCTGGAGATATAGCAACGTTGGCTATTACCGCTCGCATAGGACGAGGCATTCCAGTTCTTGAACTGACCGAGCGGCTTGGCCGGATTCGCCATTGCTCCGGTCGAAACCGCGAGGAATACGAAGGTCGCCGGGATCGCCAGTCTCATCATTGCTTCATCTCCTTTTGTGTTCTCAAGGGATGGAACCTGAAGCCTAACGAGGCGTAAACAAGGCGGCGGAAAGCGCGTGCGACCTTGCGGCGCAGCGGCACGCGCCCGCGGCTGCTTTCGGCATCGCCCGGCGGGGCGAAAGTCGGCGGAATGTCGCGAGATGCGTAACGTTGAGGAAGAAGCGGCGCTCCGCGAAGTTGCCGTCGCAGGCTACGGACACACTGGCGCCGGTCTACCCTGACTGTGAGACCTGACTGCGAGACGTGGCTGTGCGCCTCGGTGCGTCAGCTTCGGGCCTTACGTCCCGCGGGCCGTACGCAGAGCGGAGGGGCCGCATCCGCGCTCGATGATTGGAACGACCGGAATTCACCGGCAGGCACATGGCCGGTCGTGCAATTTCACGCGAATCAAGGCGCCAGCCGGCGTTTCCTCGACACCTATTCCGCCGCTTGTGCGGGGGCCTTGGCGGGCTTCTTCAGCGGTCGGCGCTCCAGCACCTCCTTGAGGAACCGGGCGGTATGGCTGCGGCTGACCTTGACGACATCCTCCGGCGTGCCCTGAGCCACGACCTCGCCGCCGCYATCGCCACCTTCCGGACCCATGTCGATGATCCAGTCGGAGGTCTTGATGACCTCGAGATTGTGCTCGATCACCACCACCGTATTGCCCTGCTCGACCAGCTCATGCAGCACTTCCATGAGCTTGGCGACATCGTGGAAATGCAGGCCGGTCGTCGGCTCGTCCAGGATGTAGAGCGTGCGGCCGGTGGCACGCTTCGAGAGTTCCTTCGACAGTTTCACGCGCTGGGCTTCGCCGCCGGACAGCGTGGTCGCCTGCTGGCCGACATGGACATAGCCGAGGCCGACGCGGGAGAGCGTTTCCATCTTGTCGCGGATCGAGGGCACGGCCTTGAACAGGTCCTTCGCCTCCTCGACGGTCATGTCGAGCACATCCGCGATCGAGCGCTCGCGGTATTTCACCTCGAGCGTTTCACGGTCGTAACGCTTGCCCTTGCAGACATCGCAGGTGACGTAGACGTCGGGCAGGAAATGCATCTCGATTTTGATGACGCCGTCGCCCTGGCAGGCTTCGCAGCGCCCGCCCTTGACGTTGAAGGAGAAGCGCCCCGGCTGATAGCCGCGCGCCTTCGCCTCGGGCAGGCCGGCGAACCATTCGCGCATCGGCGTGAAGGCGCCGGTATAGGTCGCGGGATTGGAGCGCGGGGTGCGGCCGATCGGCGACTGGTCGATGTCGATGACCTTGTCGAGATGCTCCATGCCCTCGATGCGATCATGCTGGGCGGGATGCTCGATCGAGCCGTTGAGCTTGCGGGCGACGGCCTTGTAGAGCGTGTCGATGACCAGCGTCGACTTGCCGCCGCCGGAGACGCCGGTGATGCAGGTGAAGAGCCCGAGCGGGATCTCGACGGAGACGTCCTTGAGGTTGTTGCCCCTGGCGCCGACGATCTTGAGCGAACGCCCCTTCTGCGGTTTGCGGCGCTTGGCCGGCACCGGCACCGAGAGCTCGCCCGTGAGGTAGCGGCCGGTCAGCGAGTTCGGGTCGGCCAGGATCTGCTCCGGCGTGCCCTTCGAGACGATCTCGCCGCCATGGATGCCGGCTCCGGGGCCGACATCGACGACGTAGTCGGCGGTCAGGATCGCGTCCTCGTCATGCTCGACGACGATCACGGTATTGCCGAGGTCGCGCAGGCGCCGCAGCGTCCCGAGCAGGCGCTCATTGTCGCGTTGGTGCAGGCCGATCGAGGGCTCGTCCAGCACATAGAGGACGCCGGTGAGGCCCGAGCCGATCTGCGAGGCGAGGCGGATACGCTGGCTCTCGCCGCCCGAGAGCGTGCCGGAGCCGCGCGCCAGCGTCAGATATTCCAGCCCGACGTCGAGCAGGAAGGTCAGGCGGTCGCGGATCTCCTTGAGGATGCGCGTCGCGATCTCGGTCTGCTTCGGCGTGAGATGGCGCGGCAGATCGGAGACCCAGGCCAGCGCATCGCGAACCGAGAGGCGGGAAATCTCGCCGATATGACTACCGGCGATCTTCACCGCCAGCGCCTCGGGCTTCAGGCGAAAACCGTTGCAGGCGGCGCAGGGCGTCTCGGACATGAAGCGGCCGATTTCCTCACGCGCCCAGTCGGACTCCGTCTCCTTCCAGCGCCGCTCCATGTTTGTGATGACGCCCTCGAAGGGCTTCTTCACCTCATAGGCGCGCAGGCCGTCATTATAGGCGAACCGCACCGGCTCGGTGCCGGTGCCGAACAGGATGGCATCGTGCGCCTGCTTCGGCAGCTCGGACCAGGGCTTGGTCATCGAGAAGCCGAAATGCTTGGCGAGCGCGTCCAGTGTCTGGCCGTAATAGGGCGAGGTCGACTTGGCCCAGGGCGCGATCGCCCCCTTCTTCAGTGAGATGGAATTGTCGGGCACGATCAGATTGGCATCGATGCGCATCTCGTGGCCGAGACCATCGCAGGTCGGGCAGGCGCCGAACGGGTTGTTGAATGAAAAGAGCCTGGGCTCGATCTCGGGGATGGTGAAGCCGGAGACGGGGCAGGCGAATTTCGAGGAGAAGGTGATGCGCCTGGCCTCGCCGCTCTCCTCCTTCTCGTCGGCATATTCGAAGACCGCGATACCCTCGGCGAGCTCCAGAGCCTGTTCCAGCGAGTCGGACAGGCGTGCGGCGAGGTCGGGGCGTATGACGATGCGGTCGACCACCACGTCGATGTCGTGCTTGAACTTCTTGTCGAGGGCGGGAGCGTCCGGGATCTCGTAGAACTGGCCGTCGATCTTGACGCGCTGGAAGCCGCGCTTCAGCCAGTCGGCCAGTTCCTTGCGGTATTCGCCCTTGCGACCGCGCACCACGGGCGCCAGCAGATAGCCGCGCGTCTTCTCCGGCAACTCCAGCAGCCGGTCGACCATCTGGCTGACCGTCTGGCTCTCGATCGGCAGGCCCGTCGCCGGCGAGTAGGGGATGCCGGCACGTGCCCAGAGCAGGCGCATGTAGTCGTGGATCTCGGTGACGGTGCCGACTGTCGAGCGCGGGTTCTTCGAGGTCGTCTTCTGCTCGATCGAGATGGCCGGCGAGAGCCCGTCGATCTGGTCGACATCGGGCTTCTGCATCATCTCGAGGAACTGGCGGGCATAGGCCGAGAGGGACTCGACATAGCGGCGCTGGCCCTCGGCGTAGATCGTGTCGAAGGCGAGCGAGGATTTGCCCGAGCCTGAAAGGCCGGTGAAGACCACGAGCTTGTCGCGCGGAATCGCCAGGTCGACATTCTTGAGATTGTGCTCGCGCGCGCCGCGCACGGAAATCACGCGTGCATTCGGATCGGCCGCGCGGTTGCGGTCGAACATGTCCTCAAGCGTGGCGGCTTGTTCAGCCAAAGAGGTCTTGCGGGCCATCGGGGCGTCCGTTCGGGTAAGGCGTAGAGATAGGGCAAATGCCCGGCCATGCCAGCCTCACGGCGGTCTGGCAGGCATGAATATCATGCAGCGGGATAGGCTGCTGTCTTTCTCCTGACAATTCGCGTCAGGAGTAGGGCGTCCGGTTTGGCGATCGGTGCCGCCGTCCGCCGAGGCTCGTCCGACCTCCGGCGGCTGCCTCGCGAATCCTGATGAAGACAGGGGACAACTCTGCAAAACGAGCTTGAACAAAGCAAGAACATTGTTGATAGTGACGTCTGCGGGCGCTAGGGTCCGGCTCCGGTCGTCGATCGGATTTGCAGATGTGCGCAGGAAATGGAGCCTCTCATGGCTGGTAGCGTCAACAAGGTCATTCTGGTCGGTAATCTCGGGCGCGACCCCGAGGTGCGCCGGCTCGGCAGCGGCGAGCCGGTCGTCAATCTGCGCATCGCCACGTCCGAGACCTGGCGCGACAAGCAGTCCGGTGAGCGCAAGGAAAAGACCGAGTGGCACTCGGTGGTGATCTTCAACGAGAATCTCGCCAAGGTCGCGGAGCAGTATCTGAAGAAGGGCTCGAAGGTTTACATCGAGGGCCAGCTCCAGACGCGCAAGTGGCAGGATCAGTCCGGCGTCGAGAAGTACACGACCGAAATCGTGCTGCAGCGCTTCCGCGGCGAACTCACCATTCTCGACAGCCGCGGGCAGGGCGGATCGGACGAGTATGGCGAGGGCGGCGGTTCGGTCGAGGACCGTTCGGGCGGCGGCGGTTCCTTCGGGCGTTCGAGCCCGATGGGCAGCGGTGGCGGCTCGCGCCAGCCGGCTATGTCCAGCGGCGGCGGCGGGCGTTCGTCGAGCACCCACCTGGACGACGATATCCCGTTCTAGGGCAAGCGAGGGCGAACCGCTTTGCGGATCGCAATCTCCTCAGGATCAGAAGGTCGCTCCCGACCGTTCGGAGCGGCCTTTTTGTTGATATCCGAAGGACGGGGCGGCTCTCCCTCCATCATTGCCAAGAGCGGCAAGCGGCATTCGATGACTTAGATCGCGAATCTCGGTGCGAGATTGCATTTATTCGCGCTCGAGCAGTCAGACCCGACCGCCGTCCAGGCGCGAAGGACCGTCTATCGGGCACCCGCAATAACGAGTGGGCTGAAGCTGCGCTGTCGCGCAAGCTGAGGAACGGACTTGAGCGCGGAGCTTCCCGACCTTCTAGAACGTCAGGCGCGTCTGACGCGCGCGCCGGGCCTAGCCGTGACTGCGCGCCGCTTAGAACATCGGACCGGATATCATATCCGGTCCGATGTTCTAAGCTTCTGTGTTTGCATCGGCTTTCCCGAAAACCGCAATCTACTTTTCGGGCCGATGCTTTAGCCGTCATAGGCCCTCTGAAGCGCGGCGATGTCGATCTTCTGCATCTGCATCATCGCCTGCATGGCCCGGCCGGCCTTCTCCTGTTCGGGACTGCTCAACAGCTTGGGCAGCACTGACGGGATGACCTGCCAGGAGATGCCGAACCTGTCCTTCAGCCAGCCGCATTGCTGGATCTGTCCACCGTCTCCGAGCCTGTCCCAGTAGTAATCGACCTCGTCCTGGGTTTCGCAGTTCACATAGAGCGAGATCGCTTCCGTGAACTTGAAGCGTGGGCCGCCATTGAGTGCCGTGAATTGCAGGCCTTCGAGCTCGAAGGATGCGGCCATAGGCGAGACGCCGCCGAGCTTCGAATTCTTGAAGATGGAGGTGTAGAATTTTGCCGCCTCCTCAGCCTGGCCATCGAACCACAGGAACGGGGTGATCTTCTGCATGGTCGTCTCCTCCTCTTGCTTGCTGAGCGCGGGGCGGTCGCCCGAATGCTGCGAGTGCAGGGCTTCCGGAACTGATCGGTGAAACGGCTCAGGTGGAATGGCTCAGGCGGCCTGCCGCCTTTCAGCGAACAGGGTGTCGAGCTTCCCGTAGCTTGCGGCGACGCCTTCCTTCATGCCGCTCCTGAGCGCGCCGTCGCGGGCCTCGCGCGAGGAATAGAGTACGGTCAGCGCGAGTTCGGTCTTGCCCGCCTGCTCCGTCAGAACCAGCGTCGCGATGGCCTCGCCCCCGGTCCAGTCCTGGTCGAACAGTTCGGTTCGGACGATACGCTCAGGGCGCGCGATCTCGCGGTAGATCCCGCCCATTCCCATCACGGTGCCGTCCGGTCCGTGCCAGACGTGGCGGAAGCTGCCGCCGACCCGAAAATCGACCTCGCAATGCTGCAGTGACCAGCCTGGAGGGCCGCTCAACCACCTCTTCAGCAGCTCAGGCCGGTTCATGGCCTCGAAGACCAGCTCGCGCGGTGCGTTGAAGAGGCGGGTCATCAGGACCTCGCGGTCGCTGGGCGTCGAGACGGACAGATCGGCGGTCGTCATCATCGTCACTCTCCTTTGGGTTTCATGCCTTTCTCGGCCTTCATCTCGTCGAGAAGGAGGTCGAGGCGCTGGAAGGTCGTCTCCCAGAACTGGCGATAGCCTTCGAGCCAGCCATTTGCGTCGGCGAGAGCTTGGGGCTCGAGCCGGCAGGGGCGACGTTGTGCGTCCCGTCCGCGCGAAATCAGTCCAGCGCGCTCCAGCATCTTGAGATGCTTGGAGATGGCCGGCTGGCTCATAGCGAAGGGCTGGGCCAGCTCGGTCACCGAAGCCTCGCCAAGGGCGAGGCGTGCCAGGATCGCCCGCCGTGTCGGATCGGCCAGGGCGGCGAAGGTGGTGTCGAGCCGGCTGGATGGCGTCATTTAATTACCAATTGGTTATATAACGTAGTTGTTATTTAACGTGGCGCAGCCGTTGTMAAGGCTGAGGGCGGGCAGCCCGGCCCTTCCGATCGATCTGTCATGCGGGGCAGGCATCTCCGCCCCGGCGTGTGAAATCCTTGTGCGCAATGGGGGAACGGGCGTATGTGCAGCGCTCATGAGCAACACTGATCCCGCCGCCTCAGCCCTGTCCGTCTGGATCGCGCTGGAAAGCCCCACCCATCACGCTCCTGGCGTGAACGGCATGATGGACCTCGTCGCCAAGGAGGTCGAAGGCCTGCCGATCGCGGTCGAGCGCCTGCCGGGGCGCGACGGCCTCGGAGACAGCGTGATCCTGAGGGCCGGGCTCGATAATGGCGAGAAGGCCATTTCGGTCATGTCACATCTCGACACGGTCCACCCGGTCGGGACGAGTGCCAAGGATTTGCCTGTCCGGATCGAGGGCGACAGGCTCTATGGTCCTGGCGTCTATGATATGAAGGGCGGTGCCTGGCTCGCCCTGCAAGCCTTCAAGGATGTGGCCAAGGCGGGCTCGGCCAAGCGGCCGATGATCTTCCTGTTCACGCCCGACGAGGAGATCGGCTCGCCGACCACCCGTTCGGTGATCGAGGATATCGGGCGGCAGTCGGCGGCGGTGCTGGTCACCGAGCCGGCGCGCGAAGGTGGCCGCATCGTCACGGCCCGCAAGGGTGTCGGCCGCTTCGACGTCAGGCTCGAGGGGCGCCCGGCCCATTCAGGCTCACGCCATGCTGACGGACGCAGCGCCATCCGCGAGGCGGCGCATCAGATCCTCGCCATCGAGGGCATGACGGACTATGCGCGCGGCATCACCACGTCGGTCGCCTTGATCGGCGGCGGCACGGCGGCGAACGTGATTCCGCAGCATGCCTGGTTCAGCGTCGATGTGCGCGTCACCACGCTTGCCGACGGTCAGATGATGGAGAACCGCATTCTTGGGCTCACGCCCCGCGATCCCGATGTGAAGATCACGGTGACGGGCGGCATGAATCGGCCGCCCTATGAGAAGTCGAGCACGGTCGCGCAGTTGTTCGAGACAGCGCGTGGCGTTGCAGCGAAGGTCGGCTTCGATCTTCAGGACTGCCCGATGACCGGTGGTGGTTCCGACGGCAATTTCACGGCGGCGCTCGGCGTGCCGACGCTGGATGGTCTCGGCATCGACGGCAATGGCGCCCATACGCTCGAGGAATACGCCCTGATCTCCTCGATCGCACCGCGTCGAGCCCTGATCAAGGGGCTGCTCGAAACGGTCTGAGCGCTCGGCTTCCCGCTTCCGCTTCTGCCCGAAATCCGCTCTGATGCTTCCCAAGGCCGCGTGACGGCTGTCCTTGGGAAGGGAAGCGGCATGAAGAACTGGATCGCAGGCGCCCTTGGCGCTGCTTGCATGGTGGTGGCGGGAATGGCAGCGGCACAGGACCTGATGGTCGAGAAGAAGGTGTTCGAGCTGCCGAGCTTCACGACGCAAGGCGGGCGCACACTCAAGAACGTCAAGGTCGGCTGGGAGAGCTACGGCACGCTCAATGCCGACAAGTCGAATGCGATCCTGATCTGCCATTTCTTCTCGGGCAATTCGCATGCCGCCGGCAAGTACGACGCAAGGGATGCCGCGCCAGGCTACTGGGATGCGATTGTCGGTCCCGGCAAGGCGATCGACACCAATAAGTACTTCGTCCTGTCCTCCGATACGCTGGTGAACCTCAACACCGGCGATCCGAAGACGACGACCACCGGCCCGGCTTCGCTCAATCCCGATACCGGGAAGCCCTACGCGCTCGATTTCCCGATCGTCACGGTCGGCGACTTCGTCAATGTCCAGAAGGCACTGGTCGAGAGCCTGGGTATCAGGAAGCTGGCGCTGGTCGCCGGCCCATCCATGGGCGCGCTCCAGACCTGGGAATGGGCAGCAAGCCATCCGGAGATGGTCGCCAAGGCGATGCCGGTCATCGGCGCGGCCGAAGCCGATGCGCAGCTCATCGCCTGGCTCGATGTCTGGGCGGCGCCGATCCTGGTCGATCCCAACTGGAACAAGGGCGACTATTACGGTGGCACCCCGCCCAATGCCGGCCTCGCCAAGGCGCTGGCAGTGGTGACGCTGCAGGCGAACCACCGTGACTGGACCAATGGCACCTTCGGGCGCAGGCCCGCCAAGGAAGGTGAGGACCCCGCCAAAGCGCTCGGAAACAGGTTCCAGGTCCAGAGCATTCTCGACAATGCCGGTGAGGCGCGCGCCAAGCTGTCAGACGCGAACCATTTCCTCTATCTCGTGAAGGCCAACCAGCTTTTTGCCGCTGGCGGAACCTCGCTCGCCAATGGCGCGTCGAAGATCAAGGCGCCGGTGCTGCTGATCACGCAGCCGAAGGATCTGGTCTTCACTGCGGATACCATCGCCAGCACGGTCGATGGCATGAAGCAGGGCGGCGTCGACATCTCCCACATCACCATCCAGGGCTCGCGTGGGCATCTCGACGGCGTCATCTCGATGAAGCAGGCCGAAGGGGCGATCCGGGCCTTCCTGGAGAAGTGAGGCGCGTCGGCGTCTCATGCTCGGTCCTGCACAGGGCATGGGCCTTTGAACGATGATGAGCGGCACATGCGCCGATGAACGGGCAAGCCTGGCCATGACTGTGATGCCCCTTTCAAGGGGGGCGGCCACGTCCTAGCCGCCTCCGACCACGGCCCGCACGCCATCGATGACGAATTGCACGGCGAGCGCGGCAAGGATCACGCCGAGCAGACGGGTCAGAACGACATTGCCGGTGACACCAAGGAGGCGCGCAATCGGCGTCGCCATGAGGAAGGTCACGAGGCATGAGGCGATCACCAGCCCGCAGATGACCGCCAGCGAGCCGAGCATGGCGAGATCGCCATTGGCGCGTCCGGCGAGCAGCATCATCGCGGTCAGCGAGCCGGGGCCTGCCATCAGGGGGATGGCGAGCGGGAAGGCGGCAACGTTGCGGATGTGGTCGAGAGTGATTGCGGTCTCGGCCGTCGCCTGCTTGCGCTCGTTGCGGCGCTCGAACACCATCTCGAACGAGATCCAGAACAGCAGCAGCCCGCCTGCGATGCGGAAGGCCGGCAGCGAGACGCCGAGCGCCTTCAGCACGATATCGCCCGCAAGTCCGAAGAAGGCCATGATGCCGAAGGCGATGATGCAGGCGCGCACCGCGACCTGCCTGCGCTCGTCGGCCGACATGCCGCGCGTCAGGGACAGGAAGATCGGTGCGAGACCCGGCGGATCGAGGGTGACCAGCAGTGTGACGAGGGCGGAGGTGAGATATTCCAGGAACATCGTGGAGCTTAGGCATGCTGCCGAGCCCGCGTCACTAGGCGTAGGAGCGAAATTTGCCGAGCGGTTTTCCGGCTCCGTCACGCGCTCGCGCCGGTCAAACATGGCGGCAATGTGGGAGGGCTCGGAAAGTGAGTCAAAAACGACTCGTAACGCGTTGACAAGGAACGGTTTTAATTTCTCTGGAGAGATTCGTCTTTTGCTGGCTTCGCGGGGCGGAATCGGATAGCCAGAAGCTTGAAAAATCGTAGAAAACGGGACCTCATCCCTTGAGCGAAGACGACAACGGCACGCGCGGCGGCCAGCCGGAAGACGCGCATTTCGGCGGCGACATCAAGCCGATCGCCATCACTGACGAGATGAAGAAGAGCTATCTCGATTACGCCATGAGCGTGATCGTCAGCCGCGCTCTTCCCGACGTCCGCGACGGCCTGAAGCCGGTGCACCGGCGCATCCTGTTCTCGATGCACGAGAACAAGAACCTGCCGGACCGGCCCTATACCAAATGCGCCCGCATCGTCGGCGATACGATGGGTAAGTACCATCCGCACGGCAACATGGCGGTCTATGACGCGCTGGTCCGCATGGCGCAGGATTTCTCGCTGCGCCTGCCCTTGATCGACGGTCAGGGCAATTTCGGCTCGATGGATGGCGATTCCGCGGCGGCCGATCGTTATACCGAGGCCAGGCTCGACAAGGCGGCGATGCCGCTGCTCGAGGATCTCGACCTCGACACCGTCGATTTCCAGCCGAACTATGACGGCAAGGAGCATGAGCCGCGGGTTCTGCCGGCGCGTTATCCGAACCTGCTCGTCAACGGCGCGGGCGGCATCGCGGTCGGCATGGCGACCAATATTCCGCCGCATAATCTCGGCGAGGTGATCGATGCCTGTATCGCGCTTATCGACGATCCCGAGCTCTCGATCGACGACCTGATCGAGATCGTACCTGGTCCGGACTTCCCGACCGGCGCCTCGATCATGGGCAAGAGCGGTATCCACTCCGCCTATCACACCGGTCGTGGCTCGATCGTGATGCGGTCCAAGACGCATATCGAGGAGCTGCGCAAGGAGCGCGAGGCGATCATCGTCACCGAGGTTCCCTACCAGGTGAACAAGGCTTCGATGGTCGAGAAGATCGCCGATCTGGTTCGCGAGAAGCGGATCGAAGGCATTTCCGATCTGCGTGACGAATCCAGCCGCGAGGGCGTGCGTGTCGTCATCGAGGTCAAGCGCGACGCCATGGCCGATGTCGTGCTGAACCAGCTCTACCGTTATACGCCGTTGCAGACTTCGTTCGGCGCCAACATGGTCGCGCTCAATGGCGGTCGGCCGGAGGTGTTGAACCTCAAGGACTTCATCTCGGCCTTTATCGAGTTCCGCGAGGAGGTCGTCTCCCGGCGCACACGCTACCTGCTCAACAAGGCGCGCGAACGCGCCCATGTGCTCTGCGGCCTTGCCACCGCCGTCGCCAATATCGACGAGGTCATCCGCCTGATCCGCACCGCGCCGACCCCGGCGGCTGCGCACGCCTCGCTGATGGATCGCAACTGGCCGGCCGAGGATATCGCGCCGCTGATCGCACTGGTCGACGATCCGCGTCATCCGCTCAACCCGGACGGCACCTATCGCCTGTCCGATGCGCAGGCCAAGGCGATCCTCGAATTGCGCCTTGCTCGCCTGACCGCCCTCGGCCGCGACGAGATCGGCGAAGAACTCGCCAAGCTCGCAACCGAGATCGCGGATTATCTCGAGATCCTGCGCTCACGCGCCCGTATCCAGTCGATCATCAAGACCGAGCTCACCGAGGTGAAGGCTGCCTTCGCCACGCCGCGTCGCACGGTGATCCAGGACTGGGGTTCGGATCTCGACGACGAGGACCTGATCGCGCGCGAGGACATGGTGGTGACCGTGTCCCATGCCGGTTACATCAAGCGCGTGCCGCTCTCGACCTATCGGGCGCAGAAGCGTGGCGGCAAGGGCCGTTCGGGCATGTCGACCAGGGACGAGGATTTCGTCACCCGGCTCTTCGTTGCCGACACCCATACGCCGATCATCTTCTTCTCCTCGCGCGGCCAGGCCTACAAGGAGAAGGTCTGGCGGTTGCCGCTGGCGGCGCCGAATGCACGCGGCAAGTTCCTCAACAACATGCTGCCGCTGGAGAAGGATGAGCGCATCACCACGGTGATGCCGTTGCCGGAGGATGAGGAGAGCTGGGAGCGGCTCGACGTGATGTTCGCGACCCGGACGGGCAATGTCCGCCGCAACAAGCTCTCGGACTTCGTGCAGGTCAATCGCAACGGCAAGATCGCGATGAAGCTCGACGAGGGAGACTCCATCGTCGACGTCCAGATCTGCTCGGAGCATGACGACGTGCTGCTGACCACGGCGGCCGGCCAGTGCATCCGCTTCGCCGTGCCCGAAGTGCGCGTTTTCAAGGGGCGCGACTCGACCGGCGTGCGCGGCATCAACCTCGCCGATGGCGACGAGGTGATCTCGCTTGCCATCCTGCATCATCTCGATGCGACGCCGGATGAGCGCGCCGCCTATCTCAAGCGCGCTGCTGCTGCCCGCAAGGCCCTGAATGGCGAAGGCGACGACACCTCCGAGCCGGTCCAGGCGAGCGAGGGCGAGGAGGCCGCCAGCGATATCGAACTCGGCCAGGAGAAATATGCCGAGATGGGTGCTGCGGAGCAGTTCATCCTGACGGTGTCCGAGAAGGGCTACGGCAAGCGCACCTCGTCCTTCGAGTACCGGGTCACCGGACGCGGGGGCAAGGGCATCGTCGCCATGGTGGTGAACGAGCGCAACGGCAAGCTGATCGCCTCCTTCCCGGCGGTCGATACGGACCAGATCATGCTCGTGACCGATGGCGGGCAGGTGATCCGCGTGCCGGTCGACAAGGGACCGGACAACCGCATCCGCATTGCCGGCCGCTCGACCCAGGGTGTCACGGTGTTCAACACCGCAGCCGGTGAGAAGGTCGTCTCGGTCGAATGCATCGGTGATGCAGGGGACGACGAGGCCGAGGACGAAGGCCCTGCGCCTGCGGACGAGCCTGCTCAGGAAGGCTGAAGCCGGCTTGTTTCAGGTTTGAAATGACCTGAAGCTTGGGCTGTGGAACAACCGAGGCATGATGTCGAACATTCTCGACGTCATGCCGCCAGGACCGCGACAAGAACAGACAGCCAGATCGCAAACACGCCCAGGGCGAAGGCCCGCCGGGCGGGTACGACCTTCTCGTCACTATCTGCTGATACGGGTGTGGTTGCGATCCAGGTGACCGAGCCCAGTGAGGCAAAGCCGGCAAAGGCCAGGGTGACGATGACGATGTCGAGCCGCCGCCATGGCACCGGCTCATGCACACCCCAGTAGCCGAGGAACGCCATCCCCATTGCAAACATGGTGGCTGAGGCGGAACAGAGCCCGACGATCGATCCCGTTGGTGCACGCATGGCGTGGTTTCCGCGCTGACTGCGATGAGGAAACACCCGGTCCGTGGACAGGTCAATTGCGAGGCTGCGGGGGCAGGCCGCGGCTCAAATCTGCGCGGGTGGTGGCTGACTAAGCCGGGCGACCGTCAGCGCGTCAGGAGATTTGGCAGGGTGCTGCCGGCAGGACGCAAGGTGGCTTCCGAGTTGAGCGCCAGCGATGGACCTTCGAGCGGGCCCTGCAGGACGAGGGGCACCGTCAGGGAGCCGCTCTGCTGGGCCAGCTGGCCGGCCATCTCGATCCAGCCTTGCTGCAGGAATGCCTGGCCTGCGAGCGTGAGACGATAGGTCGGGCCCGTCATCTGGGCATCAGTGATTGTCGCGATGCCATCGGCGACATTCGCCGTAGCGCTCGCGCTGTCGAATGGCGTCTTGCCCTGCCGCCATTCCCGCAGGGCCGCCACAGGATTGCGCTCGGCACGACGCAGCAGGTCGATGAAAGCAAAGCCGCCAAGCTCGCCTTGACGCAGACTGAGGCTCGCCTTTCCGTTCAAGGAGGCGAGAACGGCCTCGGCCGTGGTGCCCGTGCCATCCAGCGCGAACTGCAGATTGCCTTGCCCGCTCAGTCTCGGCAGTTCGGGCAGGTCGGTTGCGCTTTGCCCGAGATTGATCCGGTCGAGATTGCCTTGCAGCTTCACGTCGATGGTGTTCGGGGTCGCACTCGCAAGCAGGCGGCCCTTGACGCTGCCGCCATAGGCAGTCGCGCGAAGCAGCCCGGCCTCGAAGCGGCCCTTCTTGACGAGCAACTGGGTCGCGACATCACTGAGACGGGCGCCGCCGAGGCGGGCGGCATCCACCGAGACGCGCAGGTCGATGTCATGCGCCGTCCAGGCCTCGAATTCGAGCGGCGTCGGGTTGGCGAGCCCGGTGCCGGGTTTGGGCAGGCCGAGCCGATTGGTCATGCGGCCAAGATCGAGCGTCGCGCCGGCGAGTGTTCCGGAGAGGGACCAGCGTTGGCCGGCTTCGCCGAGCATGATCGCGCCGTCGAGGCGGTCCCCGTCGAAGATGGCGCTTGCGTTGCTGAGCGAGATCTCGTTGGCCTTGATCTGGGCTTCAGCGGCGATGCTGAGCTGTCCGATGGCAGGCGCGAGGCGGGGCGTTTCACCGAACCAGTCGAACAGTTCCGGGAGCGACGGCGTCGAGAGGCTCAATTGCCCATTGAAGACCGGCTCGCGCAGGCCGGATCGTATGCCGTCAAGGCGCAGGTTCATCCGTTCGGAGGTCGCGGACAAGGAGAGCCTGGCGCTTTCCCCGGCGACCGGCCAGACAACACTGAGATTGGTCGCGACGCCGCGCCAGGTCACGGAGCCCGAGGCGATGATCGGCTCCTCGGGGTCGCGGTCCTCGATGATCAGATTGACATCGCGCAGGATGGTGCGGATCGCGCCTTCGGCCCGCGCAAAGACCGAACCCGAAATGATCACGATCCGGCTCTGGTTCGTGAGGCTGGTGAGATAGGCAAGGGGCGGCGCGAGCCATTCCGAGAGCTCATCGTCCCTGCCTGAAACTGTGGCATCGATTTGGGGAGAGATCAGATCGATCCGGTCGAAGGAGAGGCGCCCTGCCAGAAGCGGCAGCAGGCGGGCGCGGGCCTTGAGCTGCGACGCCTTGCCGGAGAGCAGGCCGTCATGTTGCTTGAAGCTGACTTGCGAGAGCTCGACCCGCGGCAAAGGCAGAAGGACGATGCTCGCATGCTCGAGGCTGGTCACCTTGAGGCCGGTGCGATCCTCGATGCGGGCAACGACATGTCGCTCGACCAGCCCAACGGCAACGCCCCAGGATTGCAGGCCAAGCAGCACCAGGCCGATGGCGAGCGAATAGGCGAGAATGGAAACGCGTCGTGTCATGGGCCTTCGGCCGGGCTGCAACCGGAATCGAACCGGAGGTCAAGCTAAAATTGTTTATGACGATGCCGGGCGGCTTGTCGAGTTGAGGAGCCTATTTCCGGCATACAAGCTGTGGATCGGCAAAGAGAGCCGCAACGCCTTACGGTGTCACCCCTTCGTGCCACCGGCTCGTGCCAGAATGATGGCGGGATAGAGGCCGGCGATCACGATCAGCAACGCGGCCAGCGCTCCGTCTTCGAACATGCCGCGTGAGGCATGTCCGTAGACGATGGTTGCGAGCGTGTCGACGTTCAGCGGTCGCAGCAGCAGCGTCGCGGGCAGCTCCTTCAGACAGTCGACGAATACGAGCAAGGCGGCCGCAGCGATGGCAGGGCGAGCGAGCGGCCAATGCACCTGCCGCAACACCTCGCCCGAGCTTGAGCCGAGGGCGCGCGCGGCATCGTCGATCCTCGGCGAGATCCGGGCGAGACCGCTCTGGATGCCGGAGATCGCGATCGACAGGAAGCGTACGACATAGGCAATCACGAGAGCGGCACCCGAGCCGATCAGGATGAGACCAGGACTGACGCCGAACAATGCGGAGACGGTGTCGGCGACGAGATTGTCGAAGGCGGCAAGCGGGACGAGCAGTCCAAGCGCGAGCACCGTGCCGGGCAGCGCATAGCCAAGCGAGGCGATGCGCGCGAGCGCCGGCAGCCAGGTTTCGCGGCCGAGCCGGCCTGCAGCCACGATGCAAAGGCCAAGCGTCACCACGATCAGCGCGGCGCCAGCCGACAGCAGCAGGGCATTCAGGAGATTGCGCAGCAGGGCCATGTCGAACTGATGCAGCAGGCCGCGCGTCAGGACCTCCTGGAGGAGAAAGCCCATCGGCAGAAGCGCGCCAAGCAGCAGGGGCAGGGCGCAGGCGGCGCTGGCTGCGAGCGCAATGCGCCCGGACAGGAGCCGGCGGCCGACGGCGCGGGGCTGGCGCACCGAGAGCGTGAAGCGGCGCGCGCCGCGCAGTCTCGCCTCGGTTGCGATCAGGGCGACCACGAGGAGAAGCATCACGCAGGAGATCTGGGCTGCGCCCGCCAGAGAGCCGCGATTGAGCCAGGTCGTGTAGATCGACAGGGTCAGGGAGCGGACCCCGAGATATTCGGTCGCGCCGATATCGTTGAGTGTTTCGAGCAGTGCCAGGGTCAACCCTGCGACGAGCGCCGGGCGCGCCATGGGCAAGCCAATCCGCCAGAACAAGGTGCCGTGCGCGGCTCCGAGCGTCCGCGCCGACTCGACGATCGTCGCGCTCTGCAGGCCGAACAGCGCCCGGACGCTGAGATAGACGTAAGGGTAGAGCACGATCCCCATGACGAAGATCGCGCCCGCCAGATTGCGCGGGTCGGGAAACCAGTAGTCGCGCAGGCTGCGATAGCCCGTCACCGCACGCAAGGCCGTCTGCAGCGGTCCCTGGAAGCCCAGGAACTCAACATAGATATAGGCCGTCAGATAAGTCGGGATCGCCAATGGCAGCACGAGCAGCCATTCGAAGGCGCGACGGCCGGGAAACTCATATTGGGTGACGAGCCAGGCCGTGCCGACGCCGATGAGACTGCAGAGCAGGCCGACGCCGGCAAGAAGCATGGCGGTGTTCGCCAGCGCATCGGGAATGACATTGGCGACAAGATGCGGCCAGATCGACGATGCTGCCGGCGAAAGCGCGGTCAGGCCGAGCGCGAGAACTGGCAGCGCGACAAGCCCGGCACCCGCAACCGAAGCCCAGACAAAACGGCTCGACGGCCGCCACAGGCGTGGCGACCGTCGCATTTCTCCAGCCGTGGGAGACAGGCTCAATTGTCGAAGCCGACCTTGTCGACGAGGTCAGCGGCCGCCTTGCGGTTCTTGCCGATCTCGGTCAGCGGGGTGGTATCGACATTGACCTTGCCCAGCAGCTTCACAGCGGCGCTTTCCTTGACGTCCGGGTTGACCGGGAACTCGAAATTGCCGTCGGCATAGATGGTCTGCGCCTTGTCGCCAAGCATGTACTCGATCAGCTTGACCGCGTTTTCACGATTGGGGGCGTGTTTGGCGATGGCGGCGCCCGAGATGTTCACATGGGTGCCGCCATTGGCGAAGGTGGTCTTCAGCGGCTTGATCGCCTCGAACCAGCCCTTCTGCTCGTTCGCGGCAATGCTCATCAGGCCGATATAGTAGGTGTTGATCACTGCGATATCGCAGAGCCCGGACTGGATGTCGCGCGCGACTTCACGGTCGCCGCCGCCCGGCTTGCGCGCGGTGTTGGCCTTGAGTGCCTTGAGCCACGTCTCGGTCTTGTCGGCGCCGTTGCGCGCGAGATAGGCGGCAAAGAGAGCGTTGTTGTAGGGGTGCTGACCGCCGCGGATGCAGAACTTGCCCTTCCACTTCGGGTCGGCGAGGTCCTCATAGGTGATCGCATCCTGCGGCACGCGATCCTTCGAGACGACGACGATGCGGGCGCGCTTGGTCAGGGTGACCCAGTTATCCTGCGGATCGCGCAGCTGCGCCGGGACGATCTTGTCGACGGCCGCAGACTTGATCGGCTGGGTGACGCCGGCATTGGCGGCCGAGATCATCTGCGCGGCGTCGACCATGATCATGACATCGGCCGGGCTGTTTGCGCCCTCGGCCTTGATGCGCTCCTCGAGCCCGTCCTTCAGGAACACCGTGTTGACCTTGATGCCGGTGTCCTTGGTGAAGGCCTCGACGACGGGATTGAGCAGGGCCGGCTCGCGCGTCGTGTAGAGATTGACGCTCTGGGCCAGGACCGGGGTAGCGAGCAGGCAGGACGCCAGGGCGATGAGGGACAGGCGAGTTTTGTCGATCATGGTTCGCTCCTTCGGGCGTAGATGCCCTCTGCACGTTCGTGGTGCTGGAGCGGTATTGCCTGACGCTAGGGCGGTCAATTGAAAAGCGTTATAGATCAATTGCTTATAGGTTTTCTAAATTGCATCCTCTTTAGATTAATTCAAAGAAGATGCGCCTTCGAACCAGCGCCCAAGACTGACATCGGGCCGCCGAAAGTCGGCCGGCAGGCCTGTTGGAACTAAGGCAAAAGCCGGAACGCCGGCCCGGCGATCACGCGGACCGGCCCGCGCGTTGGCGGATCGATCGAGCCGCGCAATTCGATTGCATCGCTCATCACGGTCTCGTCACGAAGCGAGGCTTCGCGCGTGCGCAGCTTGCGGCGCAGCGCCTGCATCTGCGCTTCGACGCGTGAAATGCCGACCCGCTCGTCGATGCCGCGCCGATCGCCGGCACTGAGTTCCCGCGCCGATCTGAAATCGACGAAATCGCGCCGGCTATAGGGCCACTGCGACGAGCCCGTGAAGGTCGTGACCTTGCCGTCCAGAACGACGCTGTCGCCGGGACGAAGCGTGATATCGCGCAACAGCGAGACGCGGCGCTCGCCGCTGGCGACAATCGCCGGCCGGCAGGCTGGATCAGAGGATTTCTCATGGCCATAGGCAACGGGGAGCGAGCCATAGGTCTTGCCATCTGCCGAAACGGCGCCGTCGATCGTGCTGGCACCGGCGGGAACGCGGAAGACCTTGACCGGGACGCCGGGGTTCATCGCCCGGCAGAGGGCGTCGTGTGCCGTTAGGTCAGACTGGGCATTCAGATTGCCGATCGGCGCATGAAAGCCGTCGCAGAGCCGCACGCAGATGGTGCGCGCGCCATGTCCACTGCCGGAGACGGTATCGAGGCGTGCAACGCTGTGCTGCGTCGTGGGGCGCCGGGCCGCCTGACGCGGAGGTTCGACCGTCCTGAAAGGGTTCAAGACCACGGGCGGGTGCGCGATGCGCCCGTTCGGTACGCTGCGCGTCAGGGGCAGGTTCCAGATGCCACGCGCGGGCGCATAGGCGATGGGGGCATGATAGGCGCCGGCTTGCGGGGCGCGCATAGCACGGCGGTTCGCCGCTTCCTGGAGCTGAAAGTCGCGGACGCCGGCATCGTCGCCAGCCTGGACGAGCGAGATCGTGCCGATCGCGCCACCCGCTCCGAGCACAAGGCCAAGCGCAGTCATCGCCGCGAAGCGGCCCGTTCGTTTCTTGCCGTGAGCATTACGCTCCAGCGCAACGACGGGGACAGGGCTGCCTAATGGTGGGTCTTCCCGGTCGGGGATCTCACGGACACGAAACATCGCGTCTACTCCACTMGCGCTTGTTCTTCGTCCGCCGCCCTTGGGGTGTAGTTTACTTTTCGTTAATCATCAACGGCCCGTCGGCGTTCGCGCATGCAAAACGGGCGCGATGCTTAACGCAGCGTGCCCGGCCAAAATGCCTGGAGAGGGGTTCAGCTTGCCGGCGAAATGACGATGCGCTGCATGTTCGAGGCGGTTGCGGTTTCACCTGAGCCGCTCTCGAAACGGCCGCGCAGCTCGATCGTGGTGGCATCACCGATCTTCGCCTCCCGCACCGTCATGTCGCGACGCAGGGCCAGCATCTGGCCTTCACGGCTGGAAACGCCGACCGTGTCGTCGATCATCCGGCGTTGATTGGCGTTGAGTTCGTTCGACGACCGAAAATCGCGGAAATTCCTCGGGTTGTAAGGCCAGGTGGAAGAGCCCTCAAAGGTTGTCACCTTGCCATCAAGCACCACCGAGTCGCCTGGGCGCAGGGTGAAATCCCGCAGAAGAGAGACACGGCGATCACCGGCAGACGGGACGGTGGGCCTGCAGCCCGGGTCAGACGATGTCTCGTGACCATAGGCAACGGGCAGGGAGCCATAGGTCCTGCCGTCGGAGGCCACGGCGCCGTCGATATCCGCGGCGCCGGCAGGAACGCGGAAGACCTTGACCGGGATGCCGGGATTCATCGCCGTGCAAAGGGCCTCATGCGCCGGCCAGTCAGCTTGCGATCGCAAATGGCCAAGCGGCATGTGATAGCCGTCGCACATCCGTACGCAAATGGTGCGGGAGGCGCCTGATCCGGTATCGTAACGGGCCGTTGCACGGAGAGTGCTTACGGTCGCTCCATCGCGCGGCTTGCCGCGTTCGCGCAGGACGGGGGGATGTTCGATCCGGCCATCCGGGTATGAGCCGAAGAGCGGCAGCCTCCAGCCTGAACTGACCGGAGCATAGGTCAAGGCCGCGGCACTGGGCGCACGTCTCGCTGCTTCCTGAAGATGGAAGGCACGAACGCCGGCGTCATCACCAGCCCGAACGAGGGTGACGGTCAGCGCCGTGCCGCTCGCTCCGAGAACCAATCCGAGCAGCACCATGGCTGCATACCGCGTCAGAGCGGCCCTTCGGGAAGGAGACGGATGGATTCCGGGCGGAGTATGGCCCGACAGCGGCACGGCATTTCTTATGCGGAACATCGACGACTTTGCTTATCGCAGGGATCACTCACCCAGCGTTATGCAAGCCGCCGTTCTCTCCGCTTTAAGGCACAAGGTTGCCTTTGATGCATTCTGCAGAAATACGCCACGAACTGCAGGAGATGCGAAGTTCGTGGCGCAGGAACGATTGAGAGGGAGGCTTTGACCGCCCTCAGAGGTCCGGGCCGCGCACCGCCTGCGGGATGGCTACGGGCACAGCGGAGCTGGGCACGCTCTCGCGCTCGCCGCGACTGCGGCCGGAGAGCCAGGTGTCGACCTTGTCGAGGTAGAAATAGATCACCGGCGTGATGTAGAGCGTCAGCAGTTGCGAGACGATCAATCCGCCGACCACGGCGATGCCGAGCGGCTGCCGGAGCTCGGCGCCGGCGCCCGCGCCGAGTGCGATGGGAAGCACGCCGAAGATCGCGGCAAAGCTCGTCATCATGATCGGACGGAAGCGGACAAGCGCCGCCTCGCGGATGGCGGTCAACGCGTCGTCCCCCTGTTTACGACGCTCGATCGCGAAATCGACCATCATGATCGCGTTCTTCTTGACGATGCCGACCAGCATCAGGATGCCGATGATCGCGATCACCGACAGGTCCATGTTGAAATACTGCAGGGCGAGCAACGCTCCGAGGCCGGCAGAGGGGAGGCCGGAGAGGATGGTGATCGGGTGGATGAAGCTCTCGTAGAGAATGCCGAGGATGATGTAGATCACCAGGATTGCGGCGAAGATCAGCAGGCCTTGCCCCTTCAGCGCATCCTGGAACAGCTGGGCGGAACCGGCGAAGCTCGTCACGATCGAGGCCGGCAGATTGACGTCGCGCTCGGCCGCGCGGATGGCGTTGACGGCGTCGCCAAGCGAGATGCCCGGCGCCGTGTTGAACGAGATTGTCACCGCCGGCTGCTGCGAAATGCGGTTCACCGCGAGCGGGCCGACGCTGGGCTTGATCGTCGCCACCGTTTCCAACGGCACGTTCAGGCCGTTCGCAGCCTTGAGCAGCAACCGCGAGAGCACAGCGGGATCCTGCTGATAGGCGCGATTGGCCTCCATGATGACCTGATAATCGGTCGAGGGGGTGAATATCGTCGCGATCTGGCGCGAGCCGAAAGCGTTGCCCAGTGCCTGCCGGATCTGGTCACTGGAAATGCCCAGGCTCGCGGCGCGTTCGCGGTCGATGTCGATCGAGAGCTGCGGGTTGCGCAACTGCAGATCGATATTGGCATCGCGCAGCTGCGGAAGCCGCGCGAGCCGCTGCTGCATCAGCGGAGCATAGGCGAAGAGCGCATTCAGGTCCGGTCCTTGCAGCGAATAGAGGTACTGCGCGCGTGACGACCGGCCGGCGTTGAGGTTGATGTTCTGCACCTGCTGGAACACCGCAGTGATACCCGGCACGTCGCCGGTCGCGCGCCTCAACCGCGAGATCACCACCTCGGCCTTCTCGCGCTGATCCTTGGGCTTGAGCGCGATGAACATGAAGCCGTTATTGGTGGCGTTGAAGCCGCCGATATTCGACGTCAGATAATCGACTGCCGGATCGGCCTTGACGATTTCGGCGATGCGGATCTGGCGCGCCGCCATCGCCTCGAATGACGTGTCGGGCGGGCCTTCGGTCGATGCGCGCAGGAGGCCGGTATCCTCGGTCGGGAAGAAGCCCTTCGGGATGTCGATATACATCTGCGCCGAGATATAGACCGTCGCCAGCGTGAAGATCAGCATCAGGATGCGCGCCTTCAGCACGCAATCCAGGGTCCAGCGGTAGGCGCCCAGCATCCCCTGGAAGCCGGCCTCGAAGACGCGCTCGATCAGGTTCGGCTTCTTGTGGTGATCATGCGCCTTGAGGAAACGGGCGCAGAGCATCGGGGTGAGGGTCAGGGAGACGAAGCCCGAGACGATGATCGCGGCCGCGATCGTGCCGGCAAACTCCGTGAAAACCTTGCCGACGACCCCGCCCATGAAGAAGACGGGAATGAAGACGGCAACGAGCGAAATGGTGATCGAGAGAATGGTGAAGCCGATCTCGCGCGAGCCGTCGAGGGCCGCCTGGAACGGTTTCTTGCCCATCTCGATATGCCGGATGATGTTTTCCAGCATGACGATGGCGTCATCGACGACGAAGCCGACCGCGAGCGTCAGTGCGAGCAGCGAGATGTTGTCGAGCGAATAGCCGAGCGCGTGCATGATCGCGAAGGTACCGACCAGCGAAATCGGCAGGGCGAGCGTCGGAATCAGCGTCGCGGCCAGGCTCTTCAGGAACAGGAATATCACCATGATCACGAGCGCGATCGCGATCATCAGCGAGACCTCGACATCCTCCACCGCCTCCCGGATCGGGATCGAGCGGTCGTTCAGGACATTGAGTTCCATCGCGGCTGGAAGTTGCTCGCGATAGGCCTCGAGCCTGGACTTGATGCTGTCGACGACCTCGACGGTGTTGGCGTCGGACTGACGATAGACCGCCAGCATGATCGAGCGCTGCCCGTTGAACCAGCTGCCGGTCTGGTTGTTCTCGACGGAGTCGTAGACCTGTGCCACGTCCTCGAGGCGGATCGGCACGCCGTTCTTCTGCGAGATGATGAGGTTGCCGTACTCGGCGGCGCGCTCCATCTGGCCCGTGGCGCCGAGCGTCAGGCGCTGGTTCTCGCCATTGAGCGTGCCGACCGGGGAATTGGAGTTGGCGGCGGCGATCGCATTGCGGACATCGCTCAGTGCCAGGCCGCGAGCCGAGACGGCGTCGGGATTGACCTGTACGCGCACGGCGTATTTCTGCGCGCCGAAGATGTTGACCTGCGCGACGCCAGGCAATTGCGAGATCTGCTGCTGCAGGATGTTCTCGCCGAATTCATGGACTTCGTAGAGCGGTTTCGTCGCCGAGGTCAGCACCATGAACAGCACCGGCTGGTCGGCCGGATTGACCTTCCTGAAGCTGGGTGGCGAGGGCAGCTCCGGCGGCAGCCGACGAGCGGTGGCACTCAGCGCGGCCTGCACGTCGAGCGCTGCGCCGTCGATATTGCGGTTGAGGTCGAATTGCAGCGTGATCGAGGTCGCGCCGAGCTGCGAGACCGAGGACATCGAGGTGATGCCCGAGATCGAGGCGAATTCGCGCTCCAGCGGTGCGGCGACCGAGGAGGCCATCGATTCGGGGCTCGCGCCCGGCAGGCKGGCGCTGACATTGATCGTCGGGAAATCGACCCGCGGCAATGCCGCGACCGGAAGCTGTTTGAAGGCGAACAACCCGAAGATCAGAAAGGTTGCCATCAGGAGTGTCGTCATCACCGGACGACGGATGCAGGCCTCCGGGAGGTTCATCAGCCAGCACTCCCGCGCTGCGAGGTCTGGTTGGGCGGCGGCCTCTGGCCGCCCCGGTTGCGCTCGACCGCGCGGGCGCCATCGGTCAGCAGGAGCTGGCCGTCGATGACGACCGTCTCGTCGCCCTTCAGGCCCGACGCAAGTACGACGCGGTCATCGATGGTGCGGTCGACGGTGACCGGGCGGGCGCGGGCGACGCCGTCCTCGATCACGAAGACGAAGGTGCCGTTCTGGCCGTTCTGGACGGCTTCGCGGGGCACGGTCAGCGCATCGGGCTCGACACGCAGGGTCAGGCGGACCTGGCAGAGGGCGCCGGGCCACAGGGTCTCGTCAGGATTGTTGAAGATCGCGCGCATCTGGATCGTGCCGGTCGTCGCATCGACGAGATTGTCGATGACCGCGATCTTGCCCTCGACGCCGCGGCTCGCACCCTGCTGCGTGGCAACCGCCACGGCCGTGCCGGCATTCATCGCTTCGCGGATGCTGGACAGCTGGCGCTGCGGCAGGGCGAAGCTGACATAGATCGGATCGATCTGGTTGATCGTCACCAGCGTGGTCGAATTGTCGCCGGTCTTGGCGATATTGCCTTCCTTGAGGCCGGCTACGCCAATCCGGCCCGAAACCGGGGCGGTGATGGTGTAATAGGTCAGCTGGACCTTGAGGGCGTCGACCGCTGCCTCACCGCCACGGACGCTGGCCTTGAGCGTCGCGACCTGGGTGCGGGCGGTGTCGAGACGCTGGTCGGTGGCGAAATCGCGCTTGGCGAGTTCTTCCGCCCGGCGCAGATCGGCTTCGGCGGAGGCGAGCGAGGCCTTGTCGCGGGCAACACCCGCTTCGGCCTGTTTCAGCAGCGCTTCCGCGAGGCGGGAGTCGAGGCGGAAGAGCATGTCGCCCTTCTTCACATAGCCGCCATCGGGGAAGCCGACCTCTATGATCTGCGTATCGACGCGCGAGCGCACCGCAACGCTCGAGAGTGCCTGCACGGTGCCGATCGCGTCGAGCCTGACCGGCATCGGCCGGCGTTCAGCCTTGGCCGTGACGATCGTCACGGGTGGGCGTTGTTGTCCCGAAGCGCGTGATGATGGGGCCGCGGCCTGCTGGGCCGGCTGGGCATAGGGCGGGATGATCTTTCCGTAGGGAATGCGATCGAGCGGAGGAGGGACTGATCGGCCGGAATAATGGAGACCCGCGCCAGCTGCGACCGCGCCGACGGCGGCCACGACAACAACGCGCCCKAAAGACAAGACAGCCATGCGAAACCTTGCGCCAGAGCGGGACAGACTCTGTACCATTTGGAACGGTCGTCCCTAAACCGTCCTAGCCGCAAGCATTTAGCATGCCGGCAGGTGGTTTTGGGCGCAAGCGCGAAACAGCGTTTGTCTCACGATGTAGCGAGGATGTGACAGAGTATATCTTGCGGACGTGCGTCTGCGAACATTGCACGCCGCACGAGCATGTCAAAGTACCGTAACGACAATGCCGACCGTCATGCAGAACAGGCAGGCGACGCCCAGAGCAAACACAGCCGCGCGCACTGGGACCCGGTTGGACCCGGTATGGATCAAGGTGTGCACGATGCGCGTCAGCACGAAGGCCCAGGCAAGGGCAACAATCACCGTGCCGGTCGCGCCGACCTCCATGGCGAGCATGATCAGCGCGAAGAAAATGACCGGCGTCTCGAACTGATTGGCATAGTTCGCAGCGGCGAGGCGGGCACGCTCCGGATAGCGCTCGGTCGAGACCGCGATATCGGCCATCCCGACCTCCTTGTTCCGGAAGGCGACACGACGGCGCTGGAACAGGATGCCGAGCACGACGAAGGTCCACAGGATCTGAGCCAGGGCGGGGTAGACCAATTGGATCGTCATGGGCGGCTCGCCTCTCGCTGTTCATGCAAAGGAAAACCCTCACCCCGGGAGGTTGCCGGCAGATCACGCTGCGTTTGGACGAAATCGTCCAAACGCAGAAAACGTGATCGATTCTCATAGTTTAGAGCATGCTCAGTGCGAAAACCGTTGCCACTTTTTCGCAGCATGCTCTTGGGGCAATTTCGCGGTATGAGGGCCAATCGGCGTCACGATGGTATCGGCGAGGCCTGGGCCTCAGGATCGCGTCGGGTAGTTCGGGCTTTCGCGCACGATGGTGACATCGTGGACATGGCTCTCGCGCAGGCCGGCACTGGTGATGCGGATAAACCGGGCCTTGGACTGGTAGTCGGCAAGATCGCGCCCGCCGACATAGCCCATCGCAGCCCGCAAGCCGCCCGCGAGCTGGTGCAGCACGCCGGAGACCGGCCCCTTATAGGCGACCTGACCCTCGATGCCTTCCGGCACCAGCTTCAGGGCATCCTTGATGTCCTGCTGGAAGTAGCGGTCGGCCGAGCCGCGCGCCATCGCGCCGACCGAGCCCATGCCGCGATAGGATTTGTAGGAGCGCCCCTGGTAGAGGAAGGTTTCGCCCGGCGTTTCGTCTGTGCCGGCAAGCAGCGAGCCGACCATGGCGCAGGAGGCGCCGGCGGCCAGCGCCTTGGCGAGGTCGCCGGAATATTTGATGCCGCCATCGGCGATGACCGGAATGCCCGCCTTGCTCGCCGCCGAGGCTGCGTCCATCACCGCGGTGAGCTGCGGCACGCCGACGCCCGCGACGATGCGGGTGGTGCAGATCGAGCCCGGCCCGATGCCGACCTTGATCGCGTCGGCGCCGGCATCGATGAGAGCCTGCGCACCGGACGCGGTGGCAACGTTGCCGGCAATGATCTGAACGGTATTGGAGAGTTTCTTCACCCGGGTGACCGCTTCCAGCACCTTGGCGGAATGGCCATGGGCGGTGTCGACGACGATGATGTCGACACCGGCGTCGATCAGCAGCTMGGAGCGCTCGAAGCCGAGATCGCCGGTCGTAGTCGCCGCTGCAACCAGGAGACGACCCTGCGCGTCCTTGGCGGCATGCGGGTGGGCGACCTGCTTCTCCATGTCCTTGACGGTGATCAGGCCGATGCAGCGGAAATGATCATCGACGACCAGCAGCTTCTCGATGCGGAACTGGTGGAGCAGGCGGCGTGCCTCCTCCTGGGTCACGCCTTCGCGCACCGTGATCAGGCGATCCTTGGTCATGATCTCGGCGACGGGCTGCTCGGGGCGGTCGGCGAAGCGGACATCGCGGTTGGTCAGGATGCCGACGAGCTTGCCCTTGTGTCCCTGCGGGCCGCGCTCGACCACGGGGATGCCCGAGATCGAATGGTGCCGCATCAGAGCAAGCGCGTCGCCCAGTGTCTCGTCCGGGAAGATCGTGATCGGGTTGGCGACCATGCCCGATTCGAATTTCTTGACGAGCCGCACCTGCGCGGCCTGCTGGTCGGCCTCCAGATTGCGGTGGACGACGCCGAGGCCGCCGGCCTGCGCCATGGCAATCGCCATCCTGGCCTCGGTCACCGTGTCCATCGCCGAGGCGATGATCGGCAGGTTGAGCGAGATCGTCTTGGTGAGCTTGGTCGAGATATTGACGTCGGCCGGCATCACTTCGGACGGCCCCGGCTCGAGCAGGACGTCGTCGAAGGTCAGGCCGTCGCGGATGAGGGTGTCACTGATGCTTGCCATCGCCAACTCCAAGCCCATGCGGGGCATTTCAGGGTKGGCGACAACATGCGCCCGCTACCGAGTTGACGAGGCCCGATATCATGCGTGCGGCATCGCCGCTAGTGGCCTCAGCCGAAATTGAGGCGGATTATGCTGCGCTGCGATAACGCGACTCATGCGACAGGCGCAGAGCGTCTCTTCGCGATCCAGGCAAAATGGCCGTGTTCATGCCACATCCGGCGTGGCAAAGAACAAAACTCTCCGATCCCGGCTCCGGGCCGCAAGGTTCCTTATCCGTGCAACGCGCCAAACTCCTGCCCCTGATCGTCGCCTGCGCGCTGTTCATGGAGAACACCGACTCCACCGTGATTGCGACCTCGCTGCCGGTGATCGCGCAATCGCTGGGCGAGGACCCGATCGCGCTCAAGCTGGCGCTGACCTCCTATCTCGTCAGCCTCGCGGTTTTCATCCCGATCTCGGGCTGGATGGCCGATCGCTACGGCGCCCGCACGATTTTCCGCACGGCGCTCGGCGTCTTCATGCTTGGCTCGATCCTGTGTGCGATCTCGAATTCGCTCGGGGCTTTCGTCGGCGCGCGCTTCGTTCAGGGCATGGGCGGTGCCATGATGGTGCCCGTCGGTCGGCTGGTGATCCTGCGCAGCGTCGAGAAATCGCAGCTCGTCAGTGCGCTGGCCTATCTGACCGTGCCGGCCCTGGTCGGGCCGGTGGTCGGGCCGCCGCTGGGTGGCTTCATCACCACCTATTTCGACTGGCGCTGGATCTTCTTCATCAATATCCCGATCGGGCTGATCGGCATCGTTCTGGCGAGCCGCTTCTTCGAGGATGTCCGCGAGGAGGACGTTGCGCCGCTCGATCTCCGGGGCTTCATGCTGTCGGCCTTCGGCTTCGCGGCGCTGATGCTGGGGCTTGCGACCGGCGGCCGGCATCTGGTGCCGATCGAAGCCTCGATCGGCTTCGTGATCGCGGGCCTGGCCTCGCTGATGACCTATCTCTGGCATGCGCGCCGAACGGCCTATCCGGTCCTGAATCTCTCGCTCTTCAAGATCCCGACCTACCGGATCGGCGTGCTCGGCGGCTCGATCTTCCGGGTCGGCATCGGGGCGATCCCCTTCCTGCTGCCGCTGATGCTTCAGCTCGGCTTTGGCTATGACGCGCTGCATTCCGGCCTGATCACGTTTGCGTCCGCCGCCGGCGCCATGATCATGAAGACGCTGGCCAAGACGATCCTGGCGCGGTTCGGCTTCCGCCATGTCCTGATCTTCAATGCGCTGATCGGATCGGCCTTCCTGTCAGCATCCGGGCTGTTCACGCCGACGACACCGCAATGGCTGATGCTCAGCGTGCTGCTGATCGGTGGGTGCTTCCGCTCGCTGCAATTCACCGGCATCAATGCGCTGAGCTATGCCGATGTCTCGAACCGGGACATGTCGAGCGCGACCAGCCTCTCCAGCGTGGCGCAGCAATTGTCGCTCAGCCTCGGGATCACGATCGGCGCATTCGCACTGGAGGCGGCGAACATGCTGAACGGCGGCAAGGCGCTGGGTGCGCATGATTTCTGGCCGGCCTTCGTGCTGGTCGGGCTGATTTCGGCCTCGTCGGCCCTCTGGATGACGCGGCTTGCCCCCGATGCCGGCGCCGAGGTTTCCGGTCACGCACCGCTCAGCGCGCGCAAGGCAACGGCCCAGGCAATCGAGGATCAGAAGCCGCTGGACTGAAGGGCTGGCCGGCAACTCCAGCGCTCAGGCGAGGGGGTAAGCAGGGGGCGCCGTCTAGACCTCCCCCTGGCGCGTTCGGAAGGCAGATCAGCCCTCTGTGTCCGCTGCCGGCTGTTCCTTGCGACGATAGCCGGTCGCCAGCACGTAGAGTTCCGAGGAATCCGCCCGGCTCGCTGCCGGCTTGACGTTGCGCACGGTGGTGAAGTCGCGCTTGAGCATGGCGAGCAGCTCGGCGCTTTCGCCGCCCTGGAACAGCTTTGCCAGGAAGAAGCCGCCGGGAGCCAGAATCGAATAGGCGAATTCCAGCGCGGCCTCGGCCAGCGCGATGATCTTGAGATGGTCGGTCTTCTTGTGGCCGGTGGTGTTGGCCGCCATGTCCGACATCACGCCATCGGCCCGGCCGCCGAGCCGCTCGGTCAGCAGGGCAGGGGCCTCGTCGGCCATGAAATCCATCTCGATGAGATCGACGCCGGGGATCGGATCGACGTGCAGCAGGTCGATGCCGACGATCGCGCCCTTGCCCCGCTCGAGCCCGATGCGCTGCGCCGCGACCTGGCACCAGCCGCCTGGCGCGCAGCCGAGGTCGATCAGCTTCTGGCCGGTCTTCAGGAACTTGTAGCGGTCGTCCATCTCCTCGAGCTTGAACGCCGCGCGCGAACGAAAACCGCGCTCCTTCGCCCGCTTGACATAGGGGTCGTTGAGCTGGCGTTCGAGCCAGAGCTGCGAGGAATGCTTGAGCTTGCCGGCCTTCTTCACCTTGACCCGCATATCGCGGGCGCCGGTGCCGCCTTTGGTGGTGCTCATTGCTGGGTGGTGCTCATCTCTTGGTGGTGCTCATGGCTACGGGGCTTCCTTCCCGTGGACTTACGTCATGCCTGCCTGCGGCGCCACCAGGCGCGATCTTCATGCATCATCCGGAGCAGGATGCCCTCGCGCAGGCCGCGGTCGGCGATGCGCACTTTCCGGCTCGGGAAGGCGCGCCTGATCGCCTCGAAGATCGCACAGCCGGCAAGCACGAGATCGGCCCGCTMGCGGCCGATGCAGGCATTGGCCGAGCGGGCGGCATAGTCCATATCGACCAGCCGGTCGATGACGGCGAGGATATCCGTCTCGTCCATCCACAGCCCGTCGACCAGACGCCGGTCATAGCGCGGCAGGCCGAGATGGATGCCGGCGACGGTGGTGACGGTGCCCGACGTGCCAAGCAGATGGAAACCGGCGGCGTCCTTTGCCGCCGCAGCGCGCGTCGCGAATGGCTTCAAGGCAGCGCTGCAATCATCGACCATGCGCTCGAATTTTTCACGCCCGACATCGACGCCGCCATAGCGCTCGGCGACAGAGACGACGCCCATCGGCAGCGAGGCCCATTCGCGGATGCGACCCGCCGGGTCGCGCGCCTGCGAGCGCCCGCCCATCCAGACGATCTCGGTCGAGCCGCCGCCGATATCGAAGACGATCACGCCTTCCGCCGTGGGATGGGCCAGCGCAGCGCAACCGGTGACGGCCAGGGACGCCTCGGTCCGCTGGTCGACGATCTCAAGCTCGAGATCGGCTTCCGCAGCGACCCGGCGGACGAAGTCGAGCCCGTTGGTGGCGGCCCGGCAGGCCTCGGTCGTGACCAGGCGCGCGCGGCTGACGCCGCGATGGGTCATTTTGCTCTTGCAGATCTTCAGGGCTTCGACCGCCCGGTCCATCGCCGCATCGGCAAGCCGCCCGCTCGCTGTAAGCCCTTCGCCCAGGCGAACGATGCGGGAAAAGGCATCGACGACGCGAAAGCCATGTTGGGCCGGGCGGGCGATCAGCAGCCGGCAATTATTGGTGCCGAGATCGAGCGCGGCATAGGTCGCGACCGGATGGCGCGAGGGCGCGTAATAGGTTTGCGTGACGGGGGCAGGGCCGAGGGGAGACGAGCCGATCGGGCGCGGATCGGCGCCATCAACCCCTGGGGATACCGCGAGCGCGATATCCCGATCCTGGCGGTCCTCGACCGTCACCGTGTTTTGACCCCTCGTCGGCCGCGGTTTGCACGCTCCGGCCGCTTGCTTCGGGTGAAGCGTAACAAGAGCCTGATGAAGATGCCAAGCGGAACCTGTGCGCTGTTCATTTGTCGGTGGAGTGCTTGCCTGCGGCGACACGCTTCGGCCAAGTTCGGGGCAAGCCCGGATCGGACGGGCCGCCACTGGGAAGGACCACTGCTGCCATGGCCGGAGCACGCTATATTCTCGCGATCGATCAGGGGACGACCTCGTCGCGCGCGATTTTGTTCGATGGTGCGCTCAGGGCTGTGGCATCGGCGCAGCGCGAGTTCCCACAGCATTTTCCGGCCTCGGGCTGGGTCGAGCATGAGCCCGAGGATCTGTGGGAAAGCGTTCTGGCGACCTGCCGCGAGGCCGTCAGCAAGGGCGGGCTCTCAGCCGCGGACATTGCCGCGATCGGCATCACCAACCAGCGCGAGACGACGCTGATCTGGGACCGCAGGACCGGGCAGGCGATCCACCGCGCCATCGTCTGGCAGGACCGGCGGACGGCGCCGCGTTGCGCCGAGCTCAGCGAGCGAGGCCATGATTCGCTGGTTTCGAGCCGGACGGGCCTGCGAATCGATCCCTATTTCTCGGCGACCAAGATCGCCTGGCTGCTCGACAATGTGCCGGGCGCGCGCCGGCGGGCGGAAGCCGGCGAACTCGCCTTCGGCACGGTCGATTGCTTCCTGCTGTGGCGCCTGACAGGCGGAGCCGTCCACGCAACCGACGCGACCAATGCGGCGCGCACCATGCTGTTCGATATCGGGCGCGGAATCTGGGACGAGGACCTGCTCGCGCTGTTCGACATTCCCCGCTCGTTGCTGCCGGAGGTTCGCGATTGCGCCTGCCTGTTCGGCGAGACGCTGCCCGACCATTTCGGCGCGGCGATCCCCGTACGTGGCATGGCCGGCGACCAGCAGGCGGCGACGATCGGCCAGGCCTGTTTCACGCCCGGTATGGTGAAGTCGACCTATGGCACCGGCTGTTTTGCCCTGCTGAACACCGGTTCGACGCCGGTGGCATCCCAGAACCGGCTGCTCAGCACCATCGCCTATCAGCTCGGCGGCGAGCGCACCTATGCGCTGGAGGGTTCGATCTTCGTCGCGGGGGCGGCTGTGCAATGGCTCCGCGACGGGCTCGGAATCATCGAGACGGCAAGCGAGACCGGGCCGCTTGCCGAAGCGGCCGATCCGACCCAGGCGGTCTACCTGGTGCCGGCTTTCGTCGGGCTCGGTGCGCCGCATTGGGACGCCGAGGCGCGTGGCGCTATTTTCGGGCTCACCCGCAACAGCGGCCCGCGCGAGCTGGCGCGGGCGACGCTGGAAAGCGTCTGTTACCAGACGCTCGATCTGCTCGACGCGATGCGTGCCGACTGGCCGGACGCCGGGCAGGGCGCCGCGGTGCTGCGCGTCGATGGCGGCATGGTCGCGTCCGACTGGACCATGCAGCGGCTCGCCGACATTCTCGCATTACCTGTCGACAGGCCGGAGGTGCTGGAGACGACGGCTTTGGGAGCCGCCTATCTCGCCGGCCTCGATGCAGGGCTGTTGCCGGAGCCGGATCGGTTTGCGGATCTCTGGCGGCTTGAACGGCGCTTTGTCCCCGGAATGGCGAAAAGCCAGCGCGAAAAGCTGGTCATGGGCTGGCGCGACAGCGTGCGGAGGACGCTGAGTACAGGCTGACAGGTGGCCCCGTCGCCTTCATGCACAAGATTGCTCACAATGGGCTTGCCATGCGGGCGCGGGTTGTTTAGACCGCGCCTCACCAACGAAGGCGTTCGCGCCGTTGGGGGATCGTCTAACGGTAGGACCCCAGACTCTGACTCTGGTTGTCTAGGTTCGAATCCTAGTCCCCCAGCCACTTTTCAGTGGCTTTCTTTGAAGATCCAAGAACTCAGCTGTTCAGGTCTGGTTGCCATCCAAAGGGATGTCCGCCCGCTGACCTCCGATGCCTTCATTGAAGGGTACGGCAACACCGCTCTTCGCGCGCCGCTCCCGACAGGAGACTAGCGTCGGGGCGTCACACAGCGCTATCAACGGCCATGGGGTTTGGCGTCTTCATCCACCGATACGATTCGATCTACGATGACAGCCCGGCTGAGAGATATCAGTTCCCGCGGCAATATCTTGGTCGCGTTCAAGCCTGCGTCAGTGACTGGATCGTCTACTACGAGCCGCGCAAAGTGGCGAATACGCGCGGATACTTTGCCATCGCCAAAGTTCAGCAGGTCATTCCCGACCCAGCCGCACACGACATGTTCATCGCGGTGATCGAGCCTAACAGCTATCTCGACTTCGCCAATCCGGTCCCCTTCGCTGACGAGAGCGGTGTCATCGAGCGCGGCGTCCTAAACGACGAGGGCCGGATATCGGGGCGAGCACAAGCCGCAGTGCGGCCGATCTCATCGGCCGACTTCAACCGTGTTCTCGCCCTCGGCCTCGACGATGCGGAGCCACTCCTGCCGCGAAGCGATGACCCGAACGTCGCCGGCGGGCTTGCGGAAGAGCAGGCTCCCTTTGTCTTCGATCAAGCCCGAGAGCGGTTGACGATCGCGCTCTCGCGGATCGTGCGCGATCGAGCATTTCGCCGAACGGTGTTGCGGGCCTATGGTGAGCGCTGTGCGATCACTGGACTCAGGCTGATCAATGGTGGCGGTCGTGCCGAGGTCGCTGCCGCTCATATTCGCCCCGTGGAGGCGAACGGGCCGGACATCGTCAGCAATGGGCTTGCGCTTTCGGGAACGRCGCATTGGATGTTCGATCGCGGGCTKATCAGTCTGTCCGATGACCTGGACATTCTGGTCTCGCGACATGCGAACGACGTCGAAGGCATCCGCGCCTTCGTGAACCGAAGCGGCCGCGCATTTGCGCCCGCGCGGCCCGTTGAGCGTCCGCATCCTCACTTCCTCAATTGGCACCGCGAGACCTGCTTCAAGCAGTAACGAGATTGCCAAGTCGCCCTTCGCCTGCGCGATTGATCAACGCGGCGGCAGCAAAGCGGCCGAGGTCCTTTGATCTCGCGCGCAGAGGCGTTTGAAAACGACCATCGACGATCCTGGGTCCTCCTCCGGCGAGGCGCCGCCAATCGCGCCCAGGCCTCAAAGATAGGGCGGCGTGCAGGCGCTCACGACCTCGCATCGCGTCGCGCCGATATTGCGAAAGCGATGGGGGGTGCGGCTGTCGAAGAGATACGCATCGCCGGGGCCAAGGATCTTGATCTGTTCGCCGACGGTGATCTCGAGCTCTCCCGACAGGACCACCCCGCCTTCATGGGAATCGTGCTTCAGCATGGTCACGCCGGTATCGGCGCCGGGCTCGTAGGATTCATGCAGGATCTGCAGGTTATGCGCCTTGGCGTCGCCGACCTGTCGGAACGACATGCGGCCCTCGCCGCTGCCGCCGCTGACCTGATGCAGGCGCGATGTCAGGTCGAGAAGGTCGTCCGCCTCGAAGAACACCTTGCCTCGCGGCACGCGCTCTTCGTCAAAGAAATTCACCATCGACATCGGGATGCCGTCGAGAATCTTGCGTAAGGACGCGACCGAGGGACTGTTCCGATTCTGCTCGATCAGCGAGATCAGGCTGTGCGTCACGCCCGAGCGAGCTGCCAATTCACGTTGCGAAAGCCCGGCAGACGCCCTGATTTCCTTCAATCTTCCACCCACATCAAAACTCATGACCGGTCTCCGCCCGTCTTCGTTCCATCACGCAATGCCTGCAACCTGATCCGCACAGCCTGCAGCGCTTGCCTGCTCAGCGCCCCTTGCGCTGTTAAATATTCTGAGCAATGCTAGCCCCAATCCAATAAGAAAATGACTCCGAGGAAATATCAAGGATGGAAGAGTTTCTGCGGCTCGAGACGGCTGCCTAGAGCATATTCCATTATCTGACAGAGCTGAACGTCGTGGATTTAGTGCGCTAAATCTGCGTTACGCTACGCGTTTGCTTGCGTCTGGCAAGTTGCGCGCGCAGCGGTGTCAATCATTACAATGCAGCAGTGAGCGTAAGGTTATGTTTCAAGCGGACACCGTCTTGTTGAACGGCCGCATCTTCTGCGGTCTGGCCGAGGGTTTCGTCGAGGCCTTGGCGGTCAGGGACGGCACAGTCCTCGCGGCAGGTTCGGCTGAGGAGATCTCGAGCCTGCGGGGGGCGGGCACGCGTGTCATCGATCTGGCCGGTCGCGTTGCGATTCCCGGCCTCAACGATGCGCATATGCATCTGCTGCCGCTCGGCGTCAGCATGAACGAAATCAATCTGCGGCCGGAAGAGGGCGTACGCAGCATCGACGAGGTCCTGCGCCGCGTTGCGGCGGTGGCCAGGACGAAGAAGCCAGGCGAGTGGGTGCTCGGGCGCGGCTATGATCACAATKAACTGGCCGAGGGCCGCCATCCCACCGCCGACGAGCTCGATCAGGTGGCGCCCGACAATCCGGTCTATATCAAGCGCACCTGCKGCCATGTCGGCGTCGTCAACAGCCAGGCTATGCGCAAGGCCGGCATCGGCCACAACACGCCGAGCCCCGATGGCGGCTTGATCGAGCGGCGCGACAACAAGCTCACCGGCCTTCTGGCTGAAAGCGCCATGCGCCTGATCGTCGAGGCGATGCCGAAACCCAGCCACGCGGAGCTGACGACGGCCATCGAGCAGGCCGGCCATTACATGCTGTCGCAGGGCTTCACCAGTGTGATGGATGCCGGCGTCGGCATGCTGGCGGGCATGGCGGAGATCGAGGCCTATGAGGAGATGGCCCGCACCAACCGCCTGCCGGTGCGGACCTGGGTCTGCATCTATGGCAATGCCGACGGGATCGGCGATGCCGCGCACGCGGCCAGATACCGCTTTGGGCGGGAGGTCGGTCTCCTGCGCTACGGCGCCATGAAAGTGTTCGGGGACGGAAGCGCCGGCGGTCTGACGGCGGCGATGAGCCAGCCCTATCGCGTCGGCGACCCCGACAATCGCGGCATCTTCATCTATTCCGACAAGGACATGCACGGTTATCTCGCGCATTATCACAGGCTCGGCTACCAGCTCGCGATTCATGCCATCGGCGACGCTGCGATCGAGCAGGTGCTGTCGGGGATCGAGCAGGCGGACAGTGCCGAGCACCCCGTCCTCGGGCGTCGTCACCGTATCGAGCATTGCGGCTTCCTGACCGATGGCCAGCTCGCCCGGATGGCAGCTGCCGGAATCGATCCCGTGCCGCAGCCGGTGTTCATCTACGAGTTCGGCGATCTCTACGTGCATAATCTCGGGCAGGAACGGGCGGATGCCTCCTATCCGATGCGCAAATGGTTCGATGCCGGTGTGCATCCCGCTGCAAGTTCGGATGCGCCGGTCTGTGCCACGGACCCATTCAAGAACCTCTTCACGATGGTCACGCGCCAGACCAAGCGCCACACGGTGATCGGTGCGGCGGAGCGCCTGACGATGGAGGAGGCCGTCCATGCCTATACGGCGATCGGCGCCTATACCCAGTTCGCCGAGGACCGCATGGGACGTCTCGTGCCGGGGCAGCTCGCCGATATCGCGGTTTTGTCGCACGACATCTTCGCGGCTCCGGTCGAGACCGTCGAGATGGATGCGCGCTGCGATCTGACGCTGCTGGGCGGCGAGGTGGTCTATGACCGGCTCGGCCAGTTCGCAGCCGCAGCGCAGTAGGGGGAAGCCGGAATGCTGCGGCACACGCTGCAACGGCTGCTGCTCGCGCTGCCGGTCTTGTTGGGGGTTCTCCTGCTGGGCTTCCTGCTCATGCAGGTGGTTCCGACCGATCCGGCGCAGGTGCGGGCGGGGCCAACCGCCACACAGGACATCGTCGAGGCCATCCGCCGCGATCTCGGGCTCGACCAGCCGCTCTGGAAGCAGTTCCTGATCTATGTCGGGCGGTTGCTGCAGGGCGATCTCGGCGTGTCGATCATCAATAATGTGCCGGTCGTCCAGGAGCTCGGCAACACGATCGGGCCGACGCTCGAGCTGATGGTCGCCTCCCTGATCTGGGCCATTCCGCTGGGCATCGCCATGGGCACGGTCGGCGCCTATTTCCGCGGCTCGATCCTTGATCGCGCCATCATGGCGGTGTCGGTCGCAGGCGTCTCGCTGCCGGTGTTCTTCCTCGGCCTGGCGCTGATCTGGCTGCTCGGCTTCAAGTATCCGCTGCTGCCTTTCACCGGTCGGATGGGGCCGTTCTGGACCTGGGACGGCTTTCTCGCGATCATCCTGCCGGCCATCACGCTGGGCGGCGTCTTCGTCGGCCCCGTCGCGCGCATGACCCGCAGCTCGGTGCTCGACGTGCTGGGAGCGGATCACGTCAGGACGGCCCGCGCCAAGGGGCTGACCGAACGGGCCGTGGTCATGCGGCATGCCCTGCGCAATGCGCTCGTTCCGGTCGTGACGCTGATCGGGCTGCAGATCGGGTTCCTGCTCGGCGGCGCCGTCGTTACCGAAACCGTCTTCAGCTGGCCCGGCATCGGCCGGCTGGCCGTTGGCGCGATCCTGTCGAGCGATCTGCCGATGGCGCAGGGCACGATCATCGTGCTGTCGCTCGGCTTCATCCTGATCAACCTTGCCGTGGACGTGCTTTATGCCGTGCTCGACCMGAGAGTGAGGGGCGCCTGATGAGCTCCATCACGCAGACGCTCGCGAAGGGGCAGGCGGAATCGCTGCCGACGCCAGCGACCGAAGACTTCATCGTCCGCCGCCCGTCGGTGCTGAGAATGCTCGTCAGCGATGTCGGCGCCTGCATCTCGCTGGTGCTCGTGGTGCTGGTGATCGCGGGGGCGATCTTCGCGCCCTGGCTTGCGCCGTCGGACCCCTATGGCGGCGATCTCGCCAATACCCTGAAGGCGCCCGGCGAGATGGGCCTGCTGGGAACGGACGGGCAGGGGCGTGACATGATCACGCGGCTGCTCTTCGGCCTGCGCACCACATTGCTGATGGGGTTCGCTTCCGTCGTCTTCGGCTGTGCGCTCGGTGGCCTCGTCGGCTTCGTTGCGGCCTATTACACGCGGGTGTCGGGCCTGCTCATGCGCCTGATGGACGTGCTTCTGTCCTTTCCGGCCATCCTGTTCGGACTGGCCATCGCAGCCATTTTCGGGCCCGGGCTGACCGCGGTGATCATCGCGCTTTCGATCGCGACCGTGCCTCTCATGGCGCGCGTCGTGCGCGGCTCGGCCATCGTCGTGCTGCAGCAGGACTATATCGAGAGCGCGCGCTCGCTCGGCATGAGCGACGCACGCATCATCTTCAAATATCTGCTGCCGAACTGCCTGTCGGCGATCTTCGTGTTCGTCACGCTACGATTCGGCCAGGTCATCCTGCTCGGCGCGGCCCTGTCGTTCCTCGGCCTTGGCGCGCAGCCGCCAACGGCGGAGCTCGGCGCGATGGCGGCGGACGGCCGCAACTTCCTGTTCTTCGCGCCGCATGTCTCCGTCCTGCCAAGCCTGGTCATCTTCGTGGTCGTGCTGGCCTTCAACGTTCTCGGCGACGCGCTGCGCGATGCTCTCGATCCCAAGCTGCGCAAATAGACGCAGAATTTCCGGAGGTTCCCTCACATGAATAGGCTTACCGCACTGCTTCTCGGCAGCGCCGCCGCTGTTGCGGCCACCGCCGCGCCCGTCTGCGCCCAGCAGAAGGCACCGTTGTCGATCCTGCGCGTCATCGACGCGGATAATTACGATCMGATCCGCTCGACATCGACGGCTGCGGCCGAAGCGCTCTACATGCTGGCCGACACGCTGGTCAGCGTCGATTTCGACATGAAGACGATCAAGCCCGGTCTGGCGGAATCCTGGACGGTCTCTCCGGACGGCGCGACCTACACGTTCAAGCTGCGCACCGATGTGAAGTTCTGCGACGGTCGTCCGATGACAGCCGAGGACGTCGTCTATTCGCTGAAGCGTTGGACCGATCCGGCCAACAAGTCGCCGGTGTCGTTCCGCGGCGGTCAGGTCAAGGACATCCGCGCGGAGGGCGATGCGACCGTCGTCTACGAGCTGAAGGAGCCCTATAGCGACCTGCTCTTCCAGATCGGCCTGTCCTTCGCTTCGGTGGTCGACAAGAACGCGGTCGAGAAACTCGGCGCCAATTTCGGCGTGCAGGGCTTCAACGCGACGGGACCCTATTGCTGGGTGAAGTGGACCCCGCGGCAGGAACTCGTGATGAAGAAGAACCCCCACTACACCTGGGGGCCGCCGATCTACAAGGATCCGAAGCCGCAGATCGACGAGATCGTCTGGAAGATCATTCCTGAGTCGAATACGCTGATGGCGGCGATCCAGGCCAAGCAGGCCGACGTCACCTACTACATGCCGTATATCGCGCTCGATACGATGCAGCGTATGCCCGGCATGCAGGTGCAGCGGCAGGACAACTATATCTACGACATCTTCATGGGCTTCAAGGTCGACAAGCCCATCTCCAGCGAGGGCGTGATCCGCGAGGCGGTCAACATGGCCGTCAACAAGGACGCCATCGCGAAGGCGATCTTCTTCGGCAAGGGCCAGACCCTGCCGGCACTCCTCAATGCGAGCGTCCTCGACTTCGACAAGGACGCAGCCGCCAAGATGCCGAAATATGATCCGGCGGCGGCGGCCAAGCTCCTCGATGCGGCTGGCTGGAAGGCTGGTGCCGACGGCATCCGCGAGAAGGACGGCAAGAAGGCGACCTTCACGGTCTACGGCATCCGCAACGACGTCAATCCGCGGATCACCGAGGCCATGCAGGCCGACCTGCGCAAGGTCGGCATCGACATGAGGATCCAGCTCTGGGATGCGACGGTTGCCTGGGGCAAGCTCGCCACGCAGGAATTCGACGCCTTCGTGATGGCCTATCCCTATGTGACGGCGACCGAGGCCTTGAACCTCTACTTCAACAGCCGCCAGGCGCCGACCCCGAACCGGATGAACTGGAAGGACCCGAAGACCGACGAGATGCTGAAGGCTGCGGCAACGGCCGTCGATGCCGACAGGCGCAAGCAGGCGATTGGCGCCGTCCAGACCCAGCTCACCGAAGCCAATGTCTGGGTGCCGCTCGTCTCGCAGCCGCTCTGGGTTGTCTCGGGCGATCGCGTCGAGGGCGTGCGTGCCCACGGTGTCTATGGCGCAGGACTCTACAAGGGCCTCGACATCAAGCTGAAGCGCTGAGCGCTTCGATGCGGCGCGGGGGAGACCCGCGCCGCATCTCCTGCTCCGGTCGGCCGCGCGGTTCTCGCGCGCGTTCTTCGGCCCGGGCGCCTTCTCTGTTCTCTCTACGGATGATGCCATGACGATCACGGTCATCAGGAATGCGGATGTCGTCGTGGCCTGGGATGCCCAGGCTGCCGGTCACGTCTATCTCTACGGCGCGGATGTTGCCTTCGAGGATGGCAAGATCCTTTTCGTCGGCGAGCGCTATGACGGCCCGGCGGACGAGACCGTGGATGGGCCGGGGCGAATGGTCATGCCCGGCCTCGTCAATATTCACTCGCATCCGTCGAGCGAACCCCTCAACAAGGGCTTCCTGGATGAGCTCGGTTCGCCGGCGCTCTACAATTCCTCGCTTTACGAGTTCATGCCGATCCTGCGTCCGGATGCCGAGGCGGTGCCGGATTGCGTGCGCGTCGCCTATTCCGAGCTGCTGCTCTCCGGCGTGACGACGGTTGCGGATCTGTCGGTGCCGCATCCGGACTGGCTCGACCTCGCGGCGCAGAGCGGCATGCGCGTCTGCCTCGCTCCGATGTTCCGCTCGGCCCGCTGGCATACGCGCAATGGCTATGTCGTCGAATACGAGTGGGACGAGAAGGCCGGTGCCGACGCCATGGCGCACGCCTTCGAGGTTATCGCCAAGGCCGAGGCCCACCCCTCGGGGCGCCTGTTCGGCATGGTATGCCCCGCCCAGATCGACACCTGCAGCGAGGGGCTGATCAAGGAAAGCTATGCTGAGGCCGGCCGACGCGGGCTGCGCTGGCAGATCCATGCGGCGCAGTCGACGGTCGAGTTCCATGAGATCACGCGCCGGCATGGCGTCTCGCCGATCCAGTGGCTCGAGAAGCTCGACGTGCTCGGCTCCACGAGCATCGTCGGTCACGCCATTTTCCTCGACGACTACCCGCGCAACGCCTGGCACAGTCGCCGCGATCTCGATCTCCTGGCCGAGACCGGCACGACGGTCGCCCATTGTCCGACCGTCTTCATGCGGCGGGGCATCGCCTTGCGTGATTTCGGGCGCTATCGGCGCGCCGGCGTGAATATCGGCCTGGGGACGGACACTTATCCCCACAACATGCTCGAGGAAATGCGCAACGCGGCCTATGTCGCGCGCCTGATGGCGGAGAGCCCGCGCACGCTCAGCACGACCGACCTGTTCGAGGCTGCGACGGTCGCTGGCGCCCGTGCGCTGGGGCGCAGCGATATCGGCCGGCTCGCGGTTGACTGCAAGGCGGACCTCGTGCTCGTCGATCTCGCCCATCCCATGATGCAGCCGCGGCGTGATCCCGTTCGCAGCCTGATCTACGCAGCGGCCGAGCGCGCGGTCGATCGCGTCTATGTCGATGGCCGGCTTGTCGTGAACGGTGGCGAGGTCCTCACCATCGATTACCCCGCCGCTGCGAGGCGCCTGCACGAAGCCCAGAAGCGGACCGAAGCGGCCGCTCCGAGGAATGACTGGGCCGGCCGCCCGGTGACGGATTACTCGCCCCTGACCTTTCCCGAAGCCGGGCATCGAACTTCCGGGGCCCGCTCATGAGCCCGGCCACGGCCACACCGATCATCGAGCTGCGCAATCTGACGACGGCCTTTCAGACCCTCAACGGGACGGTGCGGGCGGTCGACGGTATTTCGCTTTCGCTCGAGCGCGGCAAGACGCTCGGTATCGTGGGGGAGAGCGGCTGCGGCAAGAGCATGCTGTCCCTGTCGATCATGGGCCTCGTGCCGCCTCCGGGACGCAATGCCGGCGGCGAAATCCTGTTCGAAGGGCGCGACCTCCTGAAGCTGCCGCCGAGCGAGATGCGCGACATTCGTGGCAACCGCATCGCCATGATCTTCCAGGAGCCGATGACCAGCCTCAACCCGGTGCACACAGTGGGGTATCAGGTCGTCGAGTCCTTGCGCGCGCACCGCAAGGCCTCCGCCCGCGATCTGCGCGACGAGGCCATCGAGGCGCTGCGCAGGGTGCGCATTCCGTCGCCCGAGCGACGCTTCGACGAGTATCCGCATCAGCTGTCGGGTGGCATGCGCCAGCGGGTCATGATCGCCATGGCGCTGACCTGCAAGCCGGCCCTGCTGATCGCGGACGAGCCGACCACGGCGCTGGACGTCACCATCCAGGCCCAGATTCTCAGGCTCCTGCGCGAGTTGCAGGAGGAGACGGGCATGTCGATGATCCTGATCACCCACGACCTCGGTGTCGTCGCCCAGGTCGCCGACGAAGTGGCCGTCATGTATGCCGGCAAAGTGGTCGAGCGGGCCTCGGTCAAGGACGTGTTCCACGATCCGCAGCACCCTTACACGATCGGCCTGATGGGCTCGATGCCACGCATGGACCAGGACGTTGCGCGGCTCATCGCGATTGACGGCGTCGTGCCTCCGCCCTTCCGGTTGCCGCAAGGCTGCCGCTTCAATCCGCGCTGTCCGTTTGCGGATGACGGCTGTCGGGCGGAGATGCCGGTGCTCGGGGAAATCGGCCCGACCCATCTCGTCGCCTGTCGGAAGGCCCCGCTGGAGGAGTTCGTATGACGGTACCGTTGCTCGAACTTGAGGACGTGACCAAGCACTACCCCGTCTTCAAGGGCCTGATCCGGAAGAAGCAGGTCGGTGCGGTCCGTGCCGTGGACGGGGTGAGCCTGCAGATCAATCCAGGCGAAACCCTGGCGATMGTCGGTGAGAGCGGCTGCGGCAAGTCGACCACCGCGCGTCTTGCCATGCGGMTCATCGAGCCCACGGCGGGAAGCGTGCGCTTCGAAGGTCGCGACATCACGCATCTCGACCGAGCGGCCATGCGCAGCATGCGTCGCAATATGCAGATCGTCTTCCAGGACCCCTATGCCAGCCTGAATCCGCGCATGACGGTGGAGGAGCTGATTGCCGAGCCCATGCTGGTCCATGGCGAGGGCACGGCGGCCTCGCGGCGTGCGCGCGTGCTGGAACTACTTCGGAGGGTCGATCTCGCTCCCTATCATGCGGCGCGCTATCCGCACGAGTTCTCGGGTGGCCAGCGTCAGCGCATCGGCATTGCCCGGGCCCTGGCCCTGTCTCCGAAGCTCATCGTCTGCGACGAGCCGGTGTCGGCTCTCGACGTTTCGATCCAGGCACAGGTCGTAAACCTGCTGAAGGACCTTCAGAAGGAATTCGGCCTGGCCTACCTGTTCATCTCCCATGGCCTCGCCGTCGTGAAGCACATGGCCGATCGCGTGGCGGTGATGTATCTCGGGCAGGTCGTCGAACTGGCGAGCAAGCAGGACCTCTACGGTAATCCGCGCCATCCCTACACGCAGGCCCTGCTGTCCGCGGCTCCGGAGCCGGACCCGACCCGGCGCGAGGCGTGGAATGTGCTGGGGGGCGATGTCCCGAGCCCGCTCAATCCGCCAGCGGGCTGCCGATTCCATACGCGCTGCCCCCTCGCGCAGGAGCGCTGMCGCAGTGACGTGCCGAGCCTTCGTGCCGTCGGCGCGGGGCACAGCGCCGCGTGCCATTTTGCCGAGACTGTGCCGACCTTCAGCCACGCGGCTGCGGCCCGGGAGGAATCGCCGAGCCGGCGCAGGCGCCTCGCGCTCTATGAGGCGCACCGTCGTCAGGTGAACTGAGCGAGGCTTGGCGTCTGAGGCGGTCCACGCACACCGATTGTCCTCGTCTTGCCGTCACGCCCGGACCGCGATCTCCGTGCCGTTTGTGCATGCTTGGTCCGCTGCCGTGAAGAAGGCGTCGGCATAGGCGTGAGCCGGGTCAAGTCCGCGGCGCGTCATGGCTGCGACGGCGTCATCAACCAGGCGGGGCGAGCCGGCGACATAGGCTGTCACGCCCTCGAGTTCGGCAAGCGCTTCAAGGCGAGCACCGAGCGGCGGTCCGTCGCTCAGGACAGGGATATAGGTAAAATCGGCGAGCCGGTTGGCGAGGTCAGCGATCGTGGCCTCCTGATAGAGATCATGCTCAGCCCGCGCGGCATTGTAGAGCCGAATCGGCTGTTTCAGGTGCAGACGCGCAGCGCTGTGCAGGATCGACAGGATCGGGGCGAGCCCGGTTCCGCCCGCCACGGCGAGGATTGGCCCGGTCCGCCTTGCGCGCAGATGCGCCGTGCCCATCGGGCCACGCAGCCGGACGGGATCGCCCGCCTGCAACCCGCTCGCGACATGGCCGCTGGTCACACCATTGGCGACATGCCTGATGTGGAACTCGAGGAGCGGCTCGTCCGGGTCGTTCGCCATCGAATAATTGCGCGGCGCGCAGCCTGCGAAATGCAGTTCGGCATATTGGCCGGCCGTGAAGGCGAGCGGCTCTCCCTCCAATTCGACGCGCAGGATCGAGATATCCGGCGTCGGGCGTTGCAGCGAGACGACCCGTCCCGAAACCTCGCGCAGGGGATGTCCGGCCGTGTCGCTGCCAAGCCAGGCGATGCCGCAATCGCTGCGCGGCTGGGCGCGGCAGGCGAGAACGAAGCCGCGCTCCGTGTCTGCCGCGGTGAGCGCGAAGGGCGTGTGGGGAAGCAGCTCGACTTCGCCCGAGAGAAGCCTCGACTTGCAGGCGCCGCAGCGCCCGACCTGGCAGCCATAGGGATAGGCGTACCCGGCAAGCTGGGCCGCTTTCAGGATCGTCATATCCGCCGCGACGGTGATTTCGGTCGCGAGGTTGGCGATGTGGACGGTGTGGTTTGCGGTCATCGAGCGGGTACCTGCTGAGGCACGAGCGGCGCCACCGCAGCGCCGGCCATTGGCGGCGAGAAACGGCGCAGGCGCTGGGCCTTCTCGACGCGGTCGGCCCTGGGCGAGGTGATGTCCCCGACCGCGACCAGGGGCCTCCGCGCTGACCGCCGTTCGGACTGAATGATTACCGTCATCTGCGCCACCTTGATTGGACGAACGCTCAATGCGGTGCGGCTTMCCATAGTGGGAATGTCAAGCGGCCGAGGACCTGTCGTGGGGAGAAAATCCGGGCTTGACCTTGCCATATGGCAAGGGCCGACACTGATTTTGCGCTCATTCCTTCAGGAGAGATTTCCCATGTGCCAAGCTCACCAGTCTCATGACCACGAGATTGCTTCCGCTGCCGTTTCCGGTGTTTCCGTTCGTGTCGAGGATATGACCTGCGGCCATTGCGCCGGCACCATCAAGAGCGCCATCGAGAGTTCGATCCCCGGCGCCAAGGTCAGTGCCAACCCGGAGGCTCGCCTCGTCTCGGTCGAAGGTGCCGATCTTGCCCGGGTTCGCGAGATCATCGCCCAGGCCGGCTATACGCCGGACGCTGCGCCTGCCCACGCCTGAGCACGTGAGGCCGGAAATCCGGCCTCCGCTCGCGTTCGGCAAGGCTCCTTGAAATCGTGACAGCCGCGGCGAATGCCGCGGCCTTTTGCTTGGCCGCGCTGTCTCGAAAAATGACAGGCGCTCAGCAGATCATGCCGTCCCCATCCGGTTCAGGCGCGGGGTGGGGCGGTTGCTGCTGCGCTTGTGTAAGCCGACCTTCCCATTCCCTGGGGGCGTGCGGCCGATACGGGACCGGGCGGAAGCCGGCGCCCGGAAAGATGGTCCAATCCCCATGGCGGCTTTGGCCTTAGCTCTGGAACTGTCGCAAGAAACGTCTGGACGGCTCCACAGATGACATCGCCCGCAATCATAGTGCTTGACCGCGCCAAGGGCGCGCAGCCTGCCATCAGCCACGTCACGACGAGGCTAAGCGCGGCCGACCCATTTGCCGCGGGCCGCGAGATTGCGTGGACCGGCCCCGATTCCATGGCCGCGGGCCGCGCCACGTTCGAGGGGACTTGCGAGAGCGTCTCATTTCCTCACACCGAATTCCTGGTTGTCGTCGCCGGGCTGCTGCGTCTTGCCGAGACCGGTAAGGCCGCCCTGGAGTTGACACCCGGGCGCGGGGCCGTGATCGCGTGCGGCGCCGCGTTGCGGATCGAAGCGATGCCCGGTGCGCGCTTCGTCTTCTGCGCCATGACCGGTGCGACCTCGGCCGCGCCTGGATTGCAGGAAATTCTGGCTGAGGCCGCCCTCTCGCCCTCGGCGGCGCCGCCGGTCGAGGTGCTCATCGGCCCGACGCCGCAATGCCGCAGCTTCAACGCCTTTACCGACGAGGCCTCGCGCTTCCGGGCAGGCACCTGGGATTCGACGCCCTATCACCGCATCTCGCGCCCGCATCGCGTCAATGAGCTGATGCATCTGGTCGCAGGCAGCGTCGATCTCACGGGGGCCGATGGCAGCGTCACACGTGTCGAGCAAGGCGACAGCGTCTTCGTTGTCCGGGAGACGCCCTGCGCATGGGAAAGCCGCGTTCATGTCGCCAAATTCTACGTCGTGCAGGAGGTCCGCGGCTAAGCCCGCGACTGTCCGGCCGATGCCTCTGATCATGGAACCGATGATGTCCGCTACCGCCCCTCAAGAGACGCTGCTTCTGCGCGAGATCTCGACGGCCGACGCACTGGCCTGCCATGCGCTGTCGCGCGCCGTGAACTGGCCGCATCGCGCCGAGGATTGGAAGATGGTGATCGGCCTCGGCCATGGCGTCGTCGCGACGCTCGGCGAGGAGATCGTCGCGACGGCACTGTGGTGGCCCTATGGTGAGAGCCATGCCACGCTCGGCATGATCATTGTTTCGCCMGCCCATCAGGGTGGGGGCATCGGCAAACGGCTGATGCAGGCGCTGTTCGAGCAGGCACAGGGGCGCTCGCTGATGCTCAATGCCACTGCCGCCGGGGAGCCGCTCTATGCGAAGCTGGGCTTCGTTCCCTGCGGTGGGGTGCAGCAACATCAGGGCGATGCGCCGGCGATCGCGGCGCCCGTCCTGCAAGCTGGCATGTCGCTGCGCCTTGGTCGCCCAGCGGATCTGGAAATGCTGGAGCGGATCGACCGGCAGGCCACCGGGCTGGCGCGCAAACCGATGTTGGAGATGCTGCTCGCCTGCGGCGAGTGCATCGTGCTGGAGCGCAGCGGCCAGCCCGTGGGCTTCAGCATCCTGCGCCGCTTCGGTCGCGGCCTGGTGATCGGACCTGTCGTCGCCATGAAGCGCGACGATGCTCAAACCCTGATTGCGCATTGGCTGCATGAACAGCGCGGTCAGTTCCTGCGTGTCGATATCCAGGCGGATTCAGGGCTAGGGGATTGGCTGACGGAATGTGGGCTGAAGCCTGCGGGGCTGGTCACGTCGATGGTGCTTGGCGAGATGCCAGACCAACCGGGGCCGATGCGCCTCTACGCCTTGGCCAACCAGGCACTCGGCTGACTGTCGGAGCAGGCGGACACAATGGCGCTGCTTTACAAATCCGATCCCGCGCGCGGTGCCGAATGGGCCAGACTTCTGGCGGCAAAGGCGCCGGATCTGGCATTCCGCATCTGGCCGGATGTCGGCGATCCCGCAGACATCCGCTATCTCGCTGCCTGGATGCCACCCGACGACATCATGGCGCAGTTTCCTAATCTGGAACTGCTGATCTCGGTCGGGGCCGGTGTCGACCAGTTCGATTTTTCGAAGCTGCCGCCGGAGCTTCCGGTCGTGCGCATGGTCGAACCCGGCATCGTCGACGGCATGGTCGAGTATGTCACGATGTCCGTGCTGGCGCTGCATCGCGACCTCGTGCCGTATATCGCCCAGCAGCGCGACCAGCTCTGGCGTCCGATCAGGGTGTGGCCGGCCTCGACCCGCCGCGTCGGCGTCCTGGGGCTCGGCATGCTAGGGGAGGCCGCGTGTCGCAAGCTCGCAGGTTTCGGCTTCCAGGTCGCGGGGTGGAGCCGCTCGCGCCGCGAGATCGAGGGCGTCACCTGTTATGCCGGCCCGGACGGGATGACCGATTTCCTCAGCCGCACCGATATCCTGGTCTGCCTGCTGCCCCTGACCGACGAGACGCGTGGCGTGCTGAATGCCGAGCTCTTCGCAAAACTGCCGCGCGGGGCGCGGCTGGTGAGTTCCGGACGTGGCGGCCATCTCGACCAGGATGCTCTGCTCGCCGCGCTTGCCAGCGGCCAGCTCTCGGCAGCGGTCCTGGATGTTACCGCGCCCGAACCGCTGCCCGTCGGCCATGTGCTGTGGAGCGACCCGCGCGTGCTGATCACCCCACATATCGCCAGCATGACCCAGCCGGAGACGGCGGTCGACGTCGTGCTCGACAATCTGAGACGTCATTGCGCCGGCGAACCGCTGCTCGGGCTGGTGGACCGCAAGCGCGGTTATTGAGGAGAGGTCAGTCCATGCTCGTGGAACAGCTGAAGGATCCAGGCCTGTTCGTCCAGCGCGCGCTGATCGGTGGCGAGTGGGTCGGGGCGGCGTCGGGCGCGGTGCTGGCAGTGAGCGATCCCGCCGACGGCTCCGAGCTCGGGACGATCCCGGCCTGCGGCGAAGCGGAGACGCAGGCGGCCATCGCTGCCGCGGAAGCTGCCTTCCCGGCGTGGCGCGCGCGCCCCGCAGCCGAGCGTGCTGCCCTGCTGGAGCGCTGGCATGATCTCCTGCTGTCGCATGCCGGTGACCTCGCCCTGATCATGACCGCAGAACAGGGCAAGCCGCTGGCGGAAGCTGAGGGCGAGGTGCGCTATGGCGCTGGCTTCATCAAATGGTTCGCCGAGGAGGCGCGACGCATCTATGGCGGCATCGTGCCGGCTCCGACCACCGACCGGCGCATCCTTGTGCTTAAGGAGCCGGTCGGCGTCTCTGCCGCGATCACGCCGTGGAATTTTCCAAATGCGATGATCACCCGCAAATGTGCGCCGGCACTGGCGGCGGGCTGTACCGTCGTGGTCAAGCCATCGGAGCTGACACCCTATTCGGCCTTGGCGCTCGGTATGCTGGCGGCGCGGGCCGGTATCCCCAAGGGCGTGATCAACATCGTCACCGGCCTGCCCAATGCGATCGGCGAGACGCTGACCGGCAGTGCCGCCGTGCGGAAGCTCTCCTTCACGGGCTCGACGCGGGTCGGTGCGCTGCTGATGCGCCAGTCCTCCGACACGCTGAAGCGGCTCAGCCTCGAGCTTGGCGGCAATGCCCCATTCATCGTCTTCGACGATGCCGATCTCGACATGGCCGTTGCAGGGGCCATCGCCAGCAAGTTCCGCAATGCCGGCCAGACCTGCGTCTGCGCCAATCGCATCCTGGTGCAGGACGGCGTTCACGACGCCTTTGCGGAACGTCTTGCGAGAGCGGTATCGGCAATGCAGATCGGCAATGGTCGCAGGGATGGCGTCAGTATCGGTCCGCTGATCAATGCCGCGGCCGTCGAAAAGGTCCGGGCACATGTCGAGGATGCCTTGGCGCTCGGCGCAAAGCGGGTGGTCGGTGGGGAGGCTGGCCTCGATCCTGCCCGCTTCATTGCGCCGACCGTGCTGACCGGGGCGAATACACGGATGCGCCTTGCCAACGAGGAGACATTCGGCCCGGTCGCGCCGCTGTTCCGGTTCAGGCATGAGGATGAGGCGATCGAGATCGCCAATGGCACGCCCTATGGCCTGGCGGCCTATTTCTACTCCGAGAACCTGCATCGCGCCTGGCGCGTCGGCGAGCGGCTCGAATTCGGTATGGTCGGGCTCAATATCGGCTCCGTCTCGATGGAGGTTGCGCCCTTCGGTGGCATCAAGCAGTCCGGAATTGGGCGCGAAGGCGGCGCAACCGGCATCGAGGAATATCTGGAGACCAAGAGTTTCCATATGGGCGGGCTGAAGCAAGCCTGAGCGGCGGCGCCGCTCAGAGCACCGAAAGCATGATGTGCTGTCGCTGCCTCGGAAATGCGCAGGGGATACCATGTCGGCCCCTCCGCTGAAGCCGACATCATGGCGGCCCGGTCCTAGGCTTCTGGCAAGGCGGCCAGGCCGTCAGCAGGGAAGAGCCAGTCCATGCATGAGCCAGTTTCCAATGTCGGTGCAGCGCTTTCGGGCCGCATCAGCCCCGGTATCCAACGTGCTCTCGCCCATATCGAGCGGCACTTCACCGACGCGGTCTATCTTGAGGATATTGCGGTTCTCGCCGGACTGAGCGTCTGCCGTTTCGTGACGGTGTTTCGCCATCAGGTCGGGCTCACGCCGCATCGCTTCATCTGCCACCGGCGTATCCGTTACGCCAAGTCATTGCTGCGCGACGGCGTGCCCTTGGCACTGGCGGCCTCCGAGGCGGGCTTCTTCKACCAGAGCCACCTGTCGCGTCATTTCAAGAGCATATGCGGGGTCACGCCGGGCCGCTACCTGCGCGAGCAGGCGCATGCTACGCGACTGAGGTCCGAACCTGCTGCCTATACGCAGGCCGGCGCTGCCTGATCCGTCATCCGCCTCTCGATCCAGAGATCCCCCAGCAAGGCCTGTCTCCATGACCGTCAACTCGCTCGAAGCACTCGACCGCATGCATTGGGTCCACCCTGTCGCCAACTGGGCGGGGCATGAGAAGCGCGGCGTCACCATCCTGAAGTCGGCACGCGGAGCCTTCATCACGGACGCCGATGGTCACGAACTGATCGATGGCTTTGCGGGGCTCTGGTGCGTCAATGTCGGCTATGGCCATKACAGCATCGTCGAGGCGGCTGCCGCGCAGATGCGCGAGCTGCCCTATGCGACCGGCTATTTCGGCTTCGGCAGCGAACCTGCGATCCGGCTGGCCGCCAAGCTGGCCGAGATCACTCCCGGCGATCTCAACCACATCTATTTCTCTCTCGGCGGTTCCGATGCCGTCGACAGCGCGCTGCGTCTGATCCGCTACTACTACAACGTCACCGGACGACCGGCGAAGAAGCAGATCATCTCGCTGGAGCGAGGCTATCACGGCTCGAGCTCGACGGGGGCCGGCGTGACGGCGCTGCCGGCGTTCCACGCCAATTTCGACCTGCCGGCGGAGGGGCAGCACTACATCGCCTCGCCCTATCCCTATCGTAACCCGGCGGGCTCCGACGACGGCGCCGTCATCGCAGCCAGCGTCGCGACGCTGCGGGCCAAGGTCGAGGAACTCGGTGCTGACACCGTTGCCGCCTTCTTCTGCGAGCCGGTGCAGGGTTCGGGCGGTGTCGTCGTTCCCCCGAAGGGCTGGCTGAAGGCGATGCGCGATGCTGCGGCCGAACTCGACATCCTCTTCGTCGCCGACGAGGTCATCACCGGCTTTGGACGAACCGGCCCGATGTTCGCCTGCGAGGCGGAGGGCGTCGTGCCGGACATGATGAGCATGGCCAAGGGCCTGACCTCGGGTTACGCCCCGCTCGGAGCGCTCGCGATCGGCGAGAAGGTCTATCGCGCCATCGCCGACAACGCAGCCGCCGGCGGCCCGATCGGGCATGGCTATACCTATTCGGGCCATCCCGTCAGCGCCGCCGTCGCGCTTGAGGTGCTGCGCCTCTATGACGAGGGTGGCATCCTCGCCAACGGCCAGCGCGTCGGCGCCTATTTCGAGAAGCGCCTCGCTACGCTTGCCGACCATCCCCTGGTCGGAGAAGTCCGGGCGCGCGGCCTGCTCGCCGGTGTCGAGATCGTTGCCGACAAGGTCACCAAGGCGAAGTTCTCGCGCGCGGCGAAGCTGTCCGACCATCTCTTTGCGCGTGGCTATGCCAATGGCGTGATCTTCCGCGCCTTCGCCGATGATATCATCGGGCTCGCTCCGCCTCTGTGCTGCAGCGAGACGGAAATCGATCTGATTGTCGCGCGCCTGCGCCAGACGCTGGACGACATGCTGGCGCTCCCTGAGGTCACAGCCGAGTTGAAACTGGTTGAGCCGGCATGATCCTCGCTTTGCTCGGATAGAGCGACGTGTTTAGTTTCACGCCACCGGAGTGGTGGCTCGCCGTTCGGGTTTGCGCGGGGAGGGCTGGGGTGAGGCTTTCGTGGTGACACCGGGCGTGCGGCTCGATCGCATCGACATGAAGATTCTGATTGAGCTCCAGAACAACGGCCGCGTGACGAATGTCACGCTGGCCGATGCGGTCGGCTTGTCTCCGAGCCCCTGTCTGCTGCGGGTGAAGCGGCTCGAACAAGCCGGCTTCATTTCCGGATATGGAGCCACGATMAATCTGCAGAAACTTGGTGAGACGATCACGGTCTTTACCGAGATCACGCTGGCGGACCATACGAAGGAATATTTCATCCGCTTCGAGACTGGCTTGCGTCGCGTCGACGAGGTGGTGGAATGCCATATGGTCAGCGGCGGCTATGACTATCTGGTCAAGTTCGTCACGCGCGGGCTGACGCATTACCAGTCGCTGATCGAGACGCTGCTCGATCGCAATCTCGGCATCTCGAAATACTTCAGCTACATCGTCATCAAGACGCCGATCCAGAAATCGGGCTATCCGCTGCCTGTGCTGTTCGACGTTTAAGGCATCGGCCCGAAAAGTAGATTGCGGTTTTCGGAAAAGCCGATGCAAACACAGAAGGTTAGATCACCGGACAGGATACGATATCCGGTCCGATGATCTAACCGTCAACCCAGGGCCTGGTTGATCAGCCCGAAGGTGCGCATCGTGCCGCGCGCCGCATGATTGTTGCCGCGGATCATCGTCGTCACGGTGTCGTGGATCATCATGCCGCAGGATTCGAGGAAACCGCCGAACAAGCCCTGCTCCATCGCAGTGTCGACCCGGAGGAACTCGCCCTCATGTGCCTGGACATGGGGCCGGGTCAGAGCAATCGCCGCCATATCGTCCTCCGCCACGATCGGCCCGACGACATGGCCCCGCCCGAAGCGGCGGCAAAACGCGAAGCCGACGGCCTCTCCGTTGCGTTCGTGGATCGTCCCGATCGATTGCGGCATCAGGGCCTTGATCACCCGCGTCCGATCCGCGCCATAGGCCATCGCATCGAGACGGGCGATGGCGTCAAGATCATCCACAACCACCGGCCTTACCGAGATCGTGGAATCGGTGGCGGGGCCTGCGTCCTCGACGCGGCCCTGATGCTGAAAGACGCGGCCGATGGGCTCGAAGCCGAGCGAGCGGTAGAGCCGGTAGCCTTCCCGCGTCGAATTCAGGCGCAGATCGCGCTGCCCGGATTGTTCGAAGATCGTGTCCATCAGCCGCCGGCCCGCACCTCGCGCCTGGAGGCGGGGCGAGGTGATCACCATGCCGATCGTGGCGAAATGTTCGCCAAAAGGCCACCACATCGCTGTCCCGAGCGCACGACCGATCCGGTCGCAGGCGATGAGGCCATATCCGACCTCGAATACCAGCCGCCAGTCTTCAGGGCGATGCGGCCAGGCGACGGCGATCGAGAGTTGGTGTGCCTGGCCGAGATCGGCCTCGGTCATCGCGCGGATATCGATCGCATAGTCAAGTGGGCGCTTGGCCGTTTTGTAATCCACCCCTGCGAGCCTCATCTGGAATGAAGCCCAAGTATAGGTGCGCCGCTGGCTTTCGAGAATAGTAAAATTCATACAATACATGGGCTTAGAATGTCGCATGCTCGGGCTTCCAAATCGGACCGCGTCTGGGCAACAGCTTGCGCAGACCGGATCGCAACGCCTTTCCGGCCCTGACAGCCGGCGCTGACCCGCGGATCGATCGCTGATGAAACTCGAACCCTATTGGCTTGCGACGGCGCCGCGTTTCGGCGCAGGCGCCACAGGTCCGCTCGCAGGCACGGTCGATGTCGCCATCGTCGGCGCTGGCTTCACCGGGCTCTCGGCGGCCCTGGCCCTGGCAAAATCCGGCGCAAGCGTTGCGGTTCTGGAGGCKGGCCGTGTGATCGGCGAGGCGTCCGGCCGCAATGGCGGGCACTGCAATAACGGGCTCGCCCATGATCTCGGCTGTCTCGCAGCCAGCCTGGGCCAGGACCGTGCGGTAGCGCTCTACCGGGCTTTCGATGATGCGGTCGATCAGGTGGAGAGGCTGGTCGCAAGCGAGGCGATCGATTGCGATTTTATCCGCACCGGCAAGATCAAGCTCGCGGCCAAGCCCGAGCACTTCGCCAAGTTGCAGAAGAGCGCGGAGTTGCTGTCGCGCACCGTCGAGCCTGATCTCACCGTGGTCCGKCCGGAAGATATCCGCCGGGAAATCGGTTCCGACGGATTCCATGGCGGACTGGTCTTCCCGCGCAGTGCCCACATGCATATGGGCCGTTTCGGTGTCGGGCTGGCCGATGCCGCTGCGCGGCGTGGCGCTAGCATCTATGAGAATGCTGCGGTGACGGAGCTTCACCGCCTCAAGGCGCGTGCGCACAGGGTCGTGACGAGCCGCGGCGAGATCGAAGCCGGGCAGGTGCTGCTTGCGACCGGGGCCTCCCGGCAGGGGCCGTTCGCCTGGCTCAGGCGGCGCATCGTGCCGGTGGGCAGCTTCATCATCGCCACCGCGCCGCTTTCGGCCGAACTTGCTGCATCGATCCTTCCGATGCGGCGCACCGCGACGACGACGAAGAATATCGGCAACTATTTCCGCCTCACGCCGGATAATCGCCTGATCTTCGGCGGCCGCGCCCGCTTCGCACTGTCGAGCCCGAAATCCGATGCCAAGAGCGGTGCGATCTTGCAGGCGCGGATGCTTGAACTCTTTCCGCAGCTTTCCGGCGTCCGCATCGACTATTGCTGGGGTGGTCTGGTCGACATGACCTCTGACCGGTTGCCGCGCGCCGGCGAGCGTGACGGCGTGTTCTATGCGCTGGGCTACAGCGGCCATGGCACCCAGATGTCGGTGCATATGGGCCAGATCATAGCCCGCGTCATGGGCGGGGACGTGAATGCGAATCCACTGGCGGGGCTCGCCTGGCCGGCAGTGCCAGGCCATTTCGGTCCGCCCTGGTTCCTCCCCTTCGTCGGCGCCTATTACCGCTACCAGGACTGGCGTCACTGAGGAGGCGTCAACGAGAGGAGCCCCATCGAACACCCGGGCCTCCGCTTCGCGGCTTGTCGGGAATGACGATGAGGCTCGTGGATTCAGCCTGCCTGCTTCAGCATCGCTGAAGCAGGGGGAAAGCCGTCGTCAGCGCGGACCGGAATCGAGGCGATCGATCGGCTCCATCCCGATCGCGCCCGGCTGCGCGCGAGTGGCCGTAAGCCTTCACGCACCGATGTCGATCAGCACGGTCTTGTGCCGCAGATTGGCCTCGACGGCTTGCCGGCCGAGATCCTTGCCGATGCCGGAGCTCTTGTACCCGCCGGTCGGCAGGATGAAGTCGAGCGTGCGGTTATAGCGGTTGATCCAGACCGTGCCCGCCTTGATCTGGCGTACGGCCCGTAGGCCGCGGCCGAGATCGGAGGTGTAGACGCCGGCCGCGAGCCCATACTCGGGGTGGTCGGCGAGGGCGAAGCCTTCCTCCTCGGTGTCGAAGCTCTGGATCGTCAGCACCGGGCCGAAGATCTCCTCACGCACCGCCGCGGTGTCCGTATCGACGCCTGCGAGCAAGGTCGGCTGATAGAAGGCTCCGCCGTGCCCCTCGATCCTTCCTCCTCCCAACAGCACCTCGGCGCCCTGGGCACGGCTACGGGCCAGGATCGCATCGATGCGCCGGGCCTGGATCTCCGAGATGATCGGTGCAAAGCCCGTCGACGATTTCCAGGTCGGACCTGGCGCGATGCGCGAGAGGCGCGCCAGCAGAGCTGAGACCAGGGTATCAGTGGCCTGCCGCTGAACGATCAGCCGCGAACCCGCCACGCAGGCCTGGCCGGCATTGGCGAGGAGCGAGCTGGCTATGCAATCCGCTGCCTTGTCGAGATCGGCGTCAGCGAAGACGAGCTGCGGGCTTTTGCCGCCGAGCTCCAGCGTTACCGGCTTAATGCCGGTTTCGGCCGCGGCCTTCATCACCGCGATGCCCGTACGGGTGGAGCCGGTGAAGGAGAGTTTGGCAATGCCGGGATGACGGCTGAGTGCGTCGCCCGTCACTGCGCCCGTGCCCTGTACGACATTGAAGATACCGGGCGGAATTCCGGCCTCGACGGCGAGCTCAGCCAGCCTCACGGTCGAGAACGGCGTCAGTTCGGACGGTTTCAGGACGATCGCGTTGCCGGCGGCGAGCGCCGGGCCAACCTTCCAGCTGGCCATGCTGAGCGGGAAGTTCCAGGGCGTGATCGCCCCCACCACACCATAGGGCTCGGAGACGATCATGCCGAAATGGTCGGCCCGCGTCGCGGCGACGTCGCCGCCGAGCTTGTCCGCCCATTCGGCGAAGAAGCGGATGCCTTCGGCCGTGCTGGCGACGTCGCCGGTCACGGCCTGGGCGATCGGGCGTGTCGAGCCCAGCGCCTCCAGCCGGCCGAGTTCCTCGCTCTTCGCCTCGATCAGCTCGGCCCAGCGCCGCATGGCACGCGCCCGGTCGCGCGGGGGCTGCGTCGCCCAGCCACTGCGCTTGACCGTATGCGTTGCGTCCTCGACAGCCCGATCAATGAGCTCCGCCGATGCGACCGGCAGGTCGGCATAGGTTCTGGCGTCGGATGGTCGGGTGACGCTGATCCTTTCACCGGGGCCATCGATGTTGCTGCCGGCGATGAAATGGCCCGTGGCGAAGGCGATGGCGTCAGGGTCGAAATCGCGCATCGGCGTCAGAGCCCGAGCAGGCCTGGCAGGCCGCCGATGTCCTTGATTTCGCGGTAGCCGTAAGCGGGAATGCCGGGCTCGTGACCGCGATTGACGAAGACCCGCTGACCGATCTTCAGGTCGTAGGCGCTCATCAGGTCGTAGCGCAGACTGGACGAGCAATGCACGACGTCTTCAGGTCCGCAGCCCAGCATGTCGAACATGTATTCGAAGGCCTGCAGGCGCGGCTTGTAGGCCTGCGCCTCCTCCGCGGTATAGGCCGCATGGAAGGGCGCGCCGAGTTTGACGACGGAGTGCGGAATCAGTTCCTTCATCGAATTCGAGAGGATGACGAGGGGGATCTCCCTGGCGACCTTGGCGAGGCCTGCCGGCACATCCGGGTGCGGGTTCCAGCTCGGAATCTCGTCGTAGATGGCCTGGGCGTCGGCCGGGTCGAACGTGATCTTCCAGACCCTGCAACTGCGCTCCACCGAGTTATGGACCACTTCGATGAAGGGTTTCCAGGCGCCAAGGACCTCGTCCAGGCGAAACCCCCTGAAGCTCTCGCAGAAACCGTCCATGACCTCGGGGGACAGGCGTGCGCCATAGACGCGCCGCGCCGCCGGGCCCATTTCGAAATTGATCAGCGTGCCATAGCAATCGAAGGTCACGAATTTCGGCCGCAGGGTGCTMATCGCGTCTCTCGCCATCAGAAGTTGCCGCGCCAGCACGATCTGCCGCGTTGCATCCAAGACTAGGGCCGGTGTGCAGGCGCGGACTTGGAATTGCGTCCCGCCGAGCAAAGATTCTGCCGATCATCTGCCCCGGTTCAGCATGAATTGCCGCCGGCTGCGAAAGGCCGAATGAAGGGCTGTCCGACACTGACGGGCGACGTTCAGAACTCGCCGATCTCGCCCCGCGAGCCATCGATCAGGCGCGAATGCCGGAAGGGACGCGGGTCGACGATCGGTTTGTCCCCCACGGCGAGATCGGCCGCCAGATGGCCGGCCGCGGGCCCGAGACCGAAGCCATGCCCGCTGAAACCGGCCGCCAGCACGAAGCCCTGCAGATCCGCGACGGGCGAGATCACCGGCACGGCATCCGGCGTTGAATCGATATAGCTGCCCCAGCTCTCCCGGACGGCGACGTCTTGAAGTGCGGGGTAGAGCGCCCGTGCCCTTGCCAGCGTCAGCGCAACGGACTTGCGGCTCGGCACGGGATCGAGCACGCGGATGCGTTCGAAGGGAGTCTCCCTGTCGAAAGCCCAGCCTCCGAGCGCCTCCGGCCCCTTGAAGAAGGAGGTGCCGAAGCCGAACTCGACCGCTTTCAGCCGCTTGATGAACATCGGCAGGAACTCGCGCGCATAGCGCAGTCCCTGCGGCGTGACTTCAAGTGTGCCCTTGCCGCTGATCGCGATCGTGTAGCTGCCGTCGAGCCGACGCGTCAGGGCGCAGTCGGGGGTGTAGAGCGCATCGAGTAATCTGGGCGCGACTTCCGTCCGCAGAATGGTCGAGCGGATGCTCGCCTGCGGAAACCGGATGCCATGGCGCCGGCAGAAGGCTGATGCCCAGGCACCGCCGGACAGGATGACGGAGCGCGTTCGGATCAGGCCCTTCTCGGTGATCACGCCGGAGACCGCGCTATTCGTGATGTCGAGGCCGCGCGCAGCACAATCCTGATGGATGCTCGCACCCTGCGAACGGGCGCCTTCTGCGAGGACAGGTGCGGCGCGGGCAGGCTCAGCCTTGCCGTCGCTGACCGAATGGACCCCGCCGAGCCAGGAGTGGCCGGTGCCTGCCGTCATGGCGGCTGCTTCGCTGCCGGAGAGCATGCGCGTATCGATGCCGAATTGCTGTGCGGTTCCGCGCCATTTGTCCCATTGCGCGATCTGGCTGGCGTCATTGCTGGCATAGATCAGGCCGCTTCGCCTGAAGCCGATATCGCTGCCGATGTCGCGGCTGAGCCCGTCCCAGAGCTCCATGGCGCGCATGGCGAGGGGCAGTTCGCGGGCGTCACGGTTCTGCTGCCGGCACCAGCCCCAGTTCCGGCTCGACTGTTCGCCGCCGACGACGCCCTTCTCGACGAGTGCGACGCTGTGCCCACGCTTCGCCAGGAAATAGGCTGCTGCGCTGCCGACGATTCCGGCGCCGATCACGACGATATCGGCCTGGGCCGGCAGGCGCGCATTGCTGGCGATGCGTTCAAGCGTCGGTGACATAGGCGGGGAGCTCCGGCAGGGTTTCGTCGCGACGTTAGCGACCGCGCTGCCGGCGGCATTGGATCATCTTTGCATCGGCGCCGGACTCAATGCCGCAGCGCGGTCTCGATGCCGATTGGCGGATGCAGCTATGGCAAGACCCAACCCCGATGCGGTGGCTTGCCTTCAAGACATTGAAGGGCGCGTCACATCATGCCGGGCTCGCCGAGATCGGTCCCGTCGATCATGCGGCTGTAGCGATAGGGGTGTGGATCGACGATGGGGGTGTCGTTGGCGACGATGTCGGCGGCAAGGCGCCCGGCGGCCGGGCCGATGCCGAAGCCGTGACCGCTATAGCCCGTCGAGATATAGAAGCCGGGCAGGGTCGCGACGCCGGAGATGACCGGAATCCAATCCGGGGTGAAATCGACCAGCCCGCCATATTTTTGCGCGATCTTCACATTGGCGAGCTGCGGATAGAGTTGCCCAAGCCGTGTCAGGGCAAAGCTGATCAGCTCCTCCTGTGCCGGCGGATCGAAGGTGCGGATCCGCTCGAAGGGCGAGATGCCATCGTTGCTCCAGCGGGAGATCGCCTCCGGCCCGGCGAAGAAGGACCGGCCAGCCCGGATGGTCAGGCCCCAGCGCCGCTTCTTGAAGGTCCGCCAGAACTGTTGGGCGTAGAGCATGCCCTGCGGAGTGAGTTCGAGCAGGCCGCGTCCGCTGATGCCGACGGTATAGCCGCCATCGAGCCGGCGGCGGAAGGTGAGATCGGGCATGGACAGCCCGCCCTCGATTACCTGCGGTGCGGCCTCCGTGAAAAAGGAGGTGGAGCGCACGCCCGCCTGCGGCAGCTTGAGGCCGTGGTGGCGGCAGAACATCGAGCTCCAGGCCCCGCCGGCGCAGAGCACCGCGCTGGTCCGGATCGTGCCCTTTTCGGTGACGACCGCCGAAACCTTCCCGCCCTCGGTCTCGAGTCCGCGTGCGGCGCAGCTCTGATGAATGGTCGCCCCCCGCTTGCGCGCCCCTTCGGCGATGGCCGGGGTCGCCAGCGCGGGCTCGGCCCGCCCGTCGGTCGGCGAATGCACTCCGCCGATCCAGTTCTCCGTGCTGCCCGGAGACATGGCCTTGGCCTCGGCAGCCGTCAGCATCCGGCTATGCATCTGATACTCGCGGGCGCGGTCGGCCCAGTTCGACCATAGATCGAGATCGGATTGTTTGGTCGTCACATAGAGCAGCCCGGTGCGGCGGAAGCCCGTCTCGGCTCCGAGCTCTTCGTTCAACCCGTTCCACATCTCGACGGCACGCTGGGCCAGCGGCAATTCGCGCAGGTCGCGATTCTGCTGGCGGCACCAGCCCCAGTTCCGGCTCGACTGTTCGCCGGCGAGGTGCCCCTTCTCAACCAGTGCGACCGAATGCCCCTTCTTTGCCAGCTCATAGGCCGCGCTCGTGCCGGCGATGCCACCGCCAATGACCACCACATCGGCAGATTTCGGCAGAAACTCGTCGCTACGGACGCGGGTGACCGGAGGAGACATAGGCTGGCTTTCCTTGCGCTGCGGGACCGCTCCGCGCGGGCAACGACCAATCCATCCGCACGGCCGATCCGATTTGATCGGCTCGATAAGACCCGATCCGGTGCAGAACCCTATGCCAAAGGCGGTGGTTGAATCGGCAGATTATGCCCGGCCGGGCGCCGTGATCGGCATACGAGGCGGGTGGGTGCAGGCCTAACCTAGGCACGCGGTTGAAGGACCGGCCGCGCCCGCGAACGACCCGACGGATGAAGCGGGCGGCGTGGATGCGCGATCGTTTCCGCCTGAATTGCCCGGGGCGCCCGGGACTTCCGCAAAACAAGCAAAAGAGGGGTTACCGGATGATAAAGCACTCCGACGGAACGACCCGTTCGGCTTTCCCGATGCCGGCATTGCATCGCCGCCAGTTTCTCGCGCTCGGAGCGGGCGGCCTGCTGGCCGCCTCGGGGGTTGGAGCCGGCGCCCAGACCAAGCCTGCTCCGCCACCGCCCGCTAAACCGACCGGCCAGGTCGTCGTTGGCCTGTCGCAGGAGCCGACAGCATTCAACCCGCTCATGCCTGGCATCGAGGTCGACGAGACCGTCTGGATGCAGGTCTTCAATACGATGTGGCTCGCCGACCCTCAGGGCAACCTGATGCCCGATCTCGCAACCGAGGTGCCGAGCGAGGCCAATGGGGGCATCTCGGAAGGTGGCCTGGCCTGGAAAGTCAAACTGCGCGAGGGCATCACCTGGCATGACGGGACGCCCTTCACGGCCGAGGACGTGAAATACACGCTGGAGCTGATCAATGCGCCGGGCTTCAAGAGCCGCACCCGGGTCGGCCATGCGCTGGTCAAGGACATCGTGGTCAAGGGACCGCATGAGATCTCCTGGCGCATGGAGAAGGCCTACGCGCCCTATCTCGCGCTGCTCTCCAACACCTTCATCGTGCCCAAGCATCTGCTTGAGAAAGCCAGCGACCCGAATACCGCACCCTTCAACGGCGCGCCGGTCGGTACCGGGCCCTTCAAATGGGGGCAGCGCACGCCGGGCGACAACATCACGCTCGTCGCCAATGAGCGTTATCACGGCAAGGGCCCCTATCTGGAGAAGGCTGTCCTCAAATATGTGCCGGACCAGACGGCTCTCTATGCACAGTTCCGCACGGGACAGGTCGACCTCATTATCGGCACTGGCATCCCGGCGAATTTCTATGCCGAGGCCGTGAAGCTGCCGGGCCGCAAGATCGTGAAGATCCCGAACGCCTCGCTCGAAATCCTGATGCCCAATCTCGAGCATCCGGCCTTGTCCGAGAAGGCGGTGCGCCAGGCGCTCTACGCCTCGATCAACAAGCAGGCGATCATCGACGTCATCTTCTATGGCCTGCACAAGCCGACGGAGTCCTTCGCGCCTCAGGAATCCTGGGCCTACAATCCCAACCTGCCGCAGCAGAGCTACGACCTCGCCAAGGCTAACAAGTTGCTCGACGACGCTGGCTGGAAACGCAGCGGCAGCGGCGTTCGCATGAAGAACGGCGTGCCACTTGAGTTCGCGGTCTCAACGACGACCGGCGCCTCGCTACGCGAGCAGTGCCAGCAACTGATGATGCAGGACTGGCAGCAGGTCGGCGTTTCCATGAAGATCAACAACATGCCGGCCGCGGTGATCTGGGGCKAGTTCTATACGCGCTCGAAGTTCCAGTMGCTGCTGGTCGGCACTGCCTTCCGCACCGTGATCGATCCCGATCCGGCCTCGCGCTTCGCCTCTGATGCTATACCCGCCAAGAACGGCAGCGGCGCCAACCAGATGCAGTGGCAGAATGCCGAAGTCGACAAGCTGCTGAAGGAGGGCCAGGAAACCTTCGATCAGGCCAAGCGCAAGGCCGTCTACTGGAAATTGCAGGAAATCGTCCGCGAGGAACTGCCGATCCTGCCGATCTACCAATATGTTCCGGTCGAGGGCTACAAGGAAGGGCTCATCGGCTACGAGCCCAATATCAATGCCCGCCAGAATACCTGGAACATGGGCAGTTGGTACTGGGCGCGCTGAGACCATGAACGGACCCTCCCGGAACACGGCGCCATGAGCACCTTTCTCGTGCGACGGCTGCTGCAGGCGCTCGTGCTGCTGCTCATCGTCTCGATGATCGGCTTTGCGATCCTGCACCTGGCTCCGGGCGGGCCGCTCTCGCAGTTCGCCGCCGGCGGCGACATGACCCAGGCCGATCTCGACCGCATCGCTGAACAGCTCGGCCTCAACCGCCCGCTGCCGCTGCAATATGCGGAATGGCTCTGGCGCATGCTGCGCGGCGACTGGGGGCTGTCCTATCGCGACCATCAGCCGGTGCTGCAGATCATCGCCTCCCATATCGGGCCGACGATGGAACTGATGCTGAGCTCGACGCTGCTCGCCATGCTGCTCGGCGCCTGGGTCGGTATGCTTGGCGCGATCCGACGCTACTCGTTGTTCGATTCACTCGCGACGATCGGCGCCATGATCGCGCTCTCGATCCCGACCTTTTGGTTCGGCCTTGTCATCATCTATGTCTTCTCGGTCGGGCTCGGCTGGCTACCTGCCGGCAACCGCTACACCATCGGCGATGGTTCGGTGCTCAACCGGATCCATCATCTGATCGGGCCCTGCATCGTGCTCGCGCTGGTCTCGACGGCGGTCTGGAGCCGCTACATGCGCTCCTCGATGCTTGAGGTCGTCAATCAGGACTATATCCGCACTGCCCGGGCCAAGGGCGTGCCGGAGCGCCAGGTCCTGCTGCGGCACGCCCTTCGCAATGCGCTGCTGCCAATGATCACCATCACCGGCCTGCATGTGCCGACATTGCTTTCGGGCGCACTGGTGACCGAGACCGTCTTCACCTGGCCGGGCATGGGGAGGCTCTTCCTCGACTCGATCAGCTATCGCGACTATCCGACCGTGATGGGCATCCTGATGTTCACCGCCGTCCTGGTGTTGCTCGGCAGTCTGATCGCAGACCTGCTCTATGGTCTCGCCGATCCGCGGATTGCGAGGAATGGCTGATGAGCACTGATCTCACCGGCGTCACCGAAGTCCGGATCGCAGCTTCGCCATTCGTCTGGAACAGCCCCGGCTTTCGCCGTTTCCGCCGGCACCGGCTGGCGGTTTTCGGAGCGGTGGCAATCGTGGCGATGACGCTCGCCTGCATCTTCGGGCCGATGCTGCTGCCCTATAGCGACACGTTCATCGACATCCGGCAGCGCTTCGCGCCACCCTTCTCGGGCCCGCATGTACTCGGCACCGATCCTCTCGGGCGCGATATCCTGGCCCGCCTGCTAATGGCCGGGCGGATTTCACTCGCAGTGGGCTTTTCCGCCATGCTGATCAGCATGGCGATCGGCATCTGCATCGGCATGATCGCCGGATTCTACGAAGGTGCGGTCGGGGCTGCCCTGATGCGCTTCGTCGACGCGATGCTGTGCTTCCCCTCGATCTTCCTGCTGCTTGCTGTTTCGGCCCTGATCTTGCCGTCGGTGCCCTCGATCGTCATGCTGATCGCTATGACCTCGTGGATGGAGGTGGCGCGGGTCGTCGAGGCTCAGATAAAATCGCTCCGCACCCGCGATTATGTGGTTGCAGCGGTCGCGATGGGCGCCAGCAACGGCCGCATCATGTTTCGTCAGCTGCTGCCGAACGCGATCGCACCGATCGTCGTTGCCGCGACGTTGAACGTCGCCCATGCGATCCTGGCCGAGAGCTATATCAGCTTCCTCGGCTACGGCATCCAACCGCCGACTCCAAGCTGGGGCAATATGCTGGAGAACGCCCAAAGCTATCTCACCAGCGCGCCATGGCTTGCGATCCTGCCCGGGGCGGCGATCACGCTCGCCGTTACGAGCTTCAACTTCGTTGGAGACGGTTTGCGCGACGCGCTCGATCCCAGAATGGACTTGCCGTGACGTCGCGTGCTGCCCTTCTCGAAAGGGGGGAGGGGCATTGCTGCGGGCTGCACAGAGTGTGGGACGGTGGCACGTGCCTCTCTGTTAGGTTGTACCCTTTCCGAGAGGCGTTCCTGGGCGTGCCTCTGTGCTGAGATGACGCGCGGATTTTGCTTGCCTGGTGCCCTGGAAGAGCGCTCACTGCATCGCCGCTTCCGTTCAACCTGAACCGAGAGCGGGCCGCGGTGCCGGGTTGGCGCCGGTCAAGGCTGGAAGCTCGTCGTGCAAAGCGAACGCCAGGTCACCTGGCTTCAGGGCAAGGGCCAGATCATCTGGCGCGATGGTACGCGCCAGCCTGTATCTTACAGTTTCGAAACATCCCGGAACGCGAACGGCAGATGCCGCGGGCATTTCGACCTCGATCTACGTCAGGTCGCACCCTTGCTGCTCTCCTATGAGATCAGGCTGCTCTGCGAGGACGGGCATGTCGTGAACCTTGCGATCACCGATCATTGCAGCGACGGGGCTACCTTCGTGGGCAGCCTCCTCGACGAGCGCTGCGAGAGCGAGGAGTTGCTCCATGACCGGTAACTAAGGGAAGGCTGATGTGATCAGCCTGAATTTTGACTTCCGCGACAGATCCGGTCTCGGAACTTACCAGATCCCTCGGGTGCTGCCAGCGGGCGAAATCAGGCACCGACAAGACCGGGTGCGGGGCTCCGATGGCCACGAGCGGGCGATCGAAGAGCATCGGATCCGGGCCGGCGTCACGCAGAAGAACCACTTCGGCAATCTGAAATAATCGAACGAGCCCTGACCGGTCGGAGGAGCGGCTCAAGGCGAGGCGCCAGACGCCGTCTTCCGTTTGCCGTTCAGAAGCACCGGCGCAAGGGCGGGTGTGGCCGATGTCAGGCCAGTCCCTGCGTCCTCCCGGAACTCCATTGCATGGCGATCTGCCCGAGATTGGGGCCGAGCGTGACGGGCGTGCTCAGACGATCTCGGAAACGAGCTTGCCGATCAGGCTGTTGGAGAGGATCACAGGCAGCTTCGCGGCTTCCGCGGCCTCGCGGCGATGAGCCTCGACGAAACCCATGCAGTCCATCAGCAGAACCTTAGCACCGCGCCTGGCGAGGTCGCGGGCCGCCTCGGACAGGTTGGAACCAGGCCCGCCATAGGGCGAGGCCGCAGCATAGAGCGGTTTGCGATCAAGCCCGGCCCATTTCCCGGCCTCGCTTGCGATCTGTTCGGCGAGCGGCACGATGATGCCGAGTTGCGCGCCCGGGGTGAGGGCGGCGACCGTTGGCGGCAGGATCCGATCAGGTTCGATCAGTTGCGCCCTGTCTGCCGCCAGGGTCTCGAAATGGCCGGTGCAGAGCATCAGGATCGTGCTGCAGCCCTCGGCTTCCAGCATGGCGATCTTGGCCTGCGCCGCAGCTTCGGTGCGGCTCCTGTCGATGATGACTGAGCTGCCGTCCAGCAGCTTGGTGATCAGCACGGCAGCTCCGGCGCGAGGGCCGAAGTCGCGCTCGATCTCGGCCTTGCTCCGCCCGTCCAGCACACCCGCATGGCGGCGCGGCAGGTCGGAGCCGATCACCGCGTCGAGAATGGGCGTGATGTCGGAGCGCGGCGCCTGGCCGATGGTCAGGGTTCCGAGTTTGCGCATGCGAGGCCGTCCTCTGTCGAATGGGACGCCCGTGCCGTTTCCGGCACGGGCGCTGAGATCATCGATCGGATCTCGTTTCCGGTCCGATGATCCAGCTCTGTGTTCGCATCGGCCGTCCCGAAAACCGCAAAGCAGTTTTCGGGCCGTTGCTTTAGCGCCTGAAGTTCTTGATCACCGAGTCGAAGAAGCTGAAGATCGCGTCTCCGGCGATGATGCCGGCGGCGAAGACCTCCATGTCCCCTTCGCCTGTGCTGCCGCGCAGCTTCTCCCAGACAAGCCGGCAGACGATGCCGGCCAGGACGGCCCACCCCGCCATCGGGAAGCTGATGAGCAGGCCGGTGGCGAAGAGCACGCCGATCTGGCGCTTCGGGCCGCCGATGAACTGCAGGATCGCGCCCGGGATCGCCCAGAGGAAGAGCTGCCAGGCGACGCCTGGCGCCACGCCGGCCTTGATCGTCGCGGCATAGACCTTGTTCACGGGGGCGACGAGGTTCTGGTCGAAATAGGACTGGTAGGAGACCAGCACCACCGCACCGGCGATGACGAAGGCGAACATCGCAGCAAAGAGCTGCTGCCGACGGCCGTCGCGCTCGAAGGCGGGATCGGCGCCGTTGCCGCGCAGGATGTACCCGGCCTTCAGATCATAGCCCATGTCGGCGAAGGCAGGCCCCGTCGCGGCGGAGAAGCCAACGAGCAACGCAAGCGCCGGCATCGGGAAGCCGATCAGCATGCCGATGATCAGCGTGATCAGTGCGACGGCGAAGGCCGGGAACCAGCCAGAGTGCATCGCGGCGAGGCCGACGATGAGCTCATGCACATAGGCCGCGAAGGCGGCATAGAGCACGAACAGGATCAACATCCCGATCGACATATCGCTCATCAGGCCGCCGACCAGCGCGATGAAGACCGCGATCACGAGATAGGCAATGGTGCCGAGACCGAGCGCGCGCCTGACTTCCGCATCGGAAACGCCGGAGGCCGCCTCGGCCAGCTTCTGGGCTTCGCTGCGCCTGAACAGGAGCTGCGCGACCTGAAACAGGGCAATCAGCCCTGCGCCGATCATGAAGCCGTGCGGGATATAGGCCGCCATCAGATCGCCCTTCGGGATGATCTCGGCGAAGAGCGGGCCGCCGAAGAGCTGGCTGGAATAGCCGCGCAGCAGCAGGCCGACGCCGAACATCGAGAGCGCCCAGATATTGCCGATGAAGGCGACGCCGAAGGCGGACATCGGAATGCCGGAGACCGCCGTCGAGCCGACAAAGCCGATGGCCGCGAGCGGCACCTTGACGAAGGAGGCCAGGATGCCGGTGACGAAGCCGACCCCCATCAGCACCGCCTTGCGTCCGCCCTCGTCGCCGGCCTTGATCGCTTCGGCGGCGGCAACGCCCGGGGGCCAGGCACCGGTCGCCGGAAACACCCGGGAATCGAACATCCGGTAGAGCAGGTAGGCGTCGAGCAGCATCGCCGCGAAGGCGCCTGCCAGCATCGGCAGCACCAGATCGGAGCGACCAAGCAGGAAGGGAATGCCGATCGGCAGCAGCAGGCTGTTGGCAGCCCCGAATGTCGCGGACGAGATCGCGCTCTGAGCCAGATTCTGAACATGGATCGAGCGGTAGCGCGTGAACATCGCTATCGGCACGCGCGCAAGCGCCATGGCGGCGAGCGCCCCGATTAGCGATGTGTTTGCCGTGATGCCCAGGGAGACCAGAAGCTGCATGCCAATGATCGCGCCAAAGACGCAAAGAATGGCGATCAGCACCAGCGTCCCGGGCTCGAACAGGCTCGGGTGCCGCTGAGGCACTCCTTTCGGTTGGTCCTTCATGCCTCAGTCCCCGTTATTGGCCCCTGGAGGGGCAGATGTGCTTGTTGATGTCAGTCGTCAGGCAACAAGGATGCCGGCCTTGGCCTCGCCGACGTCGTGCGTCGCATGGCCGGTCTGGACCCCGTAGTCGCGCTTGGCGGCCTCCGGTGAGACGAGGCCGAGTGCGATGTCGCGGGCGATGGCGTCGCGGGAGCGCTCCGCCGCCGCGCCGTAGCCGGCGCCGCCGGCGAGCACGAGTTCCACGATCTCATGGGGATGCTTGACCTGGACGAGGTCGCCCGTCCCGACATCCTTCAGGACATGGCCCTGCTCATCGATGACCCGCCCTGATGCTCCGCCGCCGGCCTTGCCGCCGAACAGGCCCGGGATCGGGTTGTTGACGCCTTCCGGATAGAGCGAGACCAGCGTCGGGAGACCGTCATCGGAGAGCTTGCGCAGGCGGACGCGCTGGCCGAGGCCGCCGCGATGCTCGCCGGCACCGCCGGAGTCGGTGAGATAGGTCTTCTCCACGACCAGCACCGGCACGCGCGCCTCGAAGGTCTCGATCGAGGTGTTGGCGGCCGAGGTCGGATAGAGAAGGCCGGACTTGCCGTCGCCATGGGCCGAGCCGCCCTGGCCGCCGCCGACGAAAAGCATGTCGGAATAKGTATCACCCGCCTGGTCCCGGCCATAGACGCTCGCCGCCACCGGTAGTCCGGTGAAGGCCTGGACCTGGTTCGGAGCGGCCTGTGACAGGGCGCGGAAGATGTTCGGCGCGATGTACCAGCCGGTGCGCGTCCGCAGGTTGACCGCGAGCGGCTTGTCGCAGTTCAGGATCGAGCCCTTCGGCGCGTCGATCGAGAAGGCGCGATAGCAGCCGGCATTGCCGCGGACATTCGGCGTCAGCATGCATTTCAGCGGGTAGGTCGCATGCGCCATTGTGTAGTTCAGGGTGCAGTTGAGCCCGCCCTGCGGCAGCTGCGGTGGGGCGCCGTCAAAGTCGAGATGGATCGTGTCGCCCTTGACCGTCAGCGCCAGCGGATAGGTCATCGGCGTGCCGAGCGGGTTGTTCGAGACGGTGCCGTGATAGGTCCCGTCCGGCAACGCGGCGATGGCCTCGCGCATGGCCTTCTCGGAACGGTCCTGCACCACCGAGGCGAGGGCGCGCAGATCCTGCATGCCGTAATCGCTCAGGAAGGACTGCAGGCGCTCGGCGCCGATCGCATTGGCCGCGACGAACGAGTGCAGATCGCCGAGAACCTGCTCGGAATTGCGGACGTTCTCGCCCAGCAGGCGGACGAGTGTCTCGTTGATCCGGCCAGCCTCGTAGAGCTTCATCGGCGGGATCTGGAAACCTTCCTCGTAGATCTCGCGGGCCCTGAGGCTGTCCTTGGTGCCGCCGATATCGGAGACATGGCCGACAGTGCCCATCAGTCCGACGACGCGGTCGCCCAGGAACACCGGCGTGACCACGGCAATGTCGAAGAGATGGCCGGCGCAGAGCCAGGGATCATTGGTGATCAGAACGTCGCCGGGCTTCAGGGTGTCGGCCGGATAGCGCTCGAGCAGCGCCTTGACGGCGCGCGGCAGGGTCAGGTTGAACACCGGCATGGCGCGTGGCGAATGAGCCAGCGTCTCGCCCTCGGGGTCGAGCAGCTCGCAGGCAAAATCCTGCGCTTCGGAGATCACCAGCGAGAAGGCCGTGCGGCAGACGGTCAGCCACATCTCCTCGACGACGTTGACGAGGCGGCTCCACATGATCTCCAGCGAGATCGGGTCGGCCTCGATCCGGCGCGCGGCCTCAGCCAGCGGCATGTCGGCGCTGATCGTGGTCTCGGCGGCGCTGGCCCGCCCGACGCTGACCAGCAGGTTAAGTACCTGGTCGATCGCAACCGTATCCCCGGGAGGAACGATGGTCGTCGCTTCGCGCTCCTCGATGATCGCGGGACCCTTGATGGAGTCGCCCGGCCGCAGCGCGTAGCGATCATAGACGGTCGCCTCGCTCCAGCCGCTCTCGAACCAGGCCTGGCGAGTGCCCTTCACCTTGGTGCCGGCATCGCCGCCGCCGGCCGCGCCGGAGAGCGAGAGGCTCGGCACCGGACCGGCGCAGCGGACGCGGAAGTTGATCGCCTCGAGACGGGCGCCCTCGTAGACCGAGGTGTAGCGCGCCGAATAGGTGGTGGCGAAGGCAGCGCGGATGGCGTCCAGGCTCGATGTATCGATCGTGCCGGCCGGCAACGTCACCGCGATATCGTGCATCTGGCCGACGAGGCGCATATCGGCCGAGCGCTCGACCGTGATGTCGGCTGGCTTCACGCCGGCCTCGAGCAGGTGCTTGCGGCCCTGCGCCTCCAGCTCGCTGAGCACGGTGTTGACGGCCTGGGCGTCAAAGCCCTCCGAGAACTCGACCGGCAGCGACTGCACCATGTCGAAGGAGAGCGGCGCGGCGAGAAAGCCGAGCGCCGAAGCCGCGCCGGAGGCCGGCGGAATGATGACCTGCCGGACGCCGAGCACGCGGGCGACATCGACGGCGTGCGCCGGGCCCGCCCCACCGAAGCCGACCATGGCGTAGTGACGCGGATCCTTGCCCTTCTCGACGAGATGGACACGCGCCGCGGCGCCCATGCTTTCGACGACGACCTTGTGGATGCCCCAGGCTGCTTCTTCCACGGAGAGGCCGAGCGGCTCCGCCACCGAGGCAACAGCCTTGCGCGCGGCCGCGAGATCGAGCGCCATGCGTCCTCCGAGGAAGAAGCCCGGATCATAATAGCCGAGCACCAGATTGGCGTCGGTGACGGTCGGCTTGGTGCCGCCCATGCCGTAGCAGGCCGGGCCGGGGTCGGAGCCTGCCGAGTGCGGGCCTACCTTGAGCAGGCCGACCTCGTCGATGGCGGCGATCGAGCCGCCTCCGGCGCCGATCTCGATCATGTCGATGACGGGAGCCTTGATCGGCAGGCCGGAGCCCTTGGCGAAGCGGTTGACGCGACCGGCTTCGAGCATCGGTGCGATCTCAGCGCGGCCGTCCTCGATCATGCAGGCCTTGGCGGTGGTGCCACCCATGTCGAAGGAGATGACGTCCTTGTGGCCGGCGAGCTCGCCGAACAAGGCTGTCGCAAGGCCGCCGCCGGCAGGGCCGCTTTCGAGCAGGCGGATCGGGAAGGTGCGAGCGGTCTCGGGGGAGACCAGGCCGCCAGCCGAATGCATCAACCGCAGCGAGCCGGTGAACGAGCGGGCTGCGAGTTCGCGCTCCAGCCGTTCCAGATAGCGCCGCATCAGTGGCTGGACATAGGCGTTCGCCGCGGTGGTGACGAAGCGCTGATACTCCCAGATTTCGGCGACGACCTCGCTCGACAGGGAGACCGTGAGTTCGGGGCAGGCGTCCCGGACGATCCGGCCGGCTTCCTGCTCATGGGCGGAGTTGCGGTAGCTGTTCAGGAAGCAGATCGCGATCGCTTCGCAGCCGGCAGCGGCCAGCTCGCTGGCGGCTGCACGCACCGCGGTTGCATCGAGCGCCGTCACGATCTTGCCGTCGCGGTCGATACGCTCCGCGACTTCGAGACGAAGCTCGCGCGAGACCAGCGGCTCCGGGAAGGTCAGGAACAGATCGTAGATGTCATAGCGCTGCTCGGTGCCCATTTCGAGGATGTCGCGGAAGCCGCGCGTGGTGATCAGGCCGAGCTTGGAGCCCTTGCGCTCGATCACCGCGTTGGTCACCAGCGTTGTGCCATGCACGATGTCGCCGATATCGGCCAGCGTGATGCCGGCCATCTCGGTCAGTTCGCCAAGGCCGATCAGGGCAGCCTCGGACGGATCATGCGGCGTGGTCAGGCGCTTGTGCAGCAGGACCGAGCGCTCCTGGCCGTCATAAAGGATGAAATCGGTGAAGGTGCCGCCGATATCGAAGCCGATGCGCCAACGATTGCTCATGGAGCTGTCTCCGCGATTGAGGGATGTAGGGGAAAGAAAAGCGGGTCCCGGGTCAGCGCCGCGATCTCGGCGGCGCCTTCTCCCAGAGAACGGATAATGGCGAGGCGCTCCTCCGGCGTGACGGTMGCTGCCGGGAAGGAAATGCAGAGCGCGACTTCGTCGCCGGTGCTCGGATCGCCGACCGAAACCGAGATGGCGCGCACGCCCCTGACCGCCTCGTCATGGGATTCGGCGTAGCCCTCGCGTMGTGTGACGGCGAGCCGCGCCAGGAGTTCGTCGAGGCCCTGCGGGGCTGTATCGGACGGCGGTTCGAAACCGCCGGCATAGAGGCGGCGGACCTCGTCGTCGGGAAGGCGGGCGAGCAGGGCGCGGCCGGTGCTGGACGCGAAGGCGGCAATTCGATCGCCAATCGACGTGACGACGCGCAGGGCGTGCCGTCCGGGATGGGCCGTGACGCCGACGATGTCGGTGCCGCGCCGCACGCTGATATAGCCGGTATGTCCGACCTCGTCCGAGATGCGCCCGATCACGGAATCGGCCCGGTCGATCAGCGAGGCGGCGAAGCGGTAGATATGGCCGACCTGATTGAGCAGCAGGGAGGGGCGGTAGCGCTTGCTGTCGCCGACCGTTTCCAGCAGCCCCTCGTCGCGCATCGCCCGCAGCAGTCGCGACGCATTGCTCTTCGGCATTCCAAGCAAGGAAACGAGATCCGTCACCGTCACATCGTGACGCGTGCTGGAGAAGCAACGGAGCACATCGACGGCCGCCGACAGAATGGACATCCGGGTGAGTCCAGAAAAGTTCCATAAAATGGAACTTGAGTTGCAATAACAGGAACAATATCGCGCCTGACCGAAGAGTCAACAAGCGTTAAGGATTGAGGGTGGAATGCGCTCGGACGAGGCGCTATGGCCCTGGAGTGCCGGATCAACGGCGGTCCTGCCTGATTGGCTTGTGTGCGTCCGTTGAAGCTGCAGGCAGTCCGACCCGCCCAGCGCTCGATCCGGTGCAGGTCAAGCTTCCTTGCCGAGCCCGGTCAGGCCGACAGGACCAGGAATGCCAGGGAAGGGAGTTCGACGACGAGGCTGCGCACAACCGGGCGTCGGCCAGATCGGAGAGGCAAGCGACTGCGCAAGGCGGCGCTGTTCCAGCCTTTCGCCGGACTGCGGCGCGGAGCGGCGAGCCGCCATTCATGTTGAGGTTGCGGGCTCGGACGATGCTGGCTCGCCCGGGTCGGGGCGAATGCGGCGCGTCTCAGGACGCGGCGCAGGGCATGCCGCCGCCTTCGCCTGCCAGGTCCGTCTGTGCGGGGGAGGCGGTAATCACCTTAGGACGGCTTGCGTGCGGAGATCAGGAAGCGGTTTTGCGCTGCGCGCTCGAGACGCTGGAAGAGCGGCATGAAGCGACCCTGGGCGCGGTGGATCGGGCCAAGGTCGCGGTCGACGACGACGTCCTCGAACCCTGCCTGCCTCAGCAACTCGGCGACGGCATCGGGGCGGCACCCATCAGAAAAATAGACGCGCGACAGGATGCTTGCATGGGTGTCCGCATAAGGTGGGGGAGGCGGCACATTCCTGCTCAGGCGTTTGACAAGTCGTGCGAGCCACTTGATCAACCGCCTGTCCGGTGGGGTGTTGATGGTGTCCGCGTCGATGATCGCGACGCGTCCGCCCGGCTTGAGTACCCTGTGCCATTCGGCGAAGGCGGCCGGCGGGTCGGGCAGGGTCCAGACAAGATGCCGGGTGACTACTGCGTCGTAACTATCCGAGGGCTCCAGCGTATTCTCGGCATCGCCGAGGAAGAGCTTGATCGGTCCCTTGCCCGAGACCTTGGCGCGGGCACGCGCCAGCATGGCCTCGGAGAGATCGAGGCCGGTCACCGAAAAGCCGAGTTCCGACAGCAGCAGCGAGATCACCCCCGTGCCGCAGGCCAGGTCGAGCGCCCGGCGCCCCTGATCGGTGCCAAGGTGCCGCGACAGAAGCGCGAGCCATGCGCGCCGTTCTTCCAGGGAAAAGATCTCGTGGCCTGGCGTCGTATCGAATGTCTCTGACCTGATGGACCAATAGTCCCGGATTTCATCCTTCAGGCTGCGATTTGCGATCGTGGTCGACATCGATCATTCGCCTTGTCTTGGTCCGTTTCCGGCACCTTTCACCACGCTGCGCTGCGTCTCACAAGTCTTTCCTTCGGTTCGCGCCGAGAAGTTTTGTGAATGAGCGGTCTGTTCTTCACTTTAGAATTCGTTTAATCAAGTAGATTGGATGTATTCTAAAAGATATGCCTTGACCGACCTTGTGTCATTTCATACGAGCCGCCCAGCTCAGACGAGGTTTAGGTGGTGGCGTGATGGCATTGCTTCACAGGGTTATTCAAGTAGCCACTCTGACCATTGGCCTCATCGCGTCGACGTTGCCTGCTTTCGCGGAGAAGGTCAGGGTCACGGATGTTCTCGGCCGGGCGGTCGAGGTCAACGCGCCAGTCGAACGCGTGATCCTGGGCGAAGGGCGGCAGATGTACTTCGTCGCCGCGCTCGACAGGGACGATCCGTTCAAGCGTGTCGTCGGCTGGCGGGACGATCTGCCGAAAGCCGACCCCGACAGCTACAAGGCCTATCTCGCCCGCTATCCCGCGATTGCCAAACTGCCGAATTTCGGTGGCATGAAGGAGGGCGCATTCGACGTCGAGCAGGCGATAGCGCTGAAGCCGGACGTTCTCTTCCTGAATGTCGAGGCGAAGATCGCCAGCGACGAGGCCAAGCTGGTCGAGAAACTCGCCTCCGTCGGCATTCCCGTCGTCTATGTCGATTTCCGCGAGAAGCCCTTCCAGAACACCGAACCGTCCATGCGGCTGATCGGCAAGCTCTTCGGCAAGGAGGCGCTTGCGGAGGACTTCATCACGTTCCGGGCCGAGCAGATCTCGCTGGTGACGGACCGTCTTGCCAAGGCTACGGCATTGAAGCGGCCGGTCGTGATGATCGAGCGCGCCGGGGGCTATTCCGACGATTGCTGCATGTCGTTCGGCAACGAGAATTTCGGCAAGATGGTCGAGATCGCCGGGGGCAAGAATTTTGCGGGCGACCTGATCCCCGGGACCTTCGGTACGGTCAATGCCGAGGCCGTCGTCGCCGCCAATCCTGATGTCGTCATCGTCACCGGCGGCAATTGGGAGGCCTATGTCCCGGGTGGGGCCTGGGTCGGCCTTGGCCCCGGCGTCGACCTGATCGAGGCGCGCCGCAAGCTCGCTGCGCTGTCGCGCCGCCCCGCCTTCGCGCAGACGGCCGCCGTCAGGAATGGCCGCGTCCATGGCATCTGGCACCAGTTCTACAACAGCCCCTACCAGTTCGTCGCGATCCAGGAGATCGCGAAATGGCTGCATCCCGACCTGTTCAGGGATGTCGATGCTGACGCCACACTGAAGGCCCTGCATGAGCGCTTTCTGCCCTTGCCTTACCAGCCCGGCTACTGGGTGACCGTCGAGGCCAAGGGATGAGCGAGATCGGAATATCTGGCGCCGCTGCCGAGGCGGTGCGCGAGGGCGGGGGGCGGGCGAGCTATCGCGCCCTGAACGCGCGCCGGCGCATGATCCTCGCCGGGCTCTTTCTGCTGCTGCTGCTGAGCTTCATTGCCGACCTGATGATCGGCCCGGCCCGCTATGCGGCGTCCGATGTCGTGCGTGCGCTCGTGATGCCGGACAGCGTCCCGGTTGCCGTGCGCGTCGTGATCTGGGACATCCGCCTGCCGGTGGCGTTGATGGCGGTTGTGACGGGCGCCTCGCTGGCCATGGCGGGCGCCCAGATGCAGACGATCCTGAATAACCCGCTCGCCAGCCCGTTTACCCTTGGGATATCGGCTGCAGCCAGTTTTGGCGCGGCGCTCGCGCTCGTGTTCGGCGTCGCCATCCTGCCGTTCGCCGTCGATTATATCGTGCCGTTGAACGCCTTCATCGCGGCGATGGGGGCGGCCATGCTGATCCATGTGCTCAGCCAGTCCCGCGGCGTGACGACCGAGACGGTGATCTTGCTCGGCATCGCCCTGGTCTTCACCTTCAATGCCCTCCTCGCATTGCTGCAGTTCTTCGCCTCGGAGCAGGCGCTCGGCGCTGTGGTCTTCTGGATGATGGGGAGCCTGACGAAGGCAAGCTGGAACAAGCTTGCGATCACCAGTGCCGTGGTTGTCCTGTGCGTGCCCTTCTTCATGCGCCGCGCCTGGGCCCTTACCACGCTGCGTCTCGGTGACGAGAAGGCGGCAAGCTTCGGCATCGATGTCAGGCGGCTGCGGCTGGAGATCATGCTGCTGGTCAGCCTGCTGGCGGCTGTGCCCGTGTCCTTCGTCGGCACGATCGGCTTCATCGGCCTCGTCGGCCCGCATATCGCGCGCATGGTGATCGGCGAGGATCAGCGCTTCTTCCTGCCGGCATCTGCGCTCGCCGGTGCCGCCATCCTCTCGGCCTCCTCGGTCGTCAGCAAGTCGCTGATACCGGGCCTCATCTTCCCGATCAGCATCGTAACGGCGCTCATCGGCGTGCCGTTCTTCTTCAGCTTGATCCTGACCAATCGGAAGCGGTCATGGTAGTCGGCCTGCAGCTTCGCGAGGTCGGCGTCCGTTACGGCCGCAAGGTCGTTCTGAGCGAAGTGACCACACCGCTGCTCAGCGGCGGGGAGGTCGTTGCCGTGATCGGCCCGAACGCGGCCGGCAAGTCGAGCCTCTTCCGACGGATTGCCGGCCTTGTGCCAGGGGCGGGCGAGGTCAGCATTTCCGGCGAGAGCTCCGTGCCCGGGCGCCGCGCGCCGTTGTCCTGCTACCTGCCGCAGGATACGGCGGTGAACGCAGTGCTCACGGTTTACGAATCGATCCTGCTCGCCTTCAAGCAGGGCGGGACATGGTCGGTCAGCGATGACGAGCTCAAGCGGATCGATTGCGTGCTGCGCGATCTCGAGATCGAGGATCTCGCCTTCAGGGGGCTTGGGGAACTCAGCGGCGGTCAGCGCCAGTTGGTTTCGATCGCCCAGACGCTGGCGCGCGAACCGGACATCCTCCTGCTCGACGAGCCGACGAGCGCGCTCGACCTGCATCGCCAGTTCGAAGTGCTGTCGCTCGTGCGTCGACTGGCGCGGGACCGCGGCATGTGCGTCCTGATCTCGATCCACGATCTTAATCAGGCGTTGCGCGTCGCCGACAGGGTCCTTGTCCTGGCCAAGACGCGCCTGGTCGCGATCGGCGCGCCGCGCGAGATCGTGACGCCGTCGCTGCTGGACGAGGTCTATGGCGTCAGGGCGCGCGTCGAAGGCCTGTCTAGCGGCGAGCCCTATGTTGTCGTCGAGGGCTCCACGCGCCACGCCGCATAAGGATCGGCCGTCCAGACGGGCAACGTCGTCCTCTTCTGACGCCCGGCGGCCCGGGCGCGTTCCTGCCCGTGCGGGATCCTGCGCTGGCTGCATGACCCGATCGTGCTCATGCTTCTTGCCGGCTTGTCGCGCTGGGCGTTTGGTCGCAACAGCGAGACGCAGGTTCGCGCCGACACCGATCCGGACGATCGGCCGCGCGACGGCATGGGCAGGAAAGAGCCAGGAGCAGGATATGACCGATCAGCAGAACACCGCCGAGATCTGGCGGTTGGCGGATGCCAAGAGTCCGGCTTTCTTCGAGCTTAGCGACCGCGTCTGGGCCGTGCCCGAACTGAATTATCAGGAGGAGCGTTCGGCCGCCGAACACGCCGCGATGCTCGGGAAGGAGGGCTTCCGTGTCGAGAAGGGCGTCGCCGGTATTCCGACGGCACTGATCGGCGAGTCGGGCGAGGACGGTCCGGTCATTGCGATCCTAGGCGAATATGACGCGCTGCCCGGACTGAGCCAGGAGGCCGGCGTCGCCGAGCAACGCCCGATCATGTTGGGGGGAAATGGCCATGGCTGCGGCCACAACATGCTCGGTTCGGCCTCTTTGCTTGCCGCGACTGCCGTCAAGGACTGGCTGGCTGCGAAGGGCATCAAGGGGCGCGTGCGCTATTATGGTTGCCCAGCCGAGGAGGGCGGCTCGTCCAAGGGCTTCATGGTGCGCTCCGGGCTGTTTGACGATGTCGATGTCGCCATCTGCTGGCACCCCTCCTCATTCACCGGCGTCAGCAAGGCGATCTCACTTGCCTGTGTCGAGGTCGAGTTTACCTTCCGGGGCCGTGCATCCCATGCAGCTGCCTCGCCGCATCTCGGTCGCAGTGCGCTCGATGCGGTCGAATTGATGAATATCGGCGTCAACTACATGCGCGAGCACATGCCGAGCGATGCGCGTGTCCATTACGCGATCATCGATGCCGGCGGCATCGCGCCGAATGTCGTGCAGGCGCAGGCGACCGTGCGTCATTTGATCCGCGCCCGGACGCTCAGCGAGATGTGGGACCTGGTGCGGCGGGTCAAGGCGATCGCCGATGGCGCCGCTCTGATGACGGAGACTTCCGTCGTTGCGCAGCAATTGTCGGGCGATGCCAACCTCGTGGGCAACCGTCCGCTCGAGGAGGCGATGCACGCCAATCTCATCCGGCTCGGCGGGCCGGGTTTCGATGCCGCTGACCGCGCCTTCGCCGCAGAGTTCCAGAAGACCTTCTCGAAGGAGGATATCCGCGCCTCCTATGGCCGCTTCGGTCTGTCGGTGCGGGAGGGGGAATCGCTCAGCGACGACATCTATCCGCTGGACTATGTCGCCGCCCTCTCCGTGGGGTCCACCGATGTTGGAACTGTGAGCTGGGTCGTTCCAACCGTGCAATGCCGCGTCGCCTGCTATGCCGTGGGCACGCCCGGACATTCCTGGCAGCTGGTCGCCCAGGGCCTCGCGCCGGCGGCGCATAAGGGGCTCTCGCTTGCGGCCAAGGCCATGGCCGGCGTCGCGGTCGATGTCCTGTCCCAGCCGGCGCTGCTCAAGGCGGCCAAGGCTGATTTCGCTGCGTTCCGCGCCGAGAACCCGTTCCAGAACCCGATTACCGACGATATCGAACCGCCGCTCGACATGGCGGCTCATTGAGCGGGCATCGGCCACGAGCCGTTTTGGCTCAGCAAGGATCGCCCGGAGCCATCGTCCGGGCGATGATGTTCGAAATGGCGCCGGCGCTCCGGATCGATCGGTGCGGGTGCTGCCGCACGCACCAGCCTCGTGCGAGGAGTGCTTAGATCTCTGCCGCGTCCAGCCGCCGATAGAGCGGTAGCGCCAGCGGCGCGATCCGGCGCACGACCGCGCGGAACGGCTGGGGTTTTGGCTCGGACAAGGGCAGGCCGAGCGTCTCGATCGCCGTGCCTTGCGTCGCCCTGGCAAGCTCGCGACCAAGCGAGATGGACAGCGCAACGGCCCGGCCATTGCAGCCGACCCAGGCAAAGCCGTCCGGCCCGAGACGGTGGATGCGCGGATAGCCCGGCACCTGCGGCTGGAGCAGATTGTCGGGGGTCATCCCGACATAGCCCGACCAGACATAGTCGAACTCGACATCGCCGAGCTGCGGCCAGAGTGTTTTCAGCCGTGCCGCGATCTGCGGCCGCAGATTGACCCCGCCATCGCCCGGCAGCACGGCCGCTCCTCCGGTGACAAGGCGGTTGCGGGCGTCCCAGCGGGCGAAATAGAGTTCGCGATGCGTGTCCGACATCGCCTGGCGGCCCGGGATGACGGTCTTGGCGATATTGTCGCTGACCGGCTTTGTCGCCATCTGCCAGGACAGAACAGGGATGACCTCGCTGGCGATCTCGGGGGCGAGATCGCGCTCGAACTCGCCGGTATACGCATTGGTCGCCAGCACGAGCGCGCGAGCGGTGACCGAGCCGCGCGCGGTCTTCACCGTCCAGCGGCCATTGGCATGGCTCATCGAGGTGGCGGGAGACCGTGCATAGATGGTTGTGCCAAGCTTCAGCGCGACCTCGGCCAGTCCGCGTGTCAGCGCGAGCGGATTGATATGACCGCCCGTGCGATTCCAGAAGCCGCCGAACCAGGCATCCGACCCGAGCATCTCCGCCGCAGCGGCGCGATCGAGCAGTTCGACCGGTGCCCCGATTGCCGACCATTCGCGCACGCGCTTTTCGGCGAGCTTGAAGCGACCAGGCGAATGGACGGGCTGGATCCAGCCAGCTTGTTCAGCCTCTGCCGGGATATCGTATTTCCGCACGAGGTCGAACAGATACTGAGCGCTGTCGCGCAGCACCGCGTTGAAGCGTTCGCCGGCTTCGCCATGGCGTTTCACCATCGCGGAGGGATCGTGGCCGGCAAGCGTCGGGATGACCTGGCCATTGTTGCGCCCCGAGGCGCCCCAGCCGGGCTCGGCTGCCTCCACGATCGTGACGTCGACGCCGCTCTCGCGGAGATGGATCGCGGTCGAGAGGCCGGTAAAGCCGGCACCAATCACCACGACATCGGTCTGGACATCCCCTTGGAGCGCGCTGAGCACAGGCCCAGGCTGGGCGGTGGCGGCCCAGAGAGAGGGAGGCCAGGCGACGGAGGGCGGAGCAGTCATCGGCGGCGATCTTTCGCAAGGCGGGCTGGTCAAAACCCGTTTGGCAGGAGCTTGCGCATACTTGCCGCCATGACCGCCCGCTCGCAAGTAGGTTGGTTCCGGCGATTTGCCCGGCGGAGAACAGTTTTCTATTTTTCTCGCCATAGACGAATGAAATCTACCAAATTTAGGCTTTCTCGCTCGGGTTGTTGAAAATACTATTCTCCGGACGCTATGTGTGCCGCGCAGCGGGGGCTGCTGGAAACGTCACCTCGAAGTGGTTGCGCCCCTCTGTTGGTTCGGATGAACTCTGCTTCCGTTGGGTTCTTGGTCAAAGGGGGCGTCATGTCGCTCAAGCACATTCTCGGTCTCGATCATGTCGTCGTGACCGTCCGCGATCTCGATGCTTCTGCCCGGCAATGGGAGCGCCTCGGTTTCACGGTCTCCCCGCGCGGCACCCATTCGCCGATCCTGGGAACCGGCAACTACACGATCATGTTCGGAGACGACTATCTCGAGCTGCTCGGCGTGCTGACCGAGACGGATCAGAACAAGCCGACCCGCGACTATCTGAAGAACCGGGAAGGGCTGGAGCGCGCTGCCTTCACCACGGATGATGCCGCTGCAGGCGCAGCTGAACTCAAGACCCGTGGCCTCGAAGCCCTGGGTCCCGTGCATTTCGGCCGCCCGGTGGATCTGCCGAATGGCGGGACGGGCGAAGCGAAGTTCAATGTCTTCCGCTGGCCTCTGAACGAGAGTCCCGGCGGACTGCGCATCTTTGCCTGCCAGCATCTGACGCGCGAGACGGTCTGGATTCCTGAGCTCCAGAAACATGCGAACGGCGCGAGCCGCATCGTTCGGGTCGAGGTCCTCGCTGCAGATCCGAAGGCGGCCGCCGGGCATCTCAGCCGTTTGATCGACGAGCCTGCGCGTCCGCAGGATGACGGCTGGCTGGTGCCGTCGGGCGGCAAGCGCGCCGATTTCCTGTTCTATGATGCGGCCGGTTTTGCGGGGCGCTATCCTGATGCGGTGCGGATCGGTGCGGCTCCCGCCGGCGCAACCGCGATCGTTCTGGCGAGTGCCGATCTCGAAGGCGCTGCCAAGGCGCTCGGCCCGCTCGCGGTGCGCCATGGTGGTGCCGTCAGCGTACCGGCCGACTCCGCCAATGGCGTGATCGTCAGCTTCGTACCGTGACGCGAGCCTTGGCTCCCCTTTGAGAACAGCCTGATGGCCGGATCATCGTGAATTCCGGCTCTGCCCTTATCGAACACCGGACCCAGGAGGTCTCCATGGACATGACCCGCCGCGCCGCGCTGCTGACAAGCGCCGCCATCGCTTCGAATGTGCTGTTCCCGATGCGCTCCTTCGCCCAGGAAACACCGCGCAAGGGCGGAGTCTTCACCGTCCATTACGGTGCCGAGCAGCGCCAGCTGAACCCGAGCCTGCAGGCCTCGACCGGCGTCTACATCATCGGCGGCAAGATCCAGGAGCAGTTGGTGGATCTCKATGCCAGCGGCCAGCCGGTCGGCGTGCTCGCCGAGAGCTGGGAGGCTGCACCCGACGGCAAGACGATCACGTTCAAGCTGCGGCCGGGCGTGACCTGGCATGACGGCAAGCCCTTCACCTCCGCCGACGTGCAGTTCACCGCGATGGAGATGTGGAAGAAGATCCTCAACTACGGCACCACGCTGCAGCTCTTCCTCACCGCCGTCGATACGCCCGACCCGCTGACGGCAGTGTTCCGCTACGAGCGCCCGATGCCGCTCAACCTGTTGCTGCGCGCACTGCCCGATCTCGGCTACATCTCGCCGCGCCATCTCTACGAAGGCAAAGGCGACATCCGCCAGAACCCGGTCAATCTGGCACCGGTGGGCACGGGGCCGTTCAAGTTCGCGCAGTACGAGCGGGGCCAGCACATCATTGCCGACCGCAACCCGAACTACTGGCGCGCCAACGCCCCCTATCTCGACCGGATCGTCTGGCGCGTGGTCACCGATCGCGCTGCCGCCGCCGCCCAGATGGAAGCCGGACAGATCCACTACAGCCCGTTCTCGGGCCTGACGATCTCGGATTCCGCCCGTCTCGGCAAGGATCCGCGCTTCATCGTTTCGACCAAGGGTAACGAGGGCAACGCCCGCACGAACACGATCGAGTTCAATTTCCGCCGCAAGGAACTCGCGGATATCCGGGTCAGGCGCGCGATCGCGCATGCGCTCGACATCCCGTTCTTCATCGAGAATTTCCTCGGCGATTTCGCCAAGCTCKGCACAGGTCCGGTCCCCTCCGTCTCGACCGATTTCTATCCGGCCGATAACGGCCCGCAATATCCCTTCGACAAGGCACTCGCCGCGAAGCTGCTCGACGAAGCCGGGTTCAAGGCCGGCGCTGGCGGAACGCGCTTCTCGGTGCGCCTGCTGCCGGCTCCATGGGGCGAGGACATCACGCTCTTTGCCACCTTCATCCAGCAGTCGCTCGCCAATGTCGGCATCAAGGTCGAGATCGTGCGCAACGATGGTGGCGGCTACCTGAAGCAGGTCTATGACGATCACGCCTTCGACTTGGCTACGGGCTGGCATCAGTACCGCAATGATCCTGCGGTCTCGACGACGGTGTGGTATCGCTCTGGGCAGCCCAAGGGTGCGCCATGGACCAATCAATGGGACTGGACCGATCCGACGATCGACAAGATCATCGACGACGCGGCGACCGAGGTGGATCCGACGAAGCGCAAGGCGCTCTATGGCGACTTCGTACGGCGCGCCAACACAGAGCTGCCGATCTGGACGCCGATCGAGCAGATCTTCCTGACGGTGATCAACGCCAAGGCCCGCAACCACTCCAACACGCCGCGCTGGGGCTCGAGTTCCTGGCACGATCTTTGGTTGGCGGAGTGACACGTCCACCAGCCTCCGCAGTCGAAACCGGCCAGTTCCCATGCGCGTATTAGCTCTTGCGGGGCGGCGTCTTGCCGCCTCGATCCCGACCCTGATCCTGATCCTGATCGGGGTGTTTCTGCTGCTGCAATTCGCGCCGGGCGATACGGTCGATGCGATGATGGCGCAAATGGGCGGTGGCGATGCCGCCACCGCCCGCCATCTGCGCGAGTTCTACGGGCTCGATCTCTCGGTCTGGGCCCAGCTCGGCAATTATCTCTGGCGACTGGTCAGGCTCGATCTTGGCTTCTCGGCGATCTACGGCAAGCCGGTCGTGACCGTGATTGCGGAGCGGCTGCCGGCGACGATCCTGCTGATGAGCGCCTCGCTGTCCTTTGCCTTTTTCTTCGGGCTGATCTTCGGTGTGATCGCGGCGCGCGGCGTCAACAGATGGCCCGATACCCTGATCTCGACACTGGGGCTGATCTTCTACGCCATGCCGACCTTCTGGTTCGGGCTGATGGCGATCGTCGTGTTCTCGATCTACCTGCAATGGCTGCCAGCCGGTGGTTTCGAGGATATCACAGTCAGCCTTACGGGGTTGGCCCGGACGCTCGACATCGCCAAGCACCTCATCCTGCCGACCCTGACGCTTGGCCTGTTCTACATGGCGATCTATCTGCGCATCATGCGCGGCTCGATGCTCGAGGTGCTCAATCTCGACTTCGTCCGCACGGCGCGGGCCAAGGGCATGGATGAGACGCGGGTGGTGGTGCGGCACGTCCTACGTAATGCGCTGCTGCCGATGGTGACGCTGATCGGCCTGCAGGCTGGCACGATGCTGGGCGGTTCTGTGGTGGTCGAGAGCGTGTTCTCGCTGCCGGGGCTGGGGCGGCTGGCCTATGAATCGGTCGTGCAGCGCGATCTCAACACCTTGCTCGGCATCATCTTCGTCTCGGCGCTGCTGGTGATCGCGGTCAATTTCATCGTCGACCTGCTCTATGCCCGGCTCGATCCGCGCATCACGGCGGGAGCCTGAGCCATGGAGTTCGCAAAGCTCTATTTCCGCAGTCCCTCGGCCGTCATCGGCCTGCTGCTGCTCATCCTCGTTCTGGCCATGGCGGGGACGGCCGACTGGCTCTATCCGCGCGATCCGCTGGCGCTTGCCGGGCGGCCGCTGATCTGGCCTTTCAGCAACCCGCGCTTCCTGCTCGGGACCGACAATTCCGGCCGCGACATCGCCGCGCAGATCTTCCATGGCGCACGCATTTCGCTGCTGATCGGTCTGGTCGCGACCTTCATCTCGGTCATGATCGGCATCACGATCGGCGCCTTCGCCGGCTATTACGGCAGCTGGGTCGACACCGTACTGATGCGCGTGACCGAGGCCTTCCAGACATTGCCGAACTTCCTGTTGCTGCTCGTGCTCGTCGCGGTGTTCGGCTCGACCATCACCACGGTGACGGTCGCCATCGGCATCGTCTCATGGCCGGCTTCGGCGCGACTGACGCGCGCCGAGTTCCTTTCGCTGCGCAACCGCGAGTTCGTGCAGGCGGGACGCACACTGGGACTGAAGGACATCAAGCTGATCTTTGGCGAGATCCTGCCGAACGCATTACCGCCGGTGATCGTCTATGCCAGCGTCGTGATGGCGGTCGCGATCCTGCTCGAGAGCGCGCTCGCCTTCCTGAAGCTCTCCGATCCGAATGTTGCCTCCTGGGGCAACCTGATCGGCGCAGGGCGCGATGTGCTGCGCGTGCAGTGGTATGTCTCGGCCATTCCCGGCATTGCCATTCTCGTCACCGTGCTCGCCGTCTCGCTGGTCGGGCAGGGGCTCAATGACGCTCTCAATCCGAGGCTGAAGAGCCGATGACCCCGATTCTTGTTCTCGACGATGTCAGCGTGAAGCTGCCGGCCGGCGCCGACCGGTCGCACGCCATGGCGAATGTGTCGCTCTCCCTGGCGGCCAATGAGATCCTCTGCGTGGTCGGCGAATCCGGCTCCGGCAAGTCGATGACGGCCAATGCCATCATGCGGCTGCTGCCGGGCGGGGTCGCGATCGACGGCGGGCGCATCCTCTTCGAGGGCCGCAACCTTGCCGATGTGAGCGAGGCCGAGATGCGCAAGGTGCGCGGCGCCGGTATCGCGATGATCTTCCAGGAGCCGATGACCGCGCTGAATCCCTTGCGCAGCATTGGCGACCAGATCGGCGAGATGTTCGAGATCCATACCGATCTGCCGGCTGGCGAGATCAGGACGCGGGTCCTCGCCCTGCTCGATGAAGTGCGGATTCCCGATCCGGCTTCGACGCTCAAGGCTTATCCGCATGAACTCTCGGGCGGTCAGCGCCAGCGCGCCATGATCGCCATGGCGCTCGCACTCGATCCCAGGGTGCTGATCGCCGACGAGCCGACGACTGCGCTCGACGTCACCACCCAGGCGCAGATCCTCGAACTCATTCGCGACCTGCAGCGGCGCAAGGGCACGGCCGTTCTGTTCATCACCCATGATTTCGGTGTCGTTGCCGAAATCGCCGACCGTGTCGCGGTGATGAGCCAGGGCCGCGTCGTCGAAGAGGGCACGGCCAGTGCGGTGCTGGACAATCCCCGGCACGCGTACACGAAGCAGCTGATCGCCGCAGTGCCGCCACTGAAGGCTCCGCCTCCGCGTCCGCTGTCGAGCGATCCGATCCTGACCATAGAGCACGTCTCGAAGACGTATCGCACCGGTGGCTTCTTCGGTCGCGGCCAGCGCATCACCCACGCGGTCAAGGATGTTTCGCTGGTGCTGCCGAAGGGCGGCACGCTCGGCATCGTCGGCGAGTCCGGTTCCGGCAAGTCGACATTGGCGCGCTGCCTCGTGCGCCTGATCGATCCCGAGAGCGGCGAGATCCGCCTGAACGGCCGCGACCTCGCCTGTCTGACCCGCGAGCAGATGCGGGCGGAGACGCGCCATATCCAGATGGTGTTCCAGGATCCATTCGCCTCGCTCAACCCGCGCCGCAAGGCGGGCGAGGCGGTTGCGCAAGGCCTCGTCGTTCACGGCATGCCGCGTGCGCAGGCATTGGCGCGCGCCAAGGAACTCTTTGGGCTGGTCGGTCTCGATCCCGCCGCGACCGAACGCTACCCGCATGAGTTCTCGGGCGGCCAGCGCCAGCGGATCGGACTTGCCCGCGCATTGGCTCTGGAGCCGGATGTGCTGGTGGCGGACGAGCCTGTCTCCGCGCTCGACGTATCGGTCCAGGCGCAGGTGCTGAAGCTGTTGGCGGAACTGCGCCAGCGTCTTGGCCTGTCGATCGTCTTCATCACCCATGATCTGCGCGTGGCGGCTCAGGTCTGCGATCTTGTCGCTGTCATGAAGAGCGGGGAGGTGGTGGAGGCCGGGCCGATCGGCTCTGTCTTCGGCAATCCGCAACACCCCTATACCCAAGCGCTGCTCGCCTCGATTCCCGGACGCGAGTTCGGGCTGGAGCGGGTGGCCGAGCGGCAGGAGGGCTGACCCCTCAGACACGCGTCGTAACCCTTCGCCCGGCGGCGCAGGGGCGAGCATTTTCCGGCTTGAACAGCGTTAACTGGTTCTATATTGGTATCGTACCAGAGGGTGTTGATCGCGCTGAGCGCGCGAAGCGGGAGCACGCGGAACAGTGGAAGGCGAAGGGTCTCTTTCAGGGTCCGCAGAACGTCCCGCTGTCTCTGCTGTTCCGAAGGAATCGGCCGGCTGGCGCATCCTGTCGCAGGTCAGCGTCAAGGGCAGTGCGCCCTTCAACGAGGACATGGCGGGATCTTCCGGCTCGCATGCATGGATCATCGACGGGTCCGCCTTCTTCTCAGGCGCTTCCAGAACGGAGCAGCAATCGGAAGGGGCGTGGCTCGCGCAGCGGGTCGATGAGATCCTGCGTTCCACGGCGCGCGATGAAGCCCCGCTTTCCGAGATCGCGGCAACTCTCGAGGTGGCTGCCGCTCGGGATTACGCCGTGCTGGGTGACGGTCAGCCTGAGCGTATCGGAGGAGAGGGGCCTTCGGCCGTCCTCGGCCTCGTGCGCCTTTCAGCCATGGGGGAATCCTGTCGTATCGAGGGGGTGGTGATCGGCGACGTGTCGATCATTATTCTCGATGGCGAACATATGGAGCGCTGGACGGACGCTTCGGCGGGCCCGTTCGAGGCCCGGACAATCGCAGCGGCCGGAACCGGCCTGCGGCGTGACGGCGAGCCGATTTCGGCGCCTGCTCTGGCGCAGATTCACGAGAATCGCCGTTTCCTGAACCAGCCGGATGGCTATTGGGCTGTTCATCCCGGGCTTCCGTGGCAAGCGGGCTTGCGTTCCTTCTCCGCGACCGTGTCCCCGACGGCGACGGTCCTGCTCGCTTCCGACGGGTTCATGCGCCTTGTCGATGTCTTGAAACGCTACGACGAGGCTGGTCTCATGCAGGCTGTGGTGCGCGACGGTGCGACTGCACTCGTTGCCGAACTGCGCCGGCTCGAGAACGGAGATCCTCGCACGGAACGGTTCAACCGCGTCAAGATCCACGATGACGCGACCGCGCTCGTCGTGACGCCGAACTTGCCGGCCGTCGAATTCATCCAACAATAACAAACGTTACGTTCAACGAGGGAGAGCAAACATGTTGGCCGGGATTCTGACCAGATCCATCTTGAGACGCGCGCTTGGCAAGCTCGCCCTGACGGCTTTCGCCGCCGCGACAGTCCTTGCGGCTCCGGTGCAGGCGGAAGATCTCACCCTCTGGAGCTGGCGCCAGGAAGATAAGGCAGCCTACGCCAAATTCATCGAGGCGTTCCGCAAGAAACATCCGGACATCAATGTGAAGTTCGAGGCTTTCGAGGCCGCGAACTATCCCACAGTCCTGTCGACCGCACTTGCTGGCGGCACCGGGCCGGACATCGTGCAGGTGCGCGCCTACGGCACGCTTGGCGTCGGCAAGCCGGACTATCTCGTGCCGCTCGACAAGACGATGGTGCCGGAATTCGACAATTTCCCCGCGTCGGCGGTGGCGGCAGAGACCATGCGGTCCGATGGCAAGCTCTATGCGGTGCCCTTCGCCTCGCAGACGATGCTGATCATCTACAACAAGGATCTGTTCGAGAAGGCCGGCGTCACGCCGCCTGCGACATGGGACGAGCTCGTCGCCGTTTCGAAGACGCTGAAGGAGAAGGGCATCACCCCCTTCGGTAACGGCACCGCCACCTCCTGGCAGAACGAGACCATCGTCGGCGCCTTGCTCTCCTCCCAGATCGGCAAGCAGTTCGAGCAGGACGTGCTCGCCGGCAAGGCCGACTTCACCGATCCGCGCTTCGTTGGCGCTCTCGCCAAGCTGAACGAGCTGAAGGAGTACTTCGCCCCGAATTTCTCGGGCGTGGATTATGCCGCGTCGCAGCAGTTCTTCGCGGCCGGGCGCGCAGCCATGTTTGCCGGTGGCTCCTTCGAGCTCGCCAACTTCCTGCGCCAGAACCCGAAGCTGAAACTGGGGATGTTCGCCTCGCCGGTTGCCAAGGCCGGGGATGAGCGGCTTGTCGCGCTCTATTACGATGGCGGCTACGCGATCAACGCCGCGTCGAAGAAGAAGGACGCAGCGCTCAAGTTCCTGCGCTTCCTCGGTACGCCTGAGTTCGGCACGGCCTTCTCGAACGATCTGCAGAACATCTCGCCAATCAAGGGCGTGAAGTTCGAGAATCCGTTGTTGAAGGAGGTCGCGGCGCTCAACGAGCGGGCCATGTCCTACATCATGCTGGTCAATTTCCGCTATCAGGAGCCGACGGGCTCGGTGCTGCTGCAGTCCGGCGTGCAGAAGATGCTGGCGGGCAAGGCGACTCCGGCCGAGGTCGGTGCCGAGGTCACGAAGGGCATCGGGACCTATTACGCACCCTTCAAGAAGTAAGCTCCGGGGCTGAAGCTCCCATGATGCGCATGGCCGGCAGAACCCGACCATGCGCTTGGACAGGCGCGCGCCGGGCTCTCCCCCTGAGTGCTGCTTCAACAGGCCAGGTCTCATGAAGACGGATTACCGACGCCGCGAAAGGCGCAAGCGCGCGGCCTGGATCGCATTTCTCATCGTGCCGCCGATGGCGATGATGCTGACCTTCGTCGTCTGGCCGCTGCTGGTGGCGCTCAGCTCTGCCTTCTATCGCTGGGAGGGGATGGCCCAGGGAGAATTCGTCGGCCTGCAGAATTTCAGCGATGTCCTGTTCGGTGATCATTTCGCGGCGCTGACCTGGCGCGCCTTCCGGCACAATCTCTTCGTCTTCTTCGCGCTTTTCGTGGTGCAGAACACCGCCGGATTTCTGCTTGCCTGGTTCATCTATCGGGAGCCGTTCGGCTTTCGCTTTCACCGGATCGCGATTTTCATGCCGGTGATCCTGTCCACCGTCCTGGTCGGGTTCCTGTGGAAGCTCTTCCTCGACCCCAATTTCGGCCTCATCAATCAGCTTCTCGACATGATCGGCCTCGGCGCGCTGCGCCAGCCCTGGCTCGGTCAGGAGACGACGGCGCTGCCCGCGCTGGTCATGGCCAATGCCTGGCACTGGGTCGGGTTTCCCGCCCTGGTCTATCTGGCCGGAATGCAGCGCATCCCCCGCGAAATCCTGGAAGCGGCCAAGCTCGACGGCTGCAGCAGCTGGCAGATGCTGACCCGTGTCGTCTGGCCACTGGTGGCGCCCTCCACGACCATCACATTGACGCTGCTCTTCATCGGCGCCTTCAACTGGTTCGAGCTGCCCTACATCATGGCGGGGCTGGACGGCTCGCCCTACGGGTCGACGGACGTGCTGGGGCTCTATTTCTACCGCACTGCCTTCGGCAACCAGAGCGCAGGCCTTCAGGATTTCGGGCACGGCAATGCGCTTGCCGTCTTGATGTTCATGTTCATCGCGGTCGTCGCGACGCTCATTACGCAGTATCTGCGCCGCCGGGAGATCGCGCTGTGACGGCAAAGGCCCAAAGCCCGGACCCATTGTTTCCGCGCAGCAGCCCCGGCAGCCTGATCGCCGCCGCGCTGCTCGTCGGCAACTCCGTTCTGATGCTCTACCCGATCGTCATCATGGTCTTCTCGGCCTTCAAGACGACCGGGGAGATCTTCGACGCACCGTTTTCCGTTCCTGATTTCACCTATGTCGCGAACTTCACCCGGATCTGGGGCGAGACAAGCCTGCCGGGCTACTTCATCAACTCGGTGATCATCACCGGCTCGTCCATCGCGCTTATCCTGCTGCTCGGCACGATGGGGGCCTATGCGCTCGCGCGTTACGAGTTCCCGGGCAATTCGGCCATCTTCATGTTCTTCCTGGCCGGCCTGATGCTGCCCTTGAAACTCGCGGTGATCCCACTCTTTCTCCAGATGCGCGATTTCGGCCTGCTCGACACCCGTTTCGGCCTCATCCTGATCTATACGGCGATGGGCCTGCCCTCGACGATCTTCATCATGACCGGGTTCTTGCGGACGTTGCCGACGGAACTCGAGGAGGCCGCGCGCATCGACGGGGCGTCCGAGCCCCGGATCATGCTGTCCATCATGCTGCCGCTATCCGTGCCACCGATGGTCATTTCCGCGATTCAGAATGCCGTGCCGACCTGGAATGATTTCTTCTTCCCGCTCGTCTTCATCCAGACCGATGTGCGCAAGACCCTGCCTCAGGGCCTTTCGGTGTTCATGGGCGAATATACCACCGACTGGGGCATGCTCTTTGCCGGCCTCACCATCGCAGCCCTGCCACTGACCATCATCTACATCGTGATGTCGCGCCAGTTCATCCGGGGCATGACCGCAGGGGCGGTAAAGTGACACTTCTAGACAATCAGAACCTGATACCGCCGGGCAGCCTCGCCGTGTCCTGCCAGGCGCGGGCGGACAACCCGTTGCATGGGCCGGTGTTCATGGCGGCGATGGCCCAGGCGGCGGAGCATGGCGGGGCGCTCGCCCTGCGTGCCAATGGGCCTGCCGATATCGCTGCGATCCGCGCGGTCAGCACGCTGCCGATCATCGGCATCCTCAAACGCTGGGACGATCACTTTCCGGTCTATATCACGCCCGATTTCGCCGCGGCTGCGCTGATTGCTGCCGCGGGCGCCGACATCATTGCGCTCGATGCAACCGCCAGGCCCCGCGATGGCGAACCACTCGGGGTTCTGATCGCGCGCATCCGCGGTGAACTGGGCAAGCCCGTCTTCGCGGATTGCGCGACGTTCGAGGACGGTGTCCGTGCGGCCAGGCTTGGCGCCGACTACATTGCCACGACCTTGTCCGGCTACACCGATGAGACCGCTGCGTTGAAGGCGGCGGGGCCGGATATCGCGCTGATCGCTGCCCTCGCTGGCGCCATATCGACGCCGATCGTGGCGGAGGGGCGTTTCGAGCGGCCGGAGCAGCTTGATGCGGCCTTCGCAGCCGGTGCGCACGCCGTGGTCGTTGGCACGGCCATCACCAATCCCCGCGAGATCACCCGCCGTTTCGTCGCGCATGCCCGGGCTTGAGCACCCGCTGGGCCTGGGCATCGAGACGGGCGGGACGGCGTCGCGCTGGTGTCTCGTCTCCGCAGCTGGCGAGGTCATGGCACGAGGCGACGTGGCACCGATGACGGGCCATGTCTTCAGCGAGGCGGACCATGAGCGCGTGCGAGGCATCTTTGCGGGGCTCGCGTCGGAACTCGCAGGCCATAGCCGGCCCAGCGCCATCGTGGCCGGCGTCACGGGCATTGGATCGGCTTCGCCGACGACGGCCCTCTTTGCACGGATGCTCGCGGGTGCCTTCCAATGCGCCGAGACATCCGTGCTCGTCGTGGACGACATGTGGCTCGGTTATCGCGCCCGCTTTGCGCCCGGCGAGGGCATCGTCGTCTATGCCGGTACCGGCTCCATCGGCTACCACCTCGCGGCAGGCGGCGAGATCATCCGAGCCGGCGGCTATGGCGTGCTGGTCGACGATGGCGGGGCGGCGACCTGGATCGCGACCGAGGCGTTGCGGTTCGTCCTGCGGCGAGAAGATGAAGCGCCGGGTTCCGGCTGGAGCACAGTGATTGGCCGGGCGCTCTCCGCAGCTGTTGGCGGCAGCTCCTGGGATGCGGCCCGCGTCTATATCTATGGCGGCGACCGCGGCAGCCTGGGGCTTTTGGCCCGTGCCGTAAGCGCTGCCGATGAGGCCGGGGATCCCGAAGCGAGACGGATTTTTGTGGGGGCAGGACGGGAACTCGCCCGCCTCGCTCTGGCACTGCGTGGGCGTGTCGGCCTCAAGCCGGTGGCCCTGGCCGGCCGTGCGATCACGCTCTCGCCAGCCATTGCCGAAAGCTTCGCAGCCTCCGTCGCGCCACCCGTGCTTTTGGCCGATGCCAGCCCCGATGTGCCGGCAGTCGCGGCGCGACTGGCCGTCGAGCTTGCTGCGAATCCAGGTGAGGGAGAGCCGGGCACAGGGCGTTGAAACCGCGCTATGTGCCCGGTCATCGACAAGAGCCCGGTCGGATCCTCAGCGGGGACGAACCGGCGCAGAAGACGCTTCGAGTTGCTCGAAGACGAAGGCCGCAAGGTAGCCATAGATCGCGTGGCCAATCAGGCTCATGAGGGAGAGGCGCGGCACGTCGGTGAGAAGGAAGGCCTGACCGGCCAGGGGCGCGAAGAAGCCGAGCGCGATGAAGTAGGTGATCACCCCCCAGATCCAACCATCGGCGGGCATGCCGAAACTCTTCACGAAACGCGTCAGCGCGTAATAGCCGAGCGGGTAGAACAGGAAGCCTGTGAGGAAATGCAGCAGCTTCGCGACCGGCGTCGAAAGCGTCAGGCCGAGCTGGTGGGAAAACAGCGACTTCACCAACTCGGGCGGCTCCAGGGGGAATTCCGCGAACCACGCGGTCGGGACGGCCGAGAACAGTTCCCAGAAGCCAAGCCCGGCAAAGCCGCCAAGGGCCAGGTTCGCGATGGTGCGTGCTGATAGAAGGGGGGTGGTCCAGGGCAGGGTGGTGGTGATCATGGCTGTTATTCCTGTGGTGGCGTTTAGTGGGCGAGCGCGAGCGGGGTCGCCGCGACGGCCAACGCGGCGGTGTGTGCGGCCGGCCGGTTGCGCAGCAACGCCAGCCGGCGCGCGGCGAAGAGGTTGGAGCCGCCGCGTTTCGTGATGCGTTCGCTAAGAAGCGGGGCCGCGCGCTCATGGTTGCCCGAGCGGATCAGGCTTTCGATATAGGCCTGCTCGAAGAGGTCGCGTTGAGCGTGGCTGCCACCGATCGCGACCAGTCCGTCGCGCGCGGCGCCCAGCAGCCTCGCCGCCTCGCTGTAGTCGCCTTCATGGAAGGCGAGCAGGCCGAAGGCCGCGAGCGCACCATGATGGGCCGCCTGCCTGCGCTCGCTGCTGCGATGCGCCCGGCTATCCCCAACGAGCGTGCGGGCGATCGCCTCCGCGCCGCTTGAATGCCCGGCGCCGAGCAATGAGAGAGCATAGTGCAGGTCGGCAAAGACCAGGCGGCCATCATCGATCCGGCCCTCGGCGAGTGCGGCCAGTTCCTCCCAGCGCGTCCCGACATCGACGCCGGCATATTCGAGCCGGGCAAGCAGCGAGGCGCCATTGGCTATGTCGCGATAATCGTCGGTGGGCTCGCCCCGGATATCGTTGTCATAGAGGCGCAGCACCTCCGCGGTCTCTCCGTGCTCGAGCCGGAACAGGGCGAGGTGCCAGACGATGTGGAAGCGCAGGTTATTGGCATGGGACCAGTTCCGGGCATTCCCGAGCCAGGTGATCCCCTCGTCGGCGCGGCCGGTCATTTCCAGCACATGCGCGACGGCGTGGCGGCCCCAGGCATCGCGTGGCGCAAGGACGACGGCGCGGCGGCCCGCTCGCTCGGCCTCGGCATAGAAACCCTGTTCTTCGAGCGCGAAAGCGTGGCAGCCATGGACATATCCGGCAAGCGGATGGCTTTCGCCGAAAGCCGGCGCGGTGCGGCGCAGGCAGGCCAGCATCTCGTCCTGATCACCGAGCATGAAGCGCAGGCCGTGAGAGAGTTTTAGCGCCAGCACGTCGAGGGGGTGGGCCTCCAGAATCGCTTCCAGGCGCCCGGCGGCCAGTCGCGGTGCATCGGCCAGCCAGAACGCCAATGCCTCGACCAGCATGCGCTCACGCTGTGTGACGGGACGCAACGCGATGGCCGCCTTGGCCTTGACGAGGCAGTCGCGCGCCGCTCCGAGCAATTCTGACCTGGCAAGCGAAAGAAGCATCAGGCCTTTGGCCGCATGAACCAGTGCGAAATCCGGATCCGCTGCCAGCACGCGGGCGAGATGCTCAGGTGTCGCGGCAGCATGGGCCAGCACGGCTTCGAGCGTGTCGTTCCAGGCGAGGCGTGCAGCGTCGTTCGCGACAGTGACGCGCTCGCCTGAGAGATCGTGATACATGAGGCTACTCCGTTCGAGCCCTTGAAGGGGCGTCTCTCGGGGAGTTCGCTGGCGGCCGATCAAGCGGCGATCAACTCGCTTCACGGACCCGTGTTGACAGGCCGTGCTTGGGCGCTTCCGTCTCATCCATGCGTTGCGGTTCAGCCTTCGCTGGCGCGGCATGACCAGCCCAGGGTGCGCTCTTGAACCAGCCGACCACGACCGCGACGCCGAGGATCGCTGCAAAGCCGACGAGATTGAGCAGCGCCATGCTCAACTCGGTCCGGCCCAGCATATCGGCTGCGGTGGTGGCGAGCCGTGCCAGCACGACGCTGGCAAGAAATGCGGCGAGCGATTGCCGTCCGATCAAGATGAGCAAGTGGCCAACGCCCTGATCCAGATTCCGGCGCCAGGGCTCGACCAGGCTGAGAACGAGATAGGCCAATGCCAGGAAATGCAGCACGCGCAGGATGTGCAGATTGCTCTTCTCGCTGGCGGGCAGGATCAGGTCGCGTAGCGCCTGCGCCGCCGGCCAGTGCTCCAGGAAACCCCAGAAGGAGAACGGTACGGAAAGGAGCAGGAAGACGCCGGCAGCAAGCATCAGCCTGTGCTCGCCAAGCCGCGGTACCGGCAACCATTTCATACCGATGAAGAACCCGATGAAGAAGATGAGCTGCCAGGCGAAGGGGTTCAGGAACCAGCCGGCGCCGTTCCAGGGATTTCCGGGGAGATTGAGGTCGACAGCCCAGGCAAGCCCATAGAGCAGCGCCACCATCAGGAAGGGCAACCCAGCATTGATCCGGTGCAGCGCCATGGCCACCGGAACCAGGGCCAGGATCACCAGATACATCGGCAGGATATCGAGATAATCCGGCTGCCAGGTCAGCGTCGCGAGGCCGAGCAGTGCGGTGTCCGGGGAGCTCAGGAGCGGCGCGAACTGGGACGCGAGCATGCCAAGGCCGAAACTGTGATCGAGCAGCGCGGCGAGCGCGATCAGCGCCAGAACGAGTCCGAGTTGCGCCCAATAGACCTGCCAGATGCGCAGCATGATGCGCGCGGTTCCAAGCCACAGGCCGCGGCGAACAAAGACGCTGCCGAAGGCGAGTGCGCTGGCAATGCCGGAACAAAAGACGAAGAGTTCGGCGCCTGACGAGAAGCCGAAGCGAGCAGGGATGAAGGCGTTCCAGCTGTTCTGCGGCCAATGCGCGACGAAGATGATCAGCATCGTCAGGCCGCGGAAGAAGTCGAGCCGTTCATCGCGCGGGCGCTTGCCTGCCTTCTGTTGAAGCGTGCGCATCAGAAGGCTCCTTCGTAGCTGCCTGCATCGATCCTGCAGGCGAGCACCGTKAAACCACTGCGTTGGAATGCGGCGCGTGCCTCGCGCCTGAGGCTGTCCGGGTTTGAGATCGTGCTGCCGTGGCCGCCCATCGCGCCGGCAATCGCCGCGAAATCGGTGCCGCCAAAATCGACTGCTGCGCGGGCTAGGCCAAGCTGGCGCTGCTTCAGTGCGATCAGGCCAAGGCTCTCATCGACAAATACGACGAGGACAACCGGCAGCGCCAGATCGCGCAGGGTCGCGAGCTCGCCCAGGACCATTTCGAGGCCGGCATCGCCGACGAAGCAGAGTGTGGGCTGCCCCGTGCCGAGCGCCGCGCCAGTCGCCAGTGGGAGTGCGCAACCCATCGTGCAGAGCCCGGTCGACTGCAGCAGGCGGCGCGGCCCGTCGCTCCTCCACATCTGGCTGAGCAGAATCCGGTGCGCTCCGGAATCGGCCGTGACGATGGTTTTCACCGGCGCGACCTCGCGCAGGATGTCGATGACGGCATGGGGACCCCAGTCCGATGGCGGAGCGAAGGCCTCGCTGAGCGCCGCGCGAATGGCGGCGGGGCGCCCGTCCGGCCAGGTGCCGTCCAGCATTGCTTCTTCGCCGAGCCGCGACAGGATGGTGCCGACATGACCTTCGAGAAGCAGCGTCGCGCTATGCATGCCGTGGTGGACATCCTCGGCGACGATGTCGATTACGCGTTTGCCCGTCGGCCAGGGATTGCGCCAGCCCTGGCGCATCTCGATCGGGTCGTAGCCGGCGAGCACGACGAGGTCGGCCTCGTCCAGCAGCGGCCGTACCAGCGCATCGGCCCTCGGCGACAATCCGACTCCGCCGATCACGCGCGGATCGCTTTCCGGCACCAGGCCCTTGGCCTTGTAGGTGGTGAGCAGCGGGGCACCGGTCCGGGTGAGGAATAGGTCGAGTGCGGCGGCGGAGCCCTCATTCACCAGGTCGAGCCCGGCAATGACCAGCGGCCGCTTCGCAGTCGCGATCATCTCGCGTGCGAAACTGAGATCGGTGGGGGCGCTGTTGTCGGGAGGCTTCACGATCTGGACCGCGCGCTGGACAGTCTTCGCCTCGGCGACCGCGATCGGCAGATCGATATGGACCGGGCCGGGCCGGCCACTCCCGGCAATGGCGAGAGCCTTCTGCACCACCAGATCCTCGGTGCCCTGCGCGGCGCGAAAACTTGCCTTCACCAGCGGCCGCAGCACTGCCTGATGGTCGAAGATCTGATGCGTGTAGCTTTCAGCCAGGGCCTGATCGACGCAGCCGGTGATGAAGATCAGAGGGACGCGATCCTGCCGGGCATTGGCAACGACATTGACCGCATTGGCGACGCCGGGCCCGAGTGTCGCGACCAGAACCGGCAAGCCGCCTGTCGCATGCCACAGCCCTTCGGCCATGAAACCCGCCGCATTCTCGTGCTTGGCGAGGAGGAAGCGGATGCCGGCACGTTCAAGCGCATCGACCAGCGCCAGGACCTCGCCGCCGGGAATGCCAAAGGCATGTGTCGCGCCGGCGGCAGCCAGCTGCTGCGCCATCAGATCGGCGCCTCGGACGCATGCTGCTTCTGCCGCTTTCGGCGTCATCTCGGTTAGGCTTGTATCCTGGCGCATGGTGTCTCCCTCGGTATCGGCAGGAGAGATCGCGCGAGGCGAGCTGCTGGTTACGGCCTCACGGAAAAGTGAGCCTGGCGCCCGCCGCGGCTGTCGGCATCTTGGGAGGCATCGCAAGTTGCCAGGCCCGCTCGACCCAGGCCGGGTCGGCCATATGACCGCCGCCATGGAGGCACAGTTCCAGCCGCGCAGGCCCGGGACAGTCTGTTCCCAGCCGACAGGTCAGGGCCTCCGGCTGCGGCGCCTTCCGGACCTCATCCGCCCAGGATGAGGTGCAGCCGGGTGCCAGGACGGCGAGGCTCCTGAAGAGATCACCCTGCCTGTACCCGGACCGGAGTGGGCGCCCCGCCATCGGCACGGTTGTGTCGCTCGTGCCATGGACATGGATCAGATTGGGCCGGGGGGCGACGCAGTCCTGCGGAAATGGCTCCCAGAACGCACCGGCGATTGGCGCAAAGGCGGCAAAGCGCGATGGCATTCGGCAGGCCAGATTCCAGACCATGGACGCGCCTTGCGAGAAACCGCTGGCCAGAATCCTGCGGKGATCGACGGGGAAGCGTTGCGCGACGTCGTCGAGAACATGGCCGATGAAGGCGAATTCGTCGCGATGGTGTCCGGGAGAACCGGGATAGGACCAGGTCCGCCCCATCCCGTCAGGGGCGATCAGCGCAACGCCGAGGCGTTGCGCAACCGCGACGAGACCCTGATCGGCCATGATCTCCTCGGCCGAGCCTTGCCAGCCGTGAAAGTACATGATCGCGCCGCGCAGATGCCCGATCGCGGCCTGCGCAGGCAGCAGGATGCGATAGAATCCGCCCTCGACCGGGCAGCCTCCCTCGGCCGGGCAAGGCGTGAGGCGCGCTTCCGTCCTGGCGTGTTCCTGTGCGATGGCGGCGGATGTCAGCGTCGTGGTCAGCGCCATTGCGAGCGCTATGATCGCCAGGCCGAAGCGCGCTTCTGTCGCCATGTTCGTCGCTTTCCCGCGAAAGGCCCGGAAGGCCGCGCTCTGCGCGTATGCGAGCGTATCGGGGCGGGGCGAGGTCAGCATCTGCCAGTCACGGGCTTGTGAGCCCTGCATCATCATGCGACGGATTGGACACCCGCCTGCACGGCCCCGGAGAATCGCCGCTTCCCGTGTCTCTCGCCGATCTTGAAACGCAGCTGCGTCCCGTCTTTCTCTCCGCACTTGCCGGCGATGCGTCGGCCTATCGCACGTTCCTCGAGGCGATCAGCGTGCGCCTGCGCGGCTATTTGCGTCACCATCTGGCGCKAGCGGGGCGCAGCGAGCCGAGCGAGACGGAGGATGTCTTGCAGGAGACCTTGCTCGCCCTGCATCTCTCCCGGCACAGCTATGATCCGGCGAGCCCCGTAACCGCCTGGGCCCATGCGATCGCGCGCTATAAACTCGTTGATCATTTGCGCCGCTCCGGGCGGCACGCGTCCAACCTGCCGATCGATGACGAGGCCTATCAATTGGCGGCGCCAGACACGCCTGCCTCCGATGCCCGGTTGGACTTGACGCGAGCCCTGCAATCCTTGCCTGAACGGACGCGAACGCTGATCGACCAGGTCAAGGTCCAGGGCTGTTCGGTMGCTGAAGCCGCAAGCGCTGCCGGCATGACCGAGACGGCAGCGAAGGTCGCAATCCATCGCGGCCTGCGGGCCATGGCGCGCCTCCTGACCATGCGCAGGGCACCGTGACCGCGATGCGCGTGCTGCGGCAGCGTGAGCGCACCCGACGCTGTAACCTTTCGCCTGTTTGCTGCGAAATCCCGTCCATCACAGTACAATGACCGATCCGACATGCAGACAGACGAGCTGATTTCCCTCATGGCCACGAGCAGCCAGCCGGTTGATACCGGGTGGCTGCGCCGTATCACCTGGCTTGCTGCGTTCCTCGCCATGATCGGGGCGACGCTTGCCGTGCTCCTGACGCTCGGCGCGCGCCGGGACCTGGCGGGGGCCTGGGCCAGCGCGCCGGTGCTGGGCAAGGTCCTGCTCGGAGCGAGTGTGGCCGGGATCGCCGTGGCGGTTTTCCAGCGCAGCCTGCGGCCCGGTCTCAGTCCGCGAGGACATCTGTCCTTCATCCTGCTCCCGATCACCGCCGTGATGCTGTGGGCTCTCGTCGTTCTGGCTCGGGCGCCTGCCGGAGAATGGGCCAATTTGACCTTTGGCAGGAGCTGGCAGGCCTGCCTGATCTCCGTTGTGCTCTACGGGCTGATCCCGTTCGCTGCCATGATCGCGGTCGCCCGGCGCGGCGCGCCGGTCGATTTGCGCCTCACTGGCGCTGCCGCCGGAGTTGCATCCGCGGCCTTGGCGACCATCGCCTACAGCGTGCATTGCCCTGAGGATACGATCCCCTTCATCGCAAGCTGGTATCCGCTGGCGATGGGCCTGATGGCTGTCGTCGGAGCCCTCGCTTTTCCGCGATTCGTGCGCTGGTAGTGGAGCCTGAGGCAGTCAGCGGCTGTCATCAGGCCGGCAGCCTGGCGAGGTCCGGCTTGCCTGCCCGCCCTCTGAGCCAACCAAGGTTCGGCGCGATCAGGCGAATGAAGTCGTCGATGATCTGCTCATAATCCTCCGCTTCGAAATTATAGGGCAACTCAAGACGCAACTCGTCGACCGCGCGCAGCACTGGGTCTTGCAACAATGCGATCAGGATCTGCTCCGATGTGCCGATGAGATCCGGAGCGAACTGGGTTCGGCGTTCGCCCTGCGGTTTCAGGGTGCGCTCATGCCGGCTGGCGGCGTAATCGCGATAGCGACTGCGGGTCTTTGCATCGGCCCCGTCGAGCGGGACGATAACACGGCCAACGGCAATGCGTGGCTGATGCTGGGCCTGCCAGCTGCTGCGATAGAGAGCGAGCTGACGCAGTTGGGCCTCGAAGAAATTGTCGGTCTCCTCGCCGATATTGATGTTGCCGACGAGAAGGTTGAAGCCGTTCTCCCCGGCCCAACGGGCTGAACGCAGCGATCCTCCGCCATACCAAAGCCGTTCACGCAGCCCCGGTGCGTGCGGTTGGATACGCGGCCGCAACCGCCCTGCCGCCGATGTGATGAAAGTCTCGTCGTCGCCGAGATAGGCGCCGTCGAGATTGGCTGCGAGGCGGGCGACACGCTGATGCGAATAGTCTGAATCTGTCCGGTCTCCGTCGAGGAAGCGCTGACCCAACAGCTCGGCATACGACGGTGGCCCGGCGCTGAGGCCGACATTGAGGCGCCCATGTGCGAGTACGTCGACAAGCGACAGGTCCTCGGCCAGCCGGAACGGGTTCTCGTAACCGATCTGGATCACGGCGGAGCCGATCTCGATGCGTCGAGTCCGCTGGCTTGCAGCGGCCAGAAAGACACTGGCCGAGGAGACGCCGGGTTCGAGATGGCGTTGGCGCACCCAGGCGCTGTCGAAGCCGAGCCGTTCGCCGAATTCGAAGAGCTGGAGGGTGTCCTCCAATCCAACCAGTGGAGCGTCGTCGCGGTAATTGCCGGGCGTCAGGAAGCCGATCCGGCTAATCGTGAGCGGAGTGGCGGGCATGATGAACTCACAAGGCATTGGGGGCGTCGGCTTCAGGACTTGGGCAAGCCTGGCGGATTGGTCTCGGAGCGCTCCAGAGCCTCTTCCTCAAGTCCCCAGCGCGCGAGCGCCTGGCGGTACTTGTCGGTGGCGATCAGGCCATTGGTGGCGGCAGTCAGCGCGTCGACGAGACCGCTGCCTTTGCGCGTCGTAATCGCGACATCCGATTTGAGAGGCCAGCCGGCGCTGAGAGTGCCGGCTCGCCGGATGTTGCGGTCGCGTGCGGCGATGAAGACCAGTTGAGCATGCGGCTGGACGATGACGTCGGCGCGGCCGGCGAGCAGTGCGATCAGTTTGGTCGGCTCGTCGTCGTAATAGTGCAGGTCGAGTGGCTTGAGCCCGGCTGCGACATTCAACTTGCTCCATGCGAGCAGGATGCGCTCCTGGTTAGTGCCGGCGCCGACGATGATGCGCAGGCCTGCCGCGTCCTTGGGTTCCCTAATGGACGTCACCGGGCTCTCGGCCTTCACATAGAAGCCGTGCAGGCCTTGCCGATAGGTGGAGAAGTCGAATTTCTCCTTGCGCTGCTCGGTGACGCCGACATTCGAGATCACCGCATCGTATTTGCCCGAGGCCAGGCCGAGCGGCCAGTCGGCCCAGGCGATCGGCAGAAGATTGAGCTTCAGGCCGAGGCTGTCGGCGATGAGCTGGGCAAAGTCTGGATCGGCACCGACGACGGTCCTGGCGTCGGTCGCATAGGTGGCGAGCGGCGGGCCGCTCGGGCTTATCGCGACGGTGAGCGAGCCCGGCTCGACGAAGACAAAGCCCTTGGGGATGGCCTTGATTGCCTCGGGGTTCCGTTCGGCGCGAAGCCTGCCCGGCTGCTCCGGGCCGAGATCGAAGGGCTGCGCGAGGGCGGGGGCAGAATTCCAGTAGGTGGTCGCCGCCCCAAGCAGCAGCGAGAGAATGGCTCGTCGCCCGATCATGATCGTCCTTCCAGTTCCAGAATTGGCCGCTTCGCTAAAGGACGTGAGCGCCGCCGCTGTCGCGCGGCGGCGCAAGGGCCTCAGCTCTTGGGCAGGCCGGGCGGGTTGGTGGTGGATTTCTCGACCGCCTCTGGGCCGAGATTCCAGCGGGTCAGCGCCTTGCCGTAATTGCCGTTTGCGATCTGGGTGTTGAGGGCATGGGTGATCGCTTCCGCCAGCCCGTTCCCCTTGCGGGTCGTCACCGCGATCTCGGCCAGCAGCGGCCAGCCGCCGCTGAAATTGCCCGCGAGTCTGGTCTTGCCTTCGCGGGCGGCCTTGAAGCTGAGCAGGGCGTTGGGGCCGAGATAGACGTCGGCCCGGCCTGTCTCGAGTGCGAGATAGAGCACGACGTCGTCGTCGTAATACTGCACCTCGACCGGTTTCAGGCCTTGTTTGAGGTTCTGCTCGTTCCAGCGCAGCAGGATTTGCTCCTGGTTGGTGCCGGAACCGACGATGACCTTGAGTCCGGCAACATCCTTGGGCTCCGTGATGGTGATCGGGTTGCTGGCTTTGACGTAGAAGCCGAGCAGGTCCTTGCGATAGGTGGAGAAGTCGAACTTCTCCTTGCGCTGTTCGGTGACGGTCACATTGCTGATTGCGGCGTCGTATTTGCCGGAGGCGACACCAAGCGGCCAGTCGGCCCAGGCGACGCTGACGATCTCGAGCTTCCGGCCAAGACTGTCGGCGACGAGCTKGGCGATGTCGGGCTCGGAGCCGACCAGCGTCCTTGTGTCGGTGCCATAGGCGCCGAAGGGAAGGCGCTGCGAGGCGATGGCGACGGTGAAGACGCCATCCCTGGCGAATTTGGCGTCCTTGGCGACCAGCTTGAGTGCCTCCTCGTTCCTCTCCGCACGGGGGCGGCCGGGTTGTTCCGGGCTGAGATCGAAGACCTGCTGGGCTATGGCAGGGACGGTGAGGAAGGCGGCTGCTGCGGCGAGCGCGCCGAAGCCGAGCGAAAGGGATCTGGTCCTTGCGGCCATGCTGAAAACTCCATGCGAGGGATCGGGACAGGCTCGGATCATCGGGGGAAGCGCAGGTCCCGCTGCGCTCGCCGGTTCTGGCCAGGCGCTAGAGAACCTTGGCGAGGAACTCGCGGGTCCGCGGGTGGTCGGGAGCCCCAAAAACCTTCTCGGGCGAGCCGGTTTCGAGAATGCGGCCCTGCTCCATGAAGACGACCCGGTCGGCGACCTCCCGGGCGAAGCCGATCTCATGCGTGACCACGATCAGCGTGGTGCCGGAGCTGGCGAGTTCCTTGATGACGTCGAGCACCTCGCCGACCAGTTCTGGATCGAGCGCCGAGGTCGGCTCGTCGAAGAGCAGGACCTTCGGCCGAAGTGCGAGGGCGCGGGCAATAGCCACGCGCTGCTGCTGACCGCCGGAAAGCTGGCGCGGATAGGCTTCGGCCTTCTCGGAGAGGCCGACGCGGGCCAGCAGTTCGCGCGCCTGGGCGACAGCCTCGTCACGGCCGATGTTCCGCACCGTGATCGGTGCCTCGATGACGTTCTCGAGCGCGGTCAGATGCGGGAAGAGGTTGAAATTCTGGAACACCATGCCGACATCGACGCGGCGCTTCAGGATATCCTTTTCCTTGAGCTCATAGAGCGTGTCGCCATCCTGGCGGTAACCGATCAGCTCGCCGTCGATCGAGATGAAGCCATCATCGACGCGCTCGAGATGGTTGATCGCACGCAGGAGGGTCGACTTGCCCGAGCCGGACTGGCCGAGGATGACGGTGACGCTGCCGCGCGGGATGGTCAGGCTGACATCGTCCAGCACCTTGAGCGGGCCAAAACTCTTGCTGACGGCCTGGATGCGAACCTCGCCGCCGCTGCGGGCGAATGAGGCCCAACTCACCGGCGTGCCCGCTTCTCGCAGAAGGAGCGGGGCCGATGTCGCGACCGGCACCTGCGCCACGGCCGGGCTTGCCGAGCGACGCAGTTTTGCAAGGGCATTGCCGATCAGGGAGGGCGGCGGATTGCGCAGCGCGCCCTTCGAGTAATAGCGCTCGATATGATGCTGGATGAAGGACAGGACGCTGAGGATAACCAGATACCAGACGGTCGCGACCATCAGCAGCGGGATCACCTCCAGATTGCGGCGATAGATGATCTGGATCGTGTAGAACAGCTCCGGCAGCGCCAGGATGTAGACCATCGAGGTGCCCTTGGCCAAACCGATGATCTCGTTGAAGCCGGTCGGCAGGATGGTGCGCATCGCCTGCGGCAGGATGATGCGCGAGGCCTGGCGTGAGCGCGGCAGGCCGAGTGCGGCTGCGGCTTCCAACTGACCCTGATCGACGGAGAGAATTCCGCCGCGAATGATCTCGGAGCAGAAGGCCGCCTGGTTGAGCGCCAGCCCGAGCACCGCTGCCGCGAATGGCGTAAGCAACTGGGTGGTCTGGTAGCTGAAGAAGGAAATCTCGGTGAACGGTACGCCGAGCGTGATCGTCTCGTAGAGATAGCCCAGATTGTTCAGCACCAGCAGCAGCACGATGAGCGGGATCGAGCGGAAGAGCCAGACATAACCCCAGGAGAGCGAGCCCAGCAGGGGCGAACCGGAGACCCGCGCCAGCGCCAGCGCCGTGCCGAGCAGGAAGCCAAAAGTGGCGCCGAGCAAGGTCAGCAGCAGGGTGCGTCCGAGGCCGGCCAGGACCGGCTCGGCAAAGAACCATTCGGCGAAAACGTCCCAGCCCCAACGTGGGTTCGAGAGGACCGAGTTCAGGATCGCGAAGATCACGATCACCGAGAAGACGGTTCCGACGGTCCGCGCCGGGTATTTCGCCGGCACGATACGATAATGCGCGTTGTCGCTCTTTCGCGCGGGTTGCGGCGGCGGCGCATCAAGCGCGCGAAAATCAGTGGTCAGGGTCATGTCAGGTCTCGTCGGGAGTCTGGGGGCGGTCTGACCCGCGCTCTGTCGGATTGGAGGCGCTCAGGCCGCGCTGGCGGCACCCGGCCGTTCGCTGGCCGACGCATGCGGCAGATGCCCGGCGAGCGGGCCGAGCTCCTTTTCAAAGGGGAGCTTAAGATGGACCTCGGGATCGACCGTGATGTCGAAGAGTGGGCGATAGCCGGTCTGCAGGTAGAGTTCCTTGGCTTCGGGCTGCCGGAAGCCGGTCGTCAGGTAGATCCTGCTGTAGCCCTGGCGCTGGGCCTGCGCTTCAAGTTCCTCGACCACCTTGCGGGCCAAGCCCTGGCGACGGAAATCGGCGTGGGTCCAGATCCGCTTCAGCTCGGCCGTGTGCCGGTCGTGGCGCATGAAGGCCCCGCCGCCGATCGTGCGCCCATCGCGAACGAGCAGGACGAAATTGCCATCCGGCGGCGCAAACAGCTCGGCCGGATAGCGGCTCATCTCGGCACCAGGCGGCTCTCCGAAAATGCTGCCATAACGGGTCGCGTATTCCCAGGTCAGCGCTTCGATCAGGGGCTGCGAGCGCGCGTCGAGCGGCGTGGTGTAAATGAAGCTGTCGGCCATGATGGGCTGCCTTTCCGGCGGGTTCAGGAGAGGTAGGCCTGCGCCAGCGCGACCCAGTAGGTCGCCGCGGGCGCCAGGGTGGCGTCGTTGAAGTCGTAGTGAGGGCTGTGCAGGGGTGCGCTGTCGCCGTTGCCGACGAAGAGGTAGCTGCCGGGGCGAGCCTCCGAGATGAAGGCGAAATCCTCGCTGGCAGTGCGTGGCCTGAAATTCCGTTCGATCCGTTCTTCGCCGAAGGCCGCCACCGCAACCTCGCGTGCGAAGGCGGTTTCCGCATCGTGGTTGACCAGCGCGGGGAAGCCGAGCCGGTAGCGGACCTCGGCCCTTGCACCAAAACTCTCGGCCTGGGCACGCACCAGCGCCGGAATGCGCTGCTGCAACTGCTCGCGGACCGTGCTGCTGAAGGAGCGGATCGTCAGCCTGAGCTCGACGCTGTCGGGGATGACATTCGAGGCGGTGCCGCCATGGATCGAGCCGACTGTGACGACGGCGGCCTCCAGCGGGTCGATGTTGCGGGAGACCACGCTCTGCAGCGTCGTGATCACCGCGGCGGCGGCAACGACCGGGTCGACCGTCTCATGGGGAGCGGCTCCGTGTCCCCCCTTGCCGAGCACAGTGATATGGGCCTGATCGACCGAGGCCATCGCCGGACCGGCAATGAAGCCGAATTGTCCGGCCGGAACGCCCGGCCAATTGTGCAGGCCGAAGACGGCGTCGCAGGGGAAACGCTCGAACAGCCCCTCCTCGATGAGCTTGCGGGCGCCGGCGCCGATCTCCTCGGCGGGCTGGAAGATCAGGGTCAGTGTGCCTGAGAAGCGCCCGCTTTCTGCGAGATAGCGCGCTGCCGCAAGCAGGATCGCCGTATGCCCGTCATGGCCGCAGGCATGCATCGCGCCGGCATGGATGCTGGCATGGGCCAGGCCCGTTGCTTCCTGGATCGGCAGAGCATCCATATCGGCACGGATGCCCAGTCGACGCTCGCCGTTGCCGCGCCGGAGCGTCGCCACGATGCCGGTGCCGGCGAGCCCTGTCGTGACCTCGTAGCCCCATCCGGCGAGGTGCTCCGCGACGAGTGCGCTGGTCCGCTTTTCCGCGAAGGCGAGCTCGGGGTGGCGATGAAGATCGCGGCGCAATGCGATGAACGCGTCGGCGAAGGCTGCGACGCCTCGGGCCGCGTCTTCGCGCTCTTGCTGGCCGATGCCGGGTGTGTGAAAGGTCATGTCCTTGCCCCGGCTCAGCCGGCCGAGCGCGCCAGCGCGGCCTGCTGTGGCGCAGGTTCGCCAACTTGGCGGCTTTCCCGGCGCGGCAGACCGAGATGGTCGCGTAGCGTGGTGCCGGGCAGGCTGCGGTCATAGACGCCGCGCTCTTCGAGCACCGGGATGACGAGTCGGGCGAAGTCGTCGAAACCCTCGGCAATCACGGGAAAGCCCAGGATGAAGCCATCTGCCGCCTGCTGTTCGACGCGGTCGATGATCCGTTCGGCGACGGCCCCGGCGGTGCCGATGAAATCGGTCCGCGGTGTGGTGGCTTCGAGAGCGACCTCGCGCAGGCTCAGGCCCTTCAGGGCCGCATTGCGCTTGATGCGGTCCGTGGTCGAGCGGAAGCTGTTCTTGCCGATCTCGCCCAGCTCGGGGAATGGCTGATCGAGCGGGTAGGTGCTGAAATCGTGATGGTCGAAGAAGCGGCCAAGATAGAGCAGGGCCTCGTCGATCGAGACGAGGTCGCGGATGGCGCGGTATTTCTCCTCGGCTTCCCGCTCGGTCGCTCCCACGATCGGGCCGATGCCCGGGAAGACCTTGATGTCGCTCGCGCTGCGGCCATGGGCGATGGCGCTGTTCTTGATGCTGCGATAGAAGCCCTGGGCCTCCTCGAGTGCGACATTGTTGCTGAAGACGGCATCCGCGTGCTTGCCGGCAAGCCCGATCCCAGCGTCGGAGGCGCCTGCCTGGAAGACGACCGGCTGCCCTTGCGCGGAGCGGGAAATGTTCAGCGGCCCCTCGACCTGGAAGAAGCGGCCCTTGTGCCCCAGCGTGTGGAGCTTGGCCTTGTCGAAGAAGACGCCGTTCTCGCGGTCCCGCGGGAAGGCATCGTCGTCCCAGGAATCCCAAAGGCCCTTGATGACATCGAGATATTCGGTGGCGATCTCATAGCGGAGGGCATGCTCCGGATGCGGCCGGCTATAGTTGCGGCCCGAGCCTTCGAGCGGCGAGGTCACCGCATTCCAGCCGGCGCGCCCGCCCGAGATCAGATCAAGCGAGGCGAACTGGCGCGCGATGGTGAAGGGATCGCTGTAGGAGGTCGAGACGGTGCCGACGAGGCCGAGCTTGCTGGTCGAAGCAGCCAGCGCCGACAGGATCGTCAGCGGCTCGAAGCKGTTCAGGAAATGCGGGATCGACTTGTCGTTGATGTAGAGCCCGTCGGCGACAAAGGCGAAGGCGATGCCGGCACTCTCCGCCTTGCGCGCGGTGCGGACGAAGAAGTCGAAATTGACGCTGGCATCGGCAGGGCTGCTGGGATGGCGCCAGGAGTTCATATGGCTGCCCGGGCCCTGCAGCATGATGCCGAAAGTGATGGGTTTCTTGCTCATGGAACGTGCTCCGGTGGAGAAAGTGGTCAGGCCGCGGCCGTCAGGACTTCGTCGGCGAGCAGCGCGATCGACGCGAGCCGCTGCTGCCGGGCGGCTGCCGGCGTATCGAGGATGAATTCAGCGATGCCGAAGCGCCGGTGCAGCGCATCGAGCTCGCGCCGGACCCGGCCCGGCGTGCCGGCGACGATGCTCGGGCGGCGCAACTCCGTGCGGTAGGAGGTCACGCCCGCTTGCCGGGCGTATTCCGCGGCCTGCGCTTCGCTGCCGACATTGAGAGCCTGACCATCGTTGAGGTAGAGACGCACGATCTGCAGCCCGTCCGCGATCCGTTCGGCTTCCACGTTGCTCTCGGCGGCCAGCGCGGTCACCGCGAGGAGCGGCGTGCCAGGGCCTCCTGCATTGGCGAAGGCCTCGATGCTTGCCTCGATCGCTGCGTGATCGCCATTGAGCTGACCGGCAAAGACGAACTGCCAGCCCTGTTCGGCGGCAAGTCGCGCGCTTTCCGGGCTGCCGCCGAGCAGGAAGCGCTGCGGCACCTCGGGCGGGATTGGCGCTACAAGGGGCCGGTCGAGGGCCTGGCCAGCGTCCGTTCCGTGATCGAGATAGGCGCCGAGTTGGCGCAACTGCGTGCCGAACTCGCGCCGGACGGCGGGATCATGTCCCCATTGCAGCGCGCGCGTGGCCAGTGGCAGTCCGCCCGGCGCCTTGCCGATGCCGAGATCGACCCGGCCCGGTGCGAGTGAGGCGAGGACGTGGAAGTTCTCCGCCACCTTGTAGGGGCTGTAATGCTGGAGAAGGACGCCGCCCGACCCGACCCGAATGCGCGAGGTGCTGGCCAGGATATAGGCCGCCAGCACTTCCGGAGAGGAACTGGCGACGCCCGCCATGCCATGATGCTCGGCGAGCCAGAAACGGTGATAGCCCCAGCGCTCCGCATTCTGAGCAAGTGCGACCGAGCGGGCGAGGGCGATGCTGCCGGTCTCGTCGTCGAAGACGGGGCTCTTTTCGAGCAGGCTGAGGCGATAGGTCATTGGAGCGGCCTTCGTGAATGCAGGTCTGCGTGCGGGTTTGGGGCGGGTGGAATCAGAGCGCCMGCAGGCCGAGCGCCGCCGCGGCCTCGTCCGCCATCCAGCCGAGGCGCTCGTAGTCGCCCCGCCAGTAGACGAGGGCCGCTTCGTCGGCGCCGAATCTGACGGCCCGCACGCGGCCGATGACGATGCTGTGGGAATGGCGCTCGATCAGTTCCTCGACTTCGCAGTCGAGGGAGGCGAGCGTGCCCACCAGGAGTGGGGCGCCGGTTGCGGCGGTGGTCCATTCGGCGTGCCGGAAGCGCTCGACGCCCTTCTCGCCGTTCCGTCCGGCGAAGCGATCCGCGATCTGCTTCTGCGCCGCATTCAGGAAGTTGATGCCGAAGGTGCGATACCGCTGCAGGGTCGGATAGCTCGACGATGTGCGGTTGAGTCCGAACATGACGGTCGGAGGCTCGGCCGAGAGCGAGGCGACCGAGGTCGCCGTGAGGCCGGTCCGATCCTCGCCTGCGCCGGTCGTGATGACACTGACCCCGCCGGCGAGGTGGCGGAAAGCGGCACGGAATGCTGCTGCTTCGTCGCGAATCGTGGGCGAAGCTGTTGGCAAGCGCGTGACGATGCTCATGGGGAATCCTTCAAGCCATGCGGGCGGGTTTGGACGCAGCGATCTCGCAACGGCTGTCGATCAAGCCGTGCGTTCGCCGACCGAGCCGGCCAGCGGCCGAGCCGAAAAGAGGGGTGGTGGGACGTTCCGAGCGGGCCAGAACACTGTCTGACCCAAATCCGAGGCGTCGACGGTGTTCGGCATGGCTCCGCCCCGGCCGAGCTGAGCGGCGTTACCCACGCGGGATCAGGAGGAGCGGGGCGCGGTGCCGTTCAGGCCCGGCACGCAGGAGCGTTCAACATCGATGCGCCCGATCAGACGCAGTTTTATGAATATAAAGTGGAATTCTCTTCGATGTTGATTCAGTCATGAACGTGTCTCCAGCAATCGGGAGCCCACGAATGCATTCGTGGTGCTTTTAGCTTTGGTGACGCGGTGCAAGCTGCTCCAGCAAATCCCGCGATCGACACCGTCGATACTATGATCATTCTGCATCAGGTTGCTTCGGTCAATGAAACGTCTTTTCAAAGATCGCTCTCGAACCGGGATAAACGCCTCTGGACGGCGAGGTGCTCGAAAGGCTTTGCCTCATGCGCTGGACGTACGTGACCTGCGGGGCATCCCGCCTTCGTCAGCGCGCAACTCCGACATTGCTGGCGCACCGGCAGCGCGCTGGGCAGAGACGCAAGGTCACCATTCCAGCTTGGCGAACACTCGCAAGATGGCTGCCCTGGCTTTCATCCAACAGTCATCCCGGCGTCATCCAGGCGACCTAGGCAGGCGGCCTCACAGCTGGATTGCCGAGAATGAAACGCCAGAATGTTCTCCTGATCGTCGTCGACCAATGGCGCGCCGATTTCATACCGCATCTGATGCGGGCCGAGGGGCGCGATCCCTTCCTGAAGACGCCGAATCTCGATCGCCTTTGCGCGGAGGGCGTGACCTTCCGCAACCATGTCACGGCCTGCGTGCCTTGCGGTCCGGCCCGGGCCAGCCTGCTCACCGGCCTCTACCTGATGAACCACCGCGCCGTGCAGAACACGGTGCCGCTCGACCAGCGCCATTTCAATCTCGGCAAGGCGCTGCGCGCCATCGGCTATGATCCTGCGCTGATCGGCTACACCACGACGACGCCCGACCCGCGTGCGACCTCGAAGAACGACCCGCGCTTCCTCGTGCTCGGCGACCTGATGGACGGTTTCCGTTCGGTCGGCGCCTTCGAGCCCAATATGGACGGCTATTTCGGCTGGGTGGCGCAGAACGGCTTCGAACTGCCGGAAAAGCGCGAGGATATCTGGCTGCCGGAGGGCGAGGACTCGGTGCCGGGCGCGACCGACAAGCCGTCGCGCATCCCCAAGGAATTCTCCGACTCGACCTTCTTCACCGAACGCGCGCTGACCTATCTGAAGGGGCGCGCCGGCCGGCCGTTCTTCCTGCATCTCGGCTATTATCGTCCGCATCCGCCCTTCGTTGCGCCGGCGCCCTATCACGCGATGTACCGCCCGGAGGATATGCCCGGGTTGGTGCGGGCGGAATCACCGGAAGCCGAGGCGGCTCAGCATCCGCTGACCAAGTTCTACATCGACTCGATCAAGCGCGGCTCCTTCTTCCACGGCGCAGAAGGCTCGGGCGCGACCTTGGACGAGGCTGAAATCCGCCAGATGCGGGCGACCTATTGCGGCCTGATCACCGAGATCGACGACTGCCTCGGCCGGGTTTTCGCCTATCTCGACGAGACMGGGCAGTGGGACGACACGTTCATCGTCTTCACCAGCGATCATGGCGAGCAGCTCGGCGACCACCACCTGCTCGGCAAGATCGGCTTCAACGACGAGAGCTTCCGCATTCCGTTGGTGGTGAAGGACCCGCGCGGAGCGGATGAGCGTCGCGGTGCGATCGAGGCCTCCTTCACCGAGAGTGTCGACGTGATGCCGACCATTCTCGACTGGCTCGGCGGCGAGGCGCCGCGCGCCTGCGACGGGCGCTCGGTGATGCCGTTCCTCAGCGAGGGACGGCCGGCGGATTGGCGCAGCGAGCTGCACTACGAATACGATTTCCGCGACGTGCACTACTCCCAGCCGGAGCAGGTGCTGGGCCTCCACATGGATCAGTCCAGCCTCTGCGTGATCCAGGACGAGCACTACAAATACGTCCATTTCGCCGCGCTGCCGCCGCTCTTCTTCGACCTCGCCAAGGATCCGCACCAGTTCGTCAATCTGGCCGAGGACCCGGCCTATGACGCCCTGGTGCGCGACTATGCCCAGAAGGCGCTGTCCTGGCGGCTGATCCATGCCGACCGGACCCTGACCCATTTCCGCTCCGGCCCGCGCGGGCTCGAGGAGCGCGCTCCCAACGCCACCCCCTCAGGAGATGAACAATGGTCGGTTCCTTCACGCGTCGCGGCGCAATAGCGCTCGGCGGCTCGGCCCTCATTCTGCCGCGCTTTGCGATCGCGCAGGCCGATAACCGGCCCTCGATCACCATCGCAGTGCAGAAGATCGCCAATTCCAACACGCTCGACGTGCTGCGCGAGCAGTCCAATGTCGGTGAGCGTGTCTTCTTCTCGTCGATCTGGGAGGGGCTGATCGGCCGCAACTGGCTCGGCAATCTCGAGACGGTTCCCGGTCTTGCCACCGAGTGGAAGCGCATCGACGACAAGACCGTCGAGCTCAAGCTGCGCCGCGGCGTGAAGTTCCATAACGGCGATGAGCTGACGGCGGAGGACGTCGCGTTCTCCTTCAGCAAACAGCGCATGTTCGGCGACACGCAGCCGTCGCAAGGCAAGACGATCTCGGTCGACTTCGTCGTGGGTGGTGGCCGCGCCAACAAGGAACTGCCGGCGGAAGTGCCGGCGGTGGCGCGCCGCTCCTGGCCGGCTCTGCTCGGCATCGAGATCGTCGACAAATACACGGTGCGCTTCGTCAACGGCACGCCCGACGTGACGATGGAGGGCCGCATCTCGCGCTATGGCAGCGAGATCATGAATCGTCGCGCCTTCGAAGAGGCGAAGACCTATAGCGACTGGGCGACCAGGCCGGTCACGACAGGCCCCTACCGGATCGCCGAGTATCGCCCGGACGTCTCGCTGTTGCTCGAGGCCCATGACGAGTACTGGGGTGGCCGCCCGCCGCTGAAGTCGATCCGTTTTGTCGAGGTGCCGGAGACGGCGTCCCGCATCAACGGGCTGCTCTCCGGCCAGTACCAGTTCGCCTGCGATATCCCGCCGGACCAGATCTCGCAGATCGAGAAGAATCCCGCCTTCGAGGTACAGGGCGGGACCATCCTCAATCACCGCCTGACGGTGTTCGACAAGAACCATGCGCAGCTGCAAAATCCGCTGGTTCGCCGCGCCATGACACATTCGATCGACCGGCAGGCGATCGTCGAATCGCTTTGGGCCGGCCGTACCGTCGTGCCGAAGGGGCTGCAATGGCCCTATTATGGCGAGATGTACCACGCCGATTGGGCGGTGCCGGCCTTCGATCTGAAGCTGGCGCGCGAGCTGGTCAAGCAGTCCGGCTACAAGGGCGATCCGATCCCCTATCGGCTGCTCAACAACTACTACACCAACCAGACTGCCACGGCGCAGGTCCTGGTCGAGATGTGGAAAGAGGCGGGGCTCAACGTCGAAATCCAGGTCAAGGAGAACTGGCAGCAGATTCTCGAGCGCACGCCGACCCGGGCGGTACGCGACTGGTCGAATTCGGCGCCCTTCAACGATCCCGTCTCCTCGATCGTCGCCCAGCACGGTCCAAACGGCCAGCAGCAGCAGGCCGGCGAATGGCGCAATGACGAGATGAACACGCTCTCGGTCGAACTCGAAACCTCGACCGACCGCGCCCGCCGCAAGGCTGCGTTCCGCCGCATGCTGGAAATCGCGGAGCGCGAGGACCCGGCCTATACGGTGCTGCACCAGAACGCGACCTTCACGGCCAAGCCCAAGGCACTGGCCTGGAAGGCCTCGCCGGCCTTCGCCATGGATTTCCGCGCCGAGAACTGGGGCGGCCGGAGCTGAACGCAGTCTTATCGCGGCGCGCCCCGAAAGGGCGCGCCGTTTTCTGTTTCCGATGACTTCTGGAGGGTTCCTTGACCCATCTGACACGCCGCCATGCGCTTGGCCTCGGCGCGGCCTCGACTGGTGCCCTGATCCTGCCGCGCTTCGCGATCGCGCAGGCCGATAACCGGCCCTCGATCACCATCGCGGTCCAGAAGATCGCCAATTCCAACACGTTGGAAACGCTGCGCGAGCAGTCCAATGTCGGCACTCGCACCTTCTACAGCTATGCCGAGAGCCTGATCGATACCGACTGGGCCGGCGACCTGTCGCTCCGGCCGGGCCTCGCCACGGCCTGGCGCCGCATCGACGACCGCACCGTCGAGCTGACGCTACGCCAGGGCGTGACGTTTCATAATGGCGAGACCATGACTGCCGAGGACGTCGCCTTCTCCTTCGGCTCCGAACGGATGTGGGGCGGAGCGGGGCAGGCGGGCTCGGCCGGGCTATTCGGTTCGGTGACTGCCGGCGCCGCCGGCAAGCAGCCGCCCGCCGAGGTGGTGGCGGTGGCGAGGCGAGCCTTCCCGGGCTTCGAGAAAATCGAGATCGTCGATCCGCAGACCGTTCGCTTCGTCAACAAGACACCCGACGTGACGCTCGAAGGCCGTATCTCGCGCAATGTCGGCATCATCGTCTCGCGCAAGGCCTTTGCCGAGGCTGGAAGCTGGCTCGACTGGGCGCGCAAGCCCGTCGGCACAGGGCCCTATGGGATCGCCGAGTTCAAGCCGGACCAGTCGCTGACGCTCGTCGCGCATGACGCCTACTGGGGCGGCCGGCCGCCGCTTAGGCAGATCCGGTTTGTCGAGGTGCCGGAAACGGCGTCCCGCATCAACGGTCTGCGTTCGGGCGAGTATGACTTTGCCTGCGATATCCCGCCTGACCAGATCAGCGAGATCGAGAAGAACCCGCGTCATGAGGTGCTCGGCGGCCTGATCGCCAATCACCGCCTGACGACCTTCGACAAGACGCACCCGCAGCTCGAGAACCCGCTGGTGCGTCGGGCCATGACCCATGCCATCGACCGCCAGACCATCGTCGATGCGCTCTGGGGCGGGCGCACCCGCGTGCCCAAGGGCCTGCAATGGGAGTTCTACGGCGACATGTTCATCGCCGATTGGGCGGTCCCGGCCTTCGATCCCAAACTCGCCCGCGAACTGGTGAAGCAGTCGGGCTACAAGGGCGACACGATTCCTTACCGGCTGCTCAACAATTACTATACCGGCCAGGTTTCAACGGCGCAGGTGCTGATCGAGAGCTGGCGCGAGATCGGCCTGAACGTCGAAATCGAAAGCAAGGAGAACTTCCCGCAGGTTCTGGCAAAGGGGCCGACGCGGGCGGTACGCGACTGGTCGAACAGCGCCGCCTTCAACGATCCTGTCGCCTCGATCACCGCCCAGCACGGCCCGACCGGCCAGCAATGGCAGATTGGCGAATGGCGCAACGACGAGATGGGCAAGCTGTCCGACGAGCTTGAAACTTCGACCGACCGTGCCAGGCGCAAGGCGATGTTCCGCCGCATCCTGGAAATCTGCGAGCGTGAGGACCCCGCCTATACCGTGCTGCACCAGACAGCGAATTTCACGGCGAAGCGCCGGGATATCCAGTGGAAGGCGGCACAGGCCTTCGTCATGGATTTCAGGGCGCGCAATTGGGGCGGGATCCGCTCGTGAGCACGATGTTGGACAGGTTCGGCAGCGTCGCTGACCCGCTGGTCGAGATCAATGGACTGACGGTCGCCTTCGACGGCGTGAAGGTGTTGCACGGCATCGATCTCTCGGTCGCACGCGGCGAGGCGGTCGGCCTGGTCGGCGAGTCCGGCTGCGGCAAATCGGTGACCTGGCTGGCAGCCCTCGGCCTGCTGCCGAAGAAGGCGAGCGTCTCCGGCAATGTCAGGCTGGGCAGCACGGAACTGATCGACGCCGAACCGGACGTGCTGGACACGGTGCGTGGTGGGCGCATTGCCATGATCTTCCAGGATCCGGCGAGCGCGCTCAACCCGGTCCTTCGCCTCGGCAAGCAGGTGGGCGAGGCCCTGGCGCTGCATGGCGGCCTCTCGGGTGCGGCGATCAGGGCGGAGGCGAAACGCCTGTTCGATCTCGTCGGGATTCCAGACGCGGCGCGCCGCCTCGACGCGTTCCCGCATGAGCTCTCGGGTGGCCAGAACCAGCGCGTAATGATCGCCATGGCGCTCGCCGGCAAACCCGACCTGCTCGTGGCCGACGAACCGACCACGGCGCTCGATGCCACCATCCAGGCGCAGATCCTCGAGCTGTTGACCAAGATCCGGCGCGAGACCGACATGGCGCTCGTGCTGATCAGCCATGATCTCGGCGTGATATCGCAGACCTGCGACCGGGTCTGCGTGATGTATGCCGGGCGGATCATCGAGACCGCCGAGGCTCAGTCGCTGTTCGACGAGCCGCTGCATCCCTACACGCAGGGCTTGATCGCGGCGCTGCCGCCGCTGGAAGGCGTGCGCCGCAGGCTCGACCCGATCGAGGGCAATGTGCCCGAGCCTTGGAACCTGCCACCCGGCTGCGCCTTCGCGCCACGTTGCCCACGGCGGGGCGAGGCCTGCGACGCAGGCGTGCCACCGCTGGCCTGGAAGGCGCCGGGACGCTTTGCGGCCTGCATCAAGGCGCTTCAAGCGGAACCTGTCCGTCCGCGGAAGCCGGTCTACGCATGAGCGCTCCCTTGCTTCAGACGAGAAATGTCGCGCGCTGCTACGGCATGCGCAAAGGCCTGCTGGGCCGATCTATCGAGGTGCGCGCCGTCGACGGCGTCTCGCTGACGGTCGAGCGTGGCCGGACGCTTGGCCTCGTCGGTGAATCCGGCTCCGGCAAATCGACCACGGGCCGGCTCGCGCTCGGGCTCGAGAAGCCCGACGCGGGGGATGTTCTGTTCAACGGCGCTCCGATGCCGGCCACGGACACCTTGGCCTGGCGCCAGATGCGCGCGCGCATGCAGATGATCTACCAGGACCCGCTGGGCGCGCTCGACCGGCGTCTCCAGATCGTCGAACAGGTGCGCGAGCCCTTCGACGTGCATGGGCTCGGCGAGCCGAAGGAGCGTGAGGCGCTGGCCTTCGCGTTGCTGCAATCGGTCGGCCTGCGCGCCGACCAGGGCCGGCGCTACCCGCATGAACTCTCCGGAGGGCAGCGCCAGCGCGCTGTCATCGCCCGCRCGCTTGCCACCAAGCCGGACCTCCTGGTCTGCGACGAGCCGGTCTCGGCGCTCGACGTCTCCATCCAGGCCCAGGTGATCAATCTCCTGGTCGATATCCAGCAGGAACTCGGCCTCGGTCTGCTCTTCATCAGTCACGATCTCAAAGTGGTCAGGCAGGTCAGCCATCGCGTCGCGGTGATGTATCTCGGCCGGATCGTCGAAGAGGGCGAGGCCGATCTGCTGCTCTCCAATCCGGCACATCCCTATACCGAGGCCCTGGTCTCGGCCGCGCCGGTGCCCGGCCGCCGCACGCGCCCCCGAATCGTGCTGCAGGGCGACCCGCCGAATCCTGCGGCGCGCCCCTCGGGATGCGCCTTCCACCCACGCTGCCATGCGGCGCGCGAGCGCTGCAAGGTCGAGAGCCCGTTGCTGAAGCCGATGCCGGACGGCCGGCTTGCTGCCTGCCATGTCGCGCATGACCAGGCCAACTTCCTGAAGGCGGCGAGCTGATGCTGCGTTTCTTCTTTCTGCGTCTCGGGCGCGCGGCGCTGACCGTTGCCCTCGTCGTTACTTTCGCCTTTGTCGTGCTCAGGCTTTCGGGCGATCCGGCGCTGATCATCATGAGCGTGGATGCGCCGCCCGAGGCCATTGCCGCCTTCCGCAAGGCCTGGGGCCTCGATGATCCGATCTGGCTGCAATATCTGCGCTATTTCTCGGCGATTGGGCAGGGTGAGCTTGGCCAGTCGATGCGCGACGGCCGGCCGGCTCTCGAACTCGTCGCCGAGCGCATTCCGGCCACGCTGGCGCTGACCCTGCCGGCGCTTGCGCTCAAGCTCGGCATCGGCATCCCCGCCGGCATCTATGCCTCCCTGCATCGCGACAGCCTGATCGACCGCATCGTCATGGTCACGGCGGTCGCGGGCTTCACGGTGCCGAGCTTCGTGCTCGGCCTGGTTCTGGTGCTGATCTTCTCGGTCCAGCTCGGATGGCTGCCCTCCGGCGGCCAGGAGAGCTGGCGCCACGCCATCCTGCCGGTGTTGACGCTCGGCATTGGCGGCGCCGCAGTGCTTGCCCGCTTCACCCGCAGCGCCATGCTCGAGGTGCTCGGCCAGTCCTATATCCGCACGGCCAGCGCCAAGGGCGTGCCGTGGCCTGCCGTAGTGCGCGGCCACGCGCTGCCCAACGCCGCAGTCCCGACCGTCACCATCGTCGGCTTCATGGTCGGCAGCCTGATCGCCGGCGCAGTGGTGGTCGAGAGCGTGTTCTCATGGCCGGGCGTCGGGCGGCTGCTGGTGGTGTCGGTCGCCAACCGCGATCTTGCCATCGTGCAGTGCATCCTCCTGCTGGTCGCGATCACCATGGTCAGCGCCAATCTGATCGTCGATCTGCTCTACGGTGTGCTCGATCCACGCCTGCGCAGCGGCGCCAAGGCGGGAGGGCATTGAGATGGCCGATATCACAGCCACCGGCGCCACCCCTACCTCCGTCGACAAGACTGCCCCGCAACCGAAGAACCGCATCCCGCTGCTGGTCTGGTTCGGGCTGATCTGGATCGGCTTCATCCTGATCGTGGCGCTGACGGCGGACTGGATCACGCCCTATCGTTTCACGGCCTACGATCTGCGCAATCGGCTTTCGCCGCCCGGCCATGTGCTGCACTGGCTCGGCACGGACGAACTCGGCCGCGACGTGCTCTCGCGCCTGATCATTTCGATCCGCATCTCGCTGCTGGTCGCCTTCGGGGCGACCGTGATCTCGGCGGTGTTCGGCACGGTGATGGGCTTTCTCGCCGCGCATTTCCGCGGCTGGGTCGAGCAGTTCGTGCTGATGCTGGCCGATTTCCAGGCGGCGATGCCCTTCCTGATCCTTRCGTTGTCGGTGCTTGCCTTTTTCGGCAATGCGCTGCCGCTCTTCATCGGGCTGATGGGGCTCTACGGCTGGGAGCGCTATGCCCGCATCTCGCGCGGCCTGGCGATCTCGGCAGGGGCGCAGGGCTATGCCKGGGCTGTGCGCCAGATCGGGGCAAGCCCGGCACGCGTCTACCTGCGCCATATCCTGCCGAATATCGCCTCGACGCTGATCGTCTCGATGACGCTGACCTTTCCTGAAGTCATCCTGCTCGAGAGCGGGCTCTCCTTCCTAGGGCTCGGCGTGCAGCCTCCGATGACCAGCCTCGGCAATATGGTCGGCTATGGTCGCGAATATCTGACCCGTGCCCCCTGGATCATGCTCGCGCCAGCCTGCACCATCGTGCTGACGACGCTGGCGGTGAGTCTCGTCGGCGACTGGCTGCGCGACCGGCTCGATCCGACCCTGCGCTGATCCTGGAGAGACAACATGCATCCCAATGGCGTCCGCGGTTTCGGCATCACGGCTCCGCGCCCCAAGAGCGACCTCTCCGATTTCGCGGCGATCCTCGACAAGGTCGAGACGCTCGGGGTCGAGTCCACGGAATTGCCGATCTTCGACATGGACCTGATCATCGGGGGGCGCATCCGCCGTCCGCATCTCGATCTGCTCAAGCGAGCCTGTGCCGGGCGCAAGCTCGCCTATTCCGCGCATGGTCCGCTGGCGATCAATTTCTTCGATGATCCGGCCCGCCTGCCGCGCCATTTCGAGGTGCTGAAAGCCTCGCTGGAGATCGCGGCCGAGGTCGGCGCCGTGCATTACGTCATGCATTCCGGGGTCATGCCGGCCCAGCCCGGCGAGGTGGTCGAGGCTGCCTATGACCGCCAGCGCGAATGGCTGTCGAGGGCCGGGGATGTGGCGCGCGAGCTCGAGCTCCTGCTTTGCGTCGAGACCATGTTCGGTGGCCACCACGGCAGGATGCACGCCTCGATGCCGTCGCGGCTCGCCGAGGAACTCGTCGAGATCGGCCACTCCCATGTCTGGGCGACGCTCGATTTCAGCCATTCCTACCTGCGCACAGGCTATTTCGGCGGCGACTATCTCAGCGAGATCAAGGCGCTTGCCCCTCTCGCCAAGCATCTGCATGTGCACGATTCCTTCGGCCGGGCTGATGCGATCGAGACCTACAGCCTGAGCGAGAAGCTTGCCTTCGGACACGGCGACCTGCATCTGCCGGTCGGCTGGGGCGACATTCCCTGGCAGGAGCTCATGGAGGCCTGTGTCTTCCCGGACGGTGTCCTCTTCAACATCGAGCTCAATCCGCGTTTCTGGTACGCCGCCGATGAGTGCGTGGCTGCAACACGGGCGCTTGCGATGCAGGCGCTGACCAGCGGCCTGAGGAAGAGCGCATGAGCAAACCCGCCAAGGCTGCAGCCGCCCGCGTCGTCATCGGCGTCTTCGATGGCCTGCGCCCGGACTTCATCACGCCCGAGCTGATGCCGAACCTGGCGCGTTTCACAGGGCAGGGCACCTGGTTCCGCGAGGCGCGCAGCGTCTTTCCGTCGATGACGCGCGTGGCCACCACGTCGATCGCAACGGGTGCGCCGCCAAAGGTGCACGGCGTCGTCGGCAACGCCTTCCTGTTCCCTGAGGTGACCCGCGAGCACGCGCTCGACATGAGCCGCGCCGACGATATCGCACTGGCGGAGGCTGCGACCGGTGGAGGCCTGGTCGAGGCCGAGAGCTTCGGCGATGTGCTGGCGAAGGCCGGCAAACGGCTCGCCGTGGTCCATACCGGTTCGGCCGGCTCTGCCTATCTGATCAATCCGCGTGCCAGGGCCAACGGCCACTGGACCTTCTCGATCCTCGGGCGCGAGCACAGCCAGACGCCGGACGCGGTGGACGAAGTCGTCGCGCGCTTCGGGGCGCTGCCGCCGCGCAGCCTGCCCCGCTTCGAGGAAATCGATTACGCGGAACGGGTGCTGCGCGAGCATGTGCTGGCCGAGATGAAGCCCGACGTCGCGCTGATCTGGTTCAATGAGCCCGACACCTCCTTCCATTACCGCTTTCTCGGCTCGCCCGAGACGCTTGCGGTACTCAGACATGTCGATGCCGCCTTCGGCAGGCTGCTTGAATGGATCGAGGGGCAGCCCGATGCCGAGCGCTATGCCGTCGTCGCGGCCTCGGATCACGGCCAGATCTCGACCAAGGGCGAGCTCGCTCTCTCCGAGTTGCTGCGTGGGCAAGGCCATGCCGGTCGCCGTGCCGCCGAGCGCACGCTGGCCGGCGCCTGCTTCTCGATGACGGGCGGCAATATGGGGGAAATCCGCATCCTCGAGGGAGGAGCGGCCCGGCGCGACGCGATTGCCGCCTGGCTCCGGGAGCAGGACTTCCTGGGCATGCTCTTCGCGAAGGCCCGCAACGAGGTCGAGGGCGAGGTCGAGGGAAGTTTTGCGCTCTCGCTGGTCGATCTCGATCACGCGCGCCAGCCCGATCTCATCTATGTCCTGCGCTCCGGCGACGAGCCCGACAGCTATGGCAATCCCGGGCTCGGGCTCCTGACCAAGTTCGATGTGCCGGTTGGCGGCGGCATGCATGGCGGGCTCAACCGGCACGAACTCAACACCGTCCTGGCCGTCCGCGGTGGCGGCTTTGAGTCCGGGACGAAGGATGACCGCGCCTGCGGCATCATCGATATCGGCCCCACCGTGCTCGGCCTGCTCGGCCTTTCACCGGCTCAGACGATGCTGGGCCGGAATCTGGCGCAGCCGGCGACGGAGCAGCGGACCCGTTCGTTCGAGACCGGCACCGGCGGGTTCCGTCAGCGCCTCGAACGCGTCGACCGCGAGGGATCGCGCATCATCCTCTCCGGCGCGCGAGGCTGACCTCGGGGGCGGGAGCACGTTCCGCTCCTGTCCGAAGCGCATCGAAGCGAGGCGCCCGGCCCCTTCGACATGCTTGCCGTCGTGCCGGTCATCCCAGCCACCGGGATGAGCGGGCAGCTAGAGTTCGCGCTCCGTCTCACTCTCCTCCCGCACCGGAGCGACCAGGAGATTGGGGCCGAGGGGGCGCCCGGCTGAGGGATGCTTCGGCCCCTCAGTTCGCATGGCCATAGGCATCGGCGGCGTCGTCCGCGCCAGGATCATCCGCCCCAGCATCATCCACACGCCGCTCATCATGAGCGGAGATCCAGGCGGAGAGCCCGGGCAGGCGCTCGCCGGACGCCGCGAGTTGGCGCAATGTCGCCCGCACGGCGTGACGCGCAAACCGATCCTGTGGGGCGGGAACGGTGGAGGGGGCGGCTCCTGCGGCAATGGCCGCGAGCACGCTCTCCTTCAACCGGACCAGTTCGACATCGCCATAGCGCATCAGCAGGTCCTGGAACTGCTTCTGGGCCGTCGCATAGAACGGTGTCGGCCGGCCCATCGCATCCTTGACCGGATGCGCCGGCACGAGATGAGCACAGGGCACGAGGCCTGCCGGTACGAGCTCGGTGGCGGCATGCGTCCGGCCGGAGCGCATCAGCTTGGGCAGGACATGGGTATGCGGCCCCTCGGGGCTCTTGCCGTCTGCCGGGGGGATTGGCTGGTAGACTTCACAACGGCCGAAACGGGTGATGAAGACGCGATGCGGCCCGGCTGCGACGATGGCGGCCATGGTGGTGTTGCCGGCCTCGAAAAGCGGGCGGCCGCATGCGGCGCGCAAGGCTGCGATCAGCCCCGGGGTGCTGGTTCGGATGCAGATGTCGACCTGCAGGGTATCGAGGCCCATGTCGAAGAGAAGGCCCTCGCGATCCTGCTCGCGCAGCGCGTCGCCGTCGGGGCCGAGCTCGGTCAGAACCGTGCGCCGGCTCATCGCGCAGGCGGTCTCGGGCAGGCAGAGCGCGAGGCGGTGGCTCCAGCCCTGGCCGGTCGCGGATTCCGATGCGAAGGGCGTCACGCCGGTCAGATTGCGAAAGCCAATGCCGCCGCGCGCAGTCGTGGCCGCAAGGAGATGAGTCTTATCAGTCAGCTGAACGGGTTCGTTCGAATCGCGCATGAACTCGGCGATGGCGCCAAAGGTGCCGAGATTCCATTGCGAGGCTGGATCGGCGAGATGAGCGCGCAGGAGCGCACGAATGTAGTCAGGGGCTGTCATGTCACGACTGTTCCGATGTAAGGCGCCGCCAAGGCAGCAGGTAGGGTGCGCCGGCTTCCGAACCGCGGGCCGCGGTAATGCCGAAGACGGCAGCAAGGTTGGCGTCGTTGAGGACGATTCCGGGCGAGCCATCGGCAATGAGCCTGCCGCGATCGAGCAGGATCAGGCGATCGCAGAAACGCGCGGCCAGCGTCAGATCATGCAGGATGACCGCTACCCCGGTGCCGCCGGCAGCCGTCCGGTGCAGAAGCTCCATGACCTCGAGCTGGTGTAGCGGGTCGAGCGCCGCGAGAGGTTCGTCGGCGAGCAGGATCGGCGCCTCGACGGCGAGCGCACGCGCCAGCAGCACGCGCATGCGCTCGCCGCCCGAGAGCGTCTCGACTGTCCTGTCGGCGAACGCCGTGGCGTCGGCCGCTGCGATGGCGCGCGTGATTGCGGCGCGATCGGCCTCGTTCTCGCCGGCAAAGGGCTGGCGATGCGGCAGCCGCCCAAGCCCAACGAGGGCCTCCGCGCGCATCGACCAGTGTACCGCGCCGCCCTGCGCAAGGAAGGCGATGCGCCGCGCCAATTCCTTGCGCCCGAGCGACTTGGCGGTCAGCCCGTCGTAGCGCACCTGGCCGGAATCGGGCGTGACCAGGTCGGAGAGCACGCGCAGCAAGGTCGTCTTGCCAGCACCGTTGGGGCCGATCAGCCCGACCATTTCGCCTGCCGAAAGCGCGATATCGATGTCGCGCAGGATCGGCTTCCCGCCGAGCGTGAGCGAAACTCCCGAGGCTTCGATCTTCATCAGACCTCCCGCCGCAGGCGATGGATCAGGTGGAACAGGAAGGGGGCTCCGATCAGCGCCGTGACCACACCGAGCTTCAGCTCGGGCCGGATCGGGGCGAGGCGCAGAGCGGTATCGGCTGCGAGCGTCAGGATCGCTCCGCCAAAACCGCTGACGAGCAGCAGCCGGCCCGGTCGGTTGCCGACCAGCGGGCGCAACAGATGCGGCACGACGAGGCCGACGAAGCCGATCGCGCCGGTGACCGCGACCGCGCTGCCGACGGCGAGTGCAGCTCCGCCGATTAGTCGGGCGCGCAGCCAGGTCAGGTCGAAGCCGAGACTCTTGGCCGTGTCCTCGCCCAGGGTGAGAGCGTCGAGGGCAGGTGCGGTCGAAAGCAGCAGCAGCCAGCCGAGGAGCATCGGCGGCAGCACGAGCCAGACATGGAGCAGGCTGCGATCCGCGAGCGAACCCATCAGCCAGAATACGATTTCCAGCGCGGCGTAGGGATTTGGCGCGAGGTTGAGCGCAAGCGCGGTCATCGCACCGGCGAAGCTGTTGATCGCAACGCCCGCGAGGATCAACGTCATCGTTCCGGCGCCGCGCCCCATGAAGGCGTAGAGCAGAAGCGTTGCCAGTGCGGCGCCGGCCATGCCGCCCAAGGGGAGGGCGAGCGCCATCGTCGCCGACAAGCCGCTGTAGAAGACCACGACCGCGCCGAAGGCGGCGGCGCTTGAAATTCCGAGGATTCCGGGTTCGGCAAGCGGATTGCGCAACAGGCCCTGCATGGCGGCGCCGGCAAGCCCGAGACTGAAACCGACGAGCGCGCCCAGCAGCGCGCGCGGCAAGCGCAGCTCGACAAGGACGAGCGCCGGCAGGGTCTTCCGTCCGGCGAGGGCGTCGGCGAGGGCCGCCTTGATGTCGAGTGGGGCATACCCCACCGCCATGGAAACGAGCATCATGGCCAGCATCAATAGGGCCAGCATGACAATGAGCCGCGCCAGCTTCGGCGTCGTCGCTCGTACCGTTTCCTGAACCGCCAATGTCATGAGCGCGATCCTTGCGTACGGGAGGCGGCAAGCAGCTCGATCGCATCGAGCACGGCCGGTCCGGCGCAGGTCCAGAGTTTCGAGGGGAGGGCGACGAGCCTGACCCGCTCGCCGAGCTTCGTCAGGAGCGGATGATGAAGGATCTCATGGGCGAGCGAGGGCGGCCCGCCCGGCGTGGTGTTGAGGATCAGCATGTCGGCCTGTCCGAGCGCGACGGTCTCCAGCGCGATCTGGCCGTAATTGTCGATGCCGAGTTCGGCGGCGAGATTGGTCAGGCCGGCGCGGGTCAGGATCTCGTCCACCAGCGAGCCGCGCCCGACCGTGAACCCGTTCGGCCGCAGGACCAGCGCCCTGGGATGGCCCGCGCTTTGGTTGGCGGCGAGCGTGTCGAGGCGCCGGTCGATCGCTGCGATCAGGGCCGCGCCGCGTTCTGGCTCGCCGAGCAGGGCCGCCATCTCGGCGATCTGGGCACGCATTTCAGCGAGATTGCGCGGCACCCCGAATTCGCGGACGGGAACACCGGCCTTCTTCAGCAGCGCGACCGTGCTGCGCGTCGTGTAGGCGCCAGCGATGATCAGATCGGGCTTGTAACTCAGCACCTCCTCCACCAGACCGTGATTGGCCGGGATGGTCTTGGCAATCTCGGCCATGTTGGCGTTGCGCGGGTCCTGCGAGAGCCAGGTGACCGAGGCGATGCGCTCGCGCTCGGCGAGCCGCAGCACCAGTTCGTCCGAGCACATGTTGAGCGAGACGATGCGGGATGGCTTGGCCGGCGTTTCGGCGGCCGTCAGGCCGCCGAAACCGAGCAAGAGGCCAAGCGCCAGAACGGCGCCGCGAGTCATCGCGCGGGCCGCCCAAGGCTTCACAGCGTTACCTTCAGGCCGCCATAGGCGCTCAGACCCGGCACCAGGAAGCCGACGGGGTTCTCGTAGCGCTTGTCCAGCAGGTTATCGATGCGGCCGAAGACACTGAGCCTGTCCGTCGCCTTGTACTCGGCGGCGAGATTGACGATGGCCGCACCCGGCGCCCGCATGCGCGAGATCGAGAAGTCACGGTTTCCGTCGACGCGCTCACCCACATAGATCAGCGTCGCCGAAAGGGTGAGCTTGTCAACCGGGGTCCAGCTCGCCGTCACGCTGGCCTTGTGACGGGGACGGCGCAGCAGTTCCTGCCGGGCGATGTCGTCCTTGGCGATGGTGAAGGTGTAGTCGGCCCGCACCTTGAACTGCGGCGAGATTTCGAGCGCGGTAAAGGCCTCCACCCCCTTGGTCGTGGCCTTGCCGATATTGGCATAGGAGTTCCGCGCCACGTTGGTGACGATCAGGTTCTCGATGTCGTTGTGGAAATAGGTGGCGCCGAACCGGACCTTGTCATCGAGGAGAGGCTGCTCGAAGCCAAGATCCCAGCCGCGGCTTTCTTCCGGCTTCAGGTTGGGATTGCCGAAGAAGTTGAAGGCCGGGCGAGAATCGCTGAAACGCTCGCTCAGGGTCGGGGCCTTGAACCCCGTGCCATAGCTCCCCTTCAGCTTGGTTTCGATTTCCGGCACGATATAGGCTGGCGCGAAGCGGTAGGTCGTGTGGCCGCCAAAGGTCTCGTCATCGTCGTAGCGGATGTTCGAGACCATGAAGAGCCGGTCGCCGAAATTCGACTGGAGTTCGGCAAAGGCGCCCGTATTGCCGTTGGATGCCGTGAGCGCGCGGGTTTCCAGCCGTTCGCGCTCGTATTGCAGACCCATCACCAGGGTCTGCCCCTTCATCAGCTCAAGGTCGCCGCGCCAGTCGACCTTGGTGCGCTCGCCGAGATTCTCCGTCGGCAGGCCGAGGATACCAATCGCATTCGGCGTGCGGCCGGTGCGGTCCTGATTGCTGTAGGACAGGCCGAAGCGATTGACGAAGCGCCCACCAAGCGGATCCCAGACGACCTCTCCGCGGGTGAAGGCCTGCTTGTAGTCCTGGCTGCTGCGGAAGCTGCTGGGCGTGCTCGGAAAGCCGGAATCGCCGGTGAAGAGCAGGTAGCCGTCAGTGTAGCGGCCGACCCAGTTCAGCGACAGCGTATCGGACAGCGCGACGCCGAACCGGGCCGAATAGGTCCAATTGTCGTAGGAATTCGGGTTGACGCGGCGCCCCGACGGCACGAGCCCGGGAGGCGTCACCGGGGTCGAATCCGATTTGAAATGGGCGATGCTGAGGGCGTAGTTGAAGCGGTCATCGCCGCCGCTGAGGCCGACCGACTGGTTGAAGGTGCCGTATGAGCCGGCCTCGGCTCGGGCCGTGAGCTTCGGCGGACCCTCGCCACGCTTGGTGGTGATCGAGATGACGCCGCCCAGCGCGTTGGCGCCGTAGAGGCCGCTTTGCGGTCCGCGTAGCACTTCGATGCGCTCGATGTCGTCGGTCAGCATCGAGCCGAAATCGAAGGAGCGGTTCGGGGTCGACGGGTCGTTGGCCTCGATGCCGTCGATCAATACCTTGACGTGGTTGGAGTTGGTGCCGCGGATGAAGACCGAGGTCAGCCCGCCCGGCCCGCCGGTCTGCACGATATTGAGGCCGGGAACGGCGGCGAGCGCCTGCGGCAGGGTCCGGCGCTGCTCGCGCTCGATATCACCGGCAGTGATGACGGTCACGGAATTGGCGATCTCGCGCGCTGGCGTGGGTCGCGTCGTCGCGCTGACGACGATTTCGTCGAGGGCAATCGATTCGGTGGCTGACTGGGCGGATGCCTGGTTGGCGGGGAGGGAGCCGGCGGAGACAAGGAGCGACAGGGTGATGAGCAGCCGGCTGCGCCGGGCAACCTTGGGAGGACGGATCACGATGGAACCTCGGGCGTTGACGTCTGTGGCACGTCACCGCGAACGCGAGGCCCCGTCCGCTGCCCTTAGCCAGCGTGCAGTTCAACAAGCGATCGAAACACCCCGTCCGAACGTGTTCGCGTGTGACCACGGCTGACGGCAGGTCTCCTGGCTCGCGGGTCGGTGCCTTGTCGCCGCCTTCCCAGGTCCGAGGGCCCCAGTGGCGTGTGGCGAAAGGCTCGCCGCTTACAGTTGCGGGGGCAGCCACGGCATTGAATGGCGAACCATCCGCACCGCATTCCCTTTTGATCCCCTAAGGGAACCGTCGCTGGCGAGGTAAGGCCGGAACGGCCGCTGCGTCAATGATCGTTGGTGCGGGTGTCCCCAGGCGAACGCAGGTCGTCATCCCTCAAAATGCGCCAGCTCGGTCCCTCGAGATCGCTGAACTGGCCGGTGCGCATGCACCAGAAGAAGGCCGCCAACCCCAGCAGTCCGAGACCGAGTGCCAGGGGGAACAGGATCACCAGGATATTCATGACGCCACTCCCGTATTCTGCCGCGGCAGGCCGCGTCCCGCGCGCAGCGCGTTGAGCGTGACCACCAGTGACGAGCCCGACATCGCGACGGCTGCGACGAGCGGCGTCGCGAAGCCCGCGACGGCAATCGGCACCGCGACGGCATTGTACAGCACCGCAAACCAGAGGTTTTCCAGCATGAGGTTGCGCGCCCTGCGGGCGATGCGCAGGCTGTCGGCGACCGGCATCAAGCTGTCGCCGATGAAGACAATGTCGGCCGAGGCCTGCGCCAGGTCGGTCGCGCTGATCGGCGAGATCGAAACATGGGCCTTGGCAAGGGCCGGAGCGTCGTTGAGCCCGTCGCCGATCATCAGCACCTTGCGCCCCTTGGCGCTGAGCCGGTCGAGCGCCTTGAGCTTCTCGTCGGGACGCAGGCCGGCTTCGGCCTCCGTGATACCGAGGGCCGAGGCGACCGGCGCGACAGCTTCGCTTCGGTCGCCGGAGAGAATGCGGATCTCGAGGCCGAGACCGCGTAGCGCGGCGATACAGTCGCGCGCCTCCGGCCGGATCTTCTGATCGACCGCGAAGATGGCGCATTCAGTGCCATGGCGCCAGGCGATCAGGGAGGCTGAGGGATGGCGCGCGGCGACGATGGCGGCTTCCGCCCCGGCCTCGCAATAAGCGACGCTGCCGAGACGGGTCTCGATCCCATCCACAATCGCGCTCAGGCCTGCGCCGTGATTTTCGCTGACATCGCTCGCAGGAGCAGGATGGCCGGCGGCACGGGCGATGGCGCGGGCGAGAGGGTGGCGGCTCGCGGCTGCCAGCCTGCCCGCCGCCTGCAAGGTTGCGGTATCGATCTCAGCGCCATTGACCAGATCGGGGTCCGGCAGGGTGAGGGTGCCGGTCTTGTCGAAGACAGCGACATCGGCTTCGGCCAGGCGCTCCAGCGCATCGCCCTGTTTCAGCATGACCTTGCGCTTGAACAGGGCAGACGCAGCAACGACCTGCACGGCCGGAATCGCCAGCCCCAGCGCGCAGGGGCAGGTGATGATCAGGACGGTGATGGCGATGATCAGTGCTTCGGGCCAGGGCAGGCCGAAGGCCATCCAGCCCAGCAGGGTCGCGAGCGCCGTGGCGTGGACGAGAGGGGCGTAGACCCTTGCCGCCCGATCGGAAAGCTTGACATAGCGGGAGCGGCTTTCGACCGCGCGCGCCATCAGGGCATCGATCTCGTCGAGCAGGGTGCCGCTGGCTGCGGCTTCGACCTTGACGGTCAGGGCCCCGGAGAGGTTCACGGTGCCGGCATAGACCTGCGCGCCGGCCATGACGGCATGCGGCAGGGTTTCACCGGTGACGAGGCTCTGGTCGATTTCGGAGGAGCCGGTCTCGATGATGCCATCGACACTGACGCGCTCGCCCGGCTKGATCAGGACGCGGTCGCCGGGCACGATGGCCGCGATCGGCGTCACCATCGCCTCGCCATTCGGCATCAGCCGGGTCGCGGTTTCGGCCTTCAACGCGGCAAGATTGCCAGCGAGGTCGCGCGTGCGGCGGCGCATCAGCTGGTCGAGATAGCGCCCGATCAGCAGGAAGAAGATCAGCATCACCGCGCCGTCGAAATAGGCATGCTCGGCGTGGTTCCAGGTCACCACCACCGACATGCCGAGCGCGAGCACGATGCCGAGCGTGATCGGCACGTCCATGTTGACGGCGCGGGCGCGCAGAGCCCGGAGCGCACTCTCGAAGAAGGGGCGGCCGGCATAGGCGGCGGTTGGCAGGGCAATCAGCGCCGAGAGCCAGTGAAAGAAGTCGCGCGTGACCGGATTGATGTCGCTGCTATTGCCCGACCAGACCGAGACGGAGAGCAGCATGATGTTCATCGAGGCGAAGCCGGCGACGCCGAGATAGCGCAGCAGCCGCCTTTCCTCGCTTGTGTCGTCCTCACGGCCGGAGGCGGGCAGGAAAGGGTAGGCCTTGAAGCCGAGCCGGGAGAGGCGCTCGATCACGGCCTCTGGGCGCAGTACGCCTTCCGTCCATTCCACCGTGACGCGCTTCAGCGCGAGATTGACCCGGGCGCTGAGGATACCGGTCTCATGGGCAAGGCCGTTCTCGATCGCGTGCATGCAGCCGGCGCAGCGGATGTTCTCCACCGCGAGTTCCATGCCCGCGACGCCGCTTTCGCGATGGCGGATGAAGACGGAGAGATCCTGCTGCGCGGCCATGAGCCTCACTCCTTCAGCATCATGCGGCTGCGGGAGGAGAAGGCCGGGTCCCGATCGCGCTTTGCCTCGACCACCAGGGTCCAGGCGCCGGCATGCAGCCCCGGCACCGTCGCGGAATAGTGGCCCGGGGCAGTTTCGGTCAGCGTCACCTCGCGGTCCTGCTGCCGCGTCGCCGGGTGCTGGAGCTTCGCCTCGACTGCGAGCCCTGTGACAGCTGCGCCCGCCTTGTCCTTCAGCAAGAGCGAAACGACCGCGTCGGCGCCGGCACGCACGACCTCGCTCTGGGCCAGCCAGCCGCGTGCGGCCTGGGCCTGCATGCGCGCGATCTCGCCGTTGAAGCGCTGGCTGGTCTCGTAGGCGCTCTTCACATCGGCGCCGGGCATCGTCCGGATGGCCGAGACCATCATCACGCCATTGACGCCCGCGACCACGATGAAGAAGCCGATCATGCCGAAGAGCACGGCACGCCCGCTGAGCTCGAAGGGCCGGCGCCGAGTTGGCGCCGGTGGGGCTGGAAAATCGATCGGCATGATGAAGCCTCCGCAACAGGTCATGATGCGTTCTCTAGGGAGCGATGAAATGATCCCCGGCGGTCACGACCTCTCCGGCGAACAGGTCGGATGCGGTGAAGGTGATCGTCTGGGATTTGTCGAGAGGAATGCCGGCCGGCACTGTCACCAGCGCGCGGATCTCGCGCGAGGAATCGGGGTCGACCGTGATGATCGGGCGAAGATCGGCCGTCGCCTGGGTTCCGACGGTCTCGACCCGGATACCGGGCAGGCCGGAGACGGTGAGCGCGAAGGGACGGGAATCCGGGCGTTTGTTCAGCAGGCGGATGGTGTAGGCGTTGCGGATCGAGCCGTCGCTGAGCGTCACGAAGAGCGGGGTGCGCTCGTGCAGCACGGAGATTCCCGCCGTGCTGCGGGTTGCGAGCTGGTAGATCATGGCTCCGCCGACGAGCCCGATCAGCGCGGTGTAGATCAGGGTGCGGGCGCGGATCAGGCGATAGACCGGCTTCTGGCCAGCGATACGCCGCTTGACGTTGTCGTCGGTGTCATAGGCGATCAACCCGGCCGGGCGGTTGATCTTGAGCATGACCGTATCGCAGGCATCGATGCACAGGCCGCACTGGATGCAGTCCATCTGCGAGCCATCGCGGATGTCGATACCCGTCGGGCAGACCGCGACGCACTGGTAGCAGTCGATGCAATCGCCAGCCGGCTCGTTGGCGGCACGCAGGCGCGTGGCCTGCTTGACCGAGACGCGCGGATCGCCGCGATCGTAGCGATAGGTGACGTTGAGGGCGTCGTCGTCGGTCAGCGCTGCCTGGATGCGCGGCCAGGGACACATGAAGGTGCAGACCTGCTCGCGCATGATCCCGGCGAGCGCATAGGTGGTGAAGGTCAGGATGCCGATCCAGACATAGGCCGAGAGCGGAGCCGTGAAGGTCGCGAGTTCCCGCACCAGGGTTGGCGCATCCGCGAAATAGAGCACCCAGGCGCCGCCGGTCCACCAGGCGATCACGAGCCAGACCAGGTGCTTGCCGGTCTTCCGGGCGAGTTTGTCGGCGGTCCAGGGCCCCTCGTCGCGCTTCATCCGCTCGCGCCGGTCGCCCTCGAAGGCGCGCTCGACGGCGAGGAAGAGGTCGGTCCAGACGGTCTGCGGGCAGAGATAGCCGCACCAGACCCGGCCAGCGACGGCATTCATCAGGAACAGCATGAAGGCGGCCAGGATCAGCAGGCCGGTGAAGTAGTAGACCTCCTGCGGCCAGATCTCGATGAAGAAGAAATAGAAGCGGTTATTGGCGATGTCGGCGAGCACTGCCTGGTTCGGCAGGTTGGGGCCGCGGTCCCAACGCAGGAAGGGCAGGAGATAGTAGATGCCGAGGCAGAGGACGAGGATGAGCCACTTGGCGCGCCGGAACGGGCCCGACACGCTCTGTGGGTAAACTTTCTTCGACGGCGCGAAGAGCGGAGCGTCTTCGCTTTCCGCGAGTGCCATGTCATTGGCCTCCGCCGAGCGAGTGGACATAGACGGTCAGCGCCTTGATCGTGGTCGGGTCGAGACGCTGGCCCCAGGCGGGCATGACGCCGTTGCGGCTGTTGGTGATGGTCTCGGTCAGGGACGCGAGATCCATGCCGTAGAGCGAGATGGCGTCGGTCAGGTTCGGCGCGCCGAGCTCTTGATTGCCCTTGCCGGCAGGCCCATGGCAGGCCGCGCAATTATCGGCGAAGAGCTTGCGGCCGAGTGCGAGGTCAGCCTTGGGGGCAGTCGACAGTCCGGCCAGTTCGCGCACATGGTTGGCGACCGCGCTGATCTCGTCCCTCTTCAGCATGCCGTCGCGCCCGAAGGCCGGCATCTGGCTGACGCGGGTGTCGTTGTTGCCGGCGACGCGGATGCCGTGCTGCAGCGTGGTCTGAATCGCGGCAAGCGAGCCGCCCCAGAGCCACTCGTCGTCATTCAGGTTGGGATAGCCCTTGGCGCCGCTGCCGCCGACGCCGTGGCAGGCGGCGCAATTGTCGCCGAAGGCGGCCTTGCCCTGTGCCATGGCGACGCGAAACAGGGCGGGGTCGGCCTTGATCTGCTCGAGCGAGGCGTCGGCGAGGCCGCTGGCCAGCGCGGCGCGATCCTTGCGCATGACCGCGAGATCGTCCTCGATCTCCTGTCGCGAGGCGTAGCCGATGACGCCCCTGGTCGCGTCGGTCAGCAGCGGCCAGGCCGGGTAGATGACCCAGTAGCCGACCGACCAGATGATCGTGGCGTAGAAGATGCCGAGCCACCAGCGTGGCAGCGGGGTGTTGAGCTCGCGGATGCCGTCCCACTCGTGACCGGTGGTCGACTGGCCGGTGGCGGCATCGAATTCCGAGGCAGGGTCGTGATGCTTGTTCATGGCTCAGTCCTCCCGCAGGGGAGTGCGGGCGGCCTCGTCGAAGCGCGCGCGGTTGCTCGGCCAGAGCGCGTAGAGGCAAATGGCCAGAAAGGTGCCGACGAAGTAGAGTAGGCCGGCGGATTGGGCGAAGCCCGCGAGCCAATGGTAGGTCGAATCCATGGTGCCCTCGCTCAACGGATGTTGGCCTTGGTGTCGTAGAGCTTGAAGTCGACGAGCGTGCCGAGGACCTGCAGGTAGGCAATCAGCGCATCGGCTTCGGTGACCCGCTTGGGATCGCCGTCGAAATCGCGAATCTGGACCTTGGGGTAGCGCGCTTCGAGTTCGGCCGCCTTGGGGTGGTCGGGCGTGGCCTGGGCCTCGAGGTCGCTCGCGGCTTGCGCGATCATCTCGTCGGTATAGGGCACGCCGCCGCCGCGATTGGCGCGCAGGTGATCGGCGATGTCACCGAAACGAAGCTCGGTTTTCGCCAGGAAGGGGTAGCCCGGCATGATCGACTGCGGCACCAGCGCGCGCGGCTGGTTGAGGTGGCCGAGATGCCATTCGTCGGAATACTTGCCGCCGACGCGGGCGAGATCCGGACCGGTCCGCTTCGAGCCCCACTGGAAGGGCTTGTCGTACATGCTCTCGGCTGCCAGCGAGTAGGGTCCATAGCGCTCGATCTCGTCGCGCAGCGGCCGGATCATCTGGCTATGGCAGTTGTAGCAGCCCTCGCGGACATAGATGTCGCGGCCGGCGAGCTCCAGCGGCGTATAGGGCCGCATGCCTTCGACCTTCTCGATCGTGTTGCGGAGGTAGAAGAGCGGCGCGATCTCGACGAGACCGCCGACCGAGATGACCAGCAGCACGCCGATCACCAGGATGATCGAGTTGGTCTCGAAGATCTTATGCTTGAGCCAGAGCGACTTGCGCGGAGCCGGGTTTTCAATGCTCGACATCTGAGCGTTCCTTACTGCGCGGGGACGAGCTGCGGCTGCAGTGCATGGTCATCGCTCGGGGCGTCGACCGTGCCGTGCCTGACCGTCATCCAGAGATTGAAGGCCATGATCAGCGCCCCGGTCAGGAAGAGCCCGCCACCGAGCGCCCTGATGACGTAGTAGGGCTTCATCGCAGCCACGGTTTCGATGAAGGAGTATTCGAGGAAGCCGAGCGAGGTGTAGGCGCGCCACATCAGGCCCTGCATGATCCCGGAGACCCACATCGCCGAGATGTAGAAGACGATCCCTAGCGTCGAGATCCAGAAGTGCCAGTTGACGAGCTTCAGCGAATACAGCTCACGCCGGTTCCAGAGCCACGGCACGAGGCAGTAGATCGCGCCGAAGGAAATATAGGCGACCCAGCCAAGCGCGCCGGAGTGGACATGCCCGATCGTCCAGTCGGTGTAGTGCGAGAGCGAGTTCACTGCCTTGATCGACATCAGCGGACCTTCGAAGGTCGACATGCCGTAGAAGGCGAGCGAGACCACCATCATGCGCAGCACGGGGTCGGTGCGCAGCTTGTCCCAGGCGCCTGACAGCGTCATCAGCCCGTTGATCATGCCGCCCCAGGAGGGCATCCAGAGCATGATCGAGAAGGTCATGCCGAGGGTCTGCGCCCAGTCGGGCAGGGCGGTGTAGTGCAGGTGGTGCGGCCCGGCCCAGATGTAGAGGAAGATCAGCGCCCAGAAATGGATGATCGAGAGACGGTAGCTGTAGACCGGGCGACCGGCACGCTTCGGCACGAAATAGTACATGATCGCGAGGAAGCCGGCGGTGAGGAAGAAGCCGACCGCGTTATGGCCGTACCACCACTGGAACATCGCATCCTGGACGCCGGACCAGACGACATAGGATTTCGGTGAGAGGATCGAGACCGGCAGCGCCAGATTATTGCCGATATGCAGGACGGCGATGGTCAGGATGAAGCCAAGATAGAACCAGTTCGCCACGTAGATGTGCGGCTCTTTGCGTTTGGCCAAGGTCGCGAGGAATACCAGCAGATAGACCACCCAGACGATGGTCAGCCAGAGATCGGCATACCATTCGGGCTCGGCGTATTCCTTGCCCTGAGTGATGCCGAGCAGATAGCCGGTGCCGGCGAGCACAATGAAGAAGTTGTAGCCGAGGACGACGAACCACGGCGCGATGTCACCGGMCAGACGCGCACGCGAGGTGCGCTGCACGACATAGAAGGACGTGCCGATCAGCACATTGCCGCCGAAGGCGAAGATCACCGCCGAGGTGTGAAGCGGGCGCATCCGGCCGAAATTCGTCCATGGCAGGTCGAAATTCAGGTCGGGGAAGGCGAGCTGAAGCGCGATGATCAGGCCGACTGTGAACCCGGCGATGCCCCAGACCATCGCGGCCACGGTCGCGAACTTGACCGGGTCCATATTGTAGTTCGGCTTGCCGTCGATCTCCTGTGGCGCGGGGCTCGGCGCCGGACTGAAGCAGCGATTGCCGATCAGGAACACCGCGACGAGCGAGGCGACCGCCGCAAGGCTGATATGGAAGGCATAGGCCGGATCGGGCGTCAGGGCGGCGATGATGAGCAGCGGCAACACGCAGCCCGCCGCCAATACGAGGCCTCCCATTTCTCCCGTCGTCGCGCGCCTGATCGGATACCCTGTCGCCGCCATGGCCAGCCCTCGTTTGCTGCAGCGCATCAATGCTGCCAATCGAGAGCGTTAGCGAAGCGGAGCGGGACGGGCCTTGATGCAGATCAACGCAACCTGAGGAGGGTTCCTTTGTTGCGCTGCGGAATCAGCAAGGGCGCCGTCCAACCGGCGCCCTTCAAGCTGCGGGAACTGCGATCAGGCCGCTGCGACCAGTTCCATATGGTCGGTGTTGAGCAGGCGCACGCCATCCGGCACGATCAGGATCGTCTTGTCCTTGGCGAGCTTGGTGAAGGTGCGGCTCACCGTTTCGATCGTCAGGCCGAGGAAATCAGCGATGTCCTGGCGGCTCATCGGCAGCGGCACGGTCACGGACGGCTTGCCGAGCTTGGCCCAGCGGTCGCGCATGGTGAGCAGGAAGCAGATCACCCGCTCTTCTGCGCTGCGGCGGCCGAGCAGCATCATCTGCTCCTGGGCCAGCGTGAGTTCATGGGTGGCGAACTCATGCAGGCGACGCAGCAGATGCGGCTTGGCATTGACCAGCGAGGCATAGGCCGAACGCGAGAAGGCGCAGGCCGAGACCGAGTCGACCGCATCGGCGGAAAAGCCGAAGGCATCGCGCATCGCCAATCCAAGGAAATCGCCCGGCAGCGCAAAGCCGATGATCTGTCGGCGTCCGTCCGGCAGCAGCTTGTAGAGCCGCACCATGCCTTCGACGATGTTGTAGACCGAATGCGCGGGATGGTCCTGAACGAAGACCGTTTCCTTGGCATCGAACGAGGTGTGATGGGAGAGAGCGTTGAGCTCTTCGAGCTCCTCGACGGATAGCGACGCGCACACGCTCGCGAGGCGGACCTTGCAGGCAAGGCATCCGCTGTCCCGTCTTGAATCGTTGCCGCAAGCGGCCTGCTGGCAGTCCACGCGTTCGTACCTCCGTGAACAAGGGAGCATCACACCTTGTTCCCAGTCATTCAAACCCTAGCCGGGACGGCGAGGGCGCTCMTTGATCTGCATCAATGCAGACGATTGGGTGTTCAACTCTGCTGACATATCTCCGCTCAGCAGTTCGGCAATCGTAATGGAAGATATTTTCGAGGCGGTACGCGTCACATCGCAGCAGGCACAGGCAGCCTATGCATTGATGGCGATGGCGAATCCGGGCCTCAGTATCAGTGACTGGGCGGCTTACTTACGCCGCTACGACAAGGAGACAGGCCAGGAGCGCGGCCTGATTGCTCTGTATGACCGGCGTCGCTGCATCCACGGGATCTTCGCTTATGAGATCGCCCAGCCGCTTTCCCGGGAGGCGACGCTCAATGTCTCCGAACTGGCCTCGGTGCGCCTGCCCGGGACCGTCCTGATCGATGCCCTGATGCGTTTCGCCAATACTCTCGCCGGAGAGCTCAATCTTCCGGCCATCGCGCTCGAACTCGAGCCCTCTGCCGTCTGGGCGCAGGACCAGGTGGCCATGGAGCAGCGGGGCTTTGCGCTCGAACGGGTCAGGATGCGGGGACGGACCTGGTAACAGCTCACGAAATCGTCGCAGTGACACCAGGGGAATCTGGGTAGGGTCGCGCAGTGCCGCGGGAATCCGTTCACCGGGCGCCTGATTCGAGCCTATGGAGCCCCGGATGTCCGATCTTTCTGCCTTCCCGATAACCCAGCGCTGGCCGGCCCAGCATCCCGACCGCATCCAGCTCTATTCGTTGCCGACGCCGAATGGCGTGAAGGTGTCGATCATGCTGGAGGAGACCGGGCTGCCCTATGAGCCGCATACGATCAATATCGGGCAGAACGAGACCTGGACTGCGGAATTCCTGTCCCTCAATCCGAATGGCAAGATCCCCGCGATCATCGATCCCAATGGCCCGGGCGGCAAGCCGATCGGCCTGTTCGAGTCAGGGGCGATCCTGATCTATCTCGCGGAGAAAGCAGGCAAGTTCCTGCCGTCCGATCTGGCGGAGCGCTACGAGACCATCCAGTGGGTGTTCTTCCAGATGGCTGCGGTCGGGCCGATGTTCGGTCAACTCGGATTCTTCCATAAGTTCGCCGGGCGCGAATACGAGGACAAGCGTCCGCGTGACCGCTACGCGGCCGAGAGCAAGCGTTTGCTCGGCGTGATCGAGACGCGTCTCGCCGGTCGCGACTGGATCATGGGTGATGCCTACACCATCGCCGACATCTCCCTGCTGGGGTGGGTCCGCAACCTCGTTGGATTCTATGGTGCGGGCGAACTCGTCGACTATTCCAGCCTGAAGCATGTGCCGGCCTGGCTGGAGCGTGGGCTCGCACGCCCTGCCGTTCAGCGCGGACTCGAGATCCCGAAACGGCCCTGAGGGCTTCGATGCAGCCGCAATCGCTGCGGCTTCATCCTGCTCTGATTCGTCAGATTTCCCTGAATCTTACGCCGGCTCCCTCATGTCGACTTGGAGCACTCGCCTGGTGATGTGGAGATGGGCGCGGACCAGGAAACGCTCAGCCAAGACGGAGAGCGCCAGCGGAGAAGCCACGGGAGCTCGCTCGATTATTGTCGACAGTATTTCATTATTTGGCGGCTGAAGCTTGCCTTCCAGTCGACTGCATGAAACATATGTCGACAATAATTCTCCGGCGGCGCTAGGCGACCAGCCGGATCGGCGTGAGGAAATGCCCGTCCATGGCTCGATTCAACAACAATGAACGCCCCGCTCCGGATGGCGTGCTCGTCGATATCGCCGATTACGTCCTGAACTATCGTGTCGACAGTTCGCTGGCATACGAGACCGCCCGCAACTGCCTGCTCGACACGCTCGGCTGCGGGCTCGAGGCCTTGGAATACCCTGCCTGCACCAAGCTGCTCGGCCCGGTCGTGCCGGGGACCGTGGTCCCGAACGGCGCGCGCGTGCCCGGCACGCCCTATCAGCTCGATCCGGTCCAGGCCGCGTTCAATATCGGCACGATGATCCGCTGGCTCGATTTCAATGATTGCTGGCTCGCGGCGGAATGGGGCCATCCGTCGGATAATCTCGGCGGCATCCTGGCTGTGGCCGACTGGCTGTCACGGACCGCGGTTGCCTCCGGACGGCCGCCGCTGACCATGCGCGACGTGCTGACCGCGATGATCAAGGCMCATGAGATCCAGGGCTGTCTCGCGCTGGAAAATGCGTTCAACAAGGTGGGGATCGACCATGTCATTCTGGTCAAGGTCGCTTCGACGGCAGTGGTCGCAGGGCTGCTCCGCCTGAACCGCGACGAGATCGTCAATGCGCTGTCGCTTGCCTTCGTCGATGGACAGGCCCTGCGAACTTATCGCCACGCACCGAATGCCGGCTCGCGCAAGAGCTGGGCGGCCGGTGATGCGACGAGCCGGGCAGTGAGGCTCGCCCTGATCGCCCGGACCGGCGAGATGGGCTATCCCTCGGTCCTGACGGCGAAGACCTGGGGCTTCTACGACGCCTCGTTCCGCGGCCAGGAATTCAAGTTCCAGCGGCCTTACGGCTCCTATGTCATGGAGCATGTGCTGTTCAAGATTTCCTATCCGGCCGAGTTTCATGCGCAGACGGCAGTCGAAGCGGCGATGACGCTGCAGGCTCATCTCCAAAAGATCGGGCGCAGCAGCGACGACATCGCTTCGATCCGCGTCCGCACGCACGAGGCCTGCATCCGGATCATCGACAAACGCGGGCCGCTGCATAACCCGGCCGACCGCGACCACACTCTCCAATACATGGTCGCCGTGCCGCTGATCTTCGGGCGTCTCACCGCAGGCGATTACGAAGACGATATTGCCGCCGATCCGCGCATCGACGCGCTCCGGGACAAGATCGAATGCGTCGAGGATCCTGCTTTCACCCGCGATTATCATGATCCGGAAAAGCGCTCGATCGCCAACGCGATGACCATCACGCTGAAGGACGGCACGGTGTTGCCCGAACTGGTGGTGGAATACCCGATCGGCCACAAGCGCCGCCGCTCCGACGGCATCCCGCTGCTCGAGGCCAAGTTCCGCACCAATCTCGCACGCCGCTTTGTCGAGAAACGCCAGCGCCAGATTCTCGATGTCTCGCTCGATCAGGCGCGGCTCGAAGCCATGCCGGTTCACGACTACGTCGACCTCTACGCGAACTGAGGCCCCATGCCCTATCTCGTTGCCTCCGATTGTCCTTCGCAGCCGGCCGGCGAGCGCTTTCGCGCGCTGGTCGGGCAGGGTGGCATCCTCCGGTTGCCGGGCAGCCATAACGGCATGGCGGCCCTGCAGGCGAAGGCCGCCGGTTTCGAGGCGCTCTATCTCTCGGGCGCGGCAATGACGGCTTCGATGGGGCTGCCCGATCTCGGCATCATCACCGTCGACGAGGTTGCCTTCTTCATCCGGCAGGTGGCGCGAGCCAGCGGTTTGCCGGTGCTGGTCGACGGCGACACCGGCTATGGCGAGGCCCTCAACGTCATGAACATGGTTCGCGCCTTCGAGGACGCGGGCGCGGGCGCGGTCCATATCGAAGACCAGTTACTGCCGAAGAAATGCGGCCATCTCAACGACAAGAAGCTCGCCGACGCCCATGACATGGCGGCAAAGGTCGCGGCTGCGGTGAAGGCCCGCCGGCATCTTTACGTCATCGCCCGCACCGATGCCGCGGCGAGCGAGGGCATGGAGGGCGCGGTCGCACGCGCAAAGCTCTATCTCGAGGCCGGTGCCGACGCGATTTTCCCGGAGGCGCTGACCACCGCCGAGATGTTCAGGGAGTTCGCGCGCCGTGTGCCGGGCGTGCCGCTGCTCGCCAACATGACCGAGTTCGGACGCACGCCGTTCTTCACCGCCTCCGAGTTCGAGGCGATGGGCTACCGCATGGTGATCTGGCCCGTCTCCTCGCTGCGGGTCGCCAACAAGGCGCAGGAGCGGCTCTACGCCGCGCTGGCTCGCGATGGCGGCACTCATGGCATGGTCGAGCAGATGCAGACCCGCGCCGAACTCTACGCGACCATCGGGCTCCATGACTACGAGGCGCTGGATGCCTCGATCGTGGCGACCATCACGCCGGAAGCCATGCCGCAGCACGAGCGGAGCGCCTGACGACCAGCATGCGAGCCGGCGCGGGGCCGGCGACCAAGTTCCGCGCGTCGCGCGGCAAGACACGACCAGCCAGACAAGGCGGCGGCAACCCACGGGAGGAAACGAGATGTTGAGGCGTCTGATGACGACTGGCGCGCTGGCGCTGGTCCTGAGCACGGGCATGGCCACTGCCGAGCCGGCCAAGGTGATGATCCCGGCCAATCCGGGTGGAGGCTGGGATGGTGCCGGCCGCCACACGATGGCAGCTTTCGCGCAGTCGAAGATCTTCACCGATGGCGCGTCCTTCACCAACAAGGGCGGCGCTGCCGGCACGATCGGGCTTGCCGAATTCGTCCGCACCTCAAAGGGCGACGACAACGCGCTCCTGGTGACGGGCGTCATCATGGTCGGCGGCGTCATCACCAATMAGACGCCTGTGTCCCTGAAGGACACCACTCCACTGCTGCGCCTGACCAATGAGTACAACGCGATCGCCGTCCCCGCGAATTCGCCGATCAAGACGCCTCAGGATTTCATCGCCGCGATGAAGGCTGATCCCGGCGCGCTCTCGGTCGGCGGCGGTTCGGCCGGTGGCGCGGACCATGTCATGCTGGCGCTGCTCGCCAAGCATGCCGGGGCTCCCGTTGCGAAGATCAATTTCGTATCCTTCTCGGGCGGAGAGATCCTGGCGGCTCTCGGTGGCGGCAAGATCAAGGCAGCGATTTCCGGCGCCTCGGAATTCCGTCAGTTTGCGGAGACCGGTCGTATCCGCATCATCKCGGTCTCGGGCCCGACGCGGGTCGACGGGCTCAATGCGCCGACGCTGAAGGAATCCGGCATTCCGGTCGAGATCGGCAACTGGCGTGGTTTCGTCGGCGCGCCGGGCATGAGCGAGGCAGCCAAGAAGACCTGGCTCGAGCGCTTCGCCAAGCTGCACCAGACCCCGGTCTGGAAGGAAACCCTGAAGACCCAGGGCTGGGAAGACGCCTATCTCCCGGGTGACCAGTTCGCTGCCTTCCTCAAGGCAGAGGATGCGAGCTGGTCGAGCGCGCTCAAGGAAGTCGGCATCCTGAAATGACGGCCTGCCGGACCGGCGCGTGACCGATGGTTGCGCGCCGGTCCCGACGCGTGTTCTCGAGGAGCCCGAACGATGTCGGTCAATCCAAGCAGACAGGATGCGCCCCGCAAGCCGCGGCCATGGTGGCTGGGGCTCTGCGTGCTCGCGATGGGGGCACTGTGGCTCAACGGTGCACGCGGCATTGCCTCGACCACGAACTATATCGGAGTCGGGCCGGCGGCCATCATCCTGGCGGTCGGAATCGGGCTGACCGTCCTTGGCGTGGTCCTGATCGCCCAGGCGAGACGTGGGGATCTCGTCGCGTCGCCAGACGGGGAGGAGGAGGCGCCCCCTTCGCGTTCGGCCTTCCTGCTCGCGCTGGCAGGGGTGAGCATCCCGCTCCTGACGATCCGCTGGCTCGGCTTCCCGTTGACCGCGATGCTTGCCTTCACCCTGGTGACCCATGCCTTCGGCTCGCGCCGGACCGGGCTCGACCTCGCGGTCGGAGCGACGCTCGGCAGCGTCGCGTGGTTCGGCTTCTCCCGCCTCGGCATCAGCCTTGGCCCCTTCCTGCCATTGCTTGGGTGAAGTCATGGAAATCCTGAGCCAGCTGATCGGCGGATTTGCCGTCGCGCTGCAGCCGATGAACCTGTTCTGGGCGCTGATCGGTTGCGCGCTCGGTACCGCCGTCGGCGTGCTTCCCGGGATCGGGCCGGCGCTGACCATCGCGCTGCTGATGCCGGTCACGACGCAGGTCGCGCCCGCCTCGGCCTTCATCATGTTCGCCGGCATCCTCTACGGCGCCCTCTATGGTGGTTCGACGACCTCGATCCTGCTCAACACGCCCGGCGAGAGTGGGGCGGTGATGACTGCGCTCGAAGGCAACCGCATGGCTCGCAATGGGCGCGGCGCAGCTGCGCTCGCGACGGCGGCGATCGGCTCCTTCGTCGCGGGTACGATCGGCACGCTGGCCTTGACCTTTCTTGCGCCGGCAATCGCGGAACTCGCCTTCGTCTTCGGGCCGGAGGACTATTTCGCCCTGATGGTCTTGTCCTTCACCTCGGTGGCCGTGGTGATGGGCCGGTCGATGGTGCGTGGCTTCACCGCTCTGTTCTTCGGCCTGGCGCTGGGCACGATCGGCATCGACACCCAGACCGGGCAGACACGCATGGTCTTCGGAACGCTCGAACTGCTCGATGGCGTCTCCTTCACCGTCGTGCTCGTGTCGCTTTTTGCGATCGGCGAGGCGCTCTATGTGGCTAGCCGCAGCGGCTCCGTGCCGGAGGCGATCAACCCGCTATCGGGCGGGAGCTGGATGACCCGGCAGGACTGGGCACGTTCCTGGAAACCGTGGCTGCGGGGCAGCGTCATCGGCTTTCCGATCGGCGCATTGCCGGCAGGCGGCACGGAGATCCCGACCTTCCTGTCCTATGCACTGGAGCGCCGCCTGAGCAAGCATCCGAAGGAGTTCGGACATGGTGCGATCGAGGGTGTCGCCGGCCCGGAAGCCGCCAATAATGCGGCCGCAGCCGGCATTCTCGTGCCGTTGCTGACGCTCGGCCTGCCTTCGACGGCGACGGCCGCGGTGCTGCTCGCCGCCTTCCAGAACTACGGGCTGCAGCCCGGACCGATGCTGTTTGCGACCAATCCCGATCTGCTCTGGGGCCTGATTGCGTCTCTCTATATCGGCAATCTGATCCTGCTCGTGCTCAACCTGCCGCTGGTCGGCATCTGGGTGCGCCTACTGCTGATCCCACGGCACTATATCTATGGCGGCATCGTCGTCTTCGCGCTGGTCGGCGTCTGGGGGCTGTCGACCTCCTGGATGGACCTGCTGCTGATGTGCGGCCTCGGACTCATCGGTTATGTGGCGCGGGTCTATGATTTCCCGATCGCGCCCGTGCTGATCGGTCTGATCCTCGGGCCGCAGGCCGAAATCCAGCTGCGGCGTGCGCTTGCGGTCAGCCAAGGTGACTGGGGCGTGCTGGTCAGCACGCCAATCGCCACGACGCTGCTCTCCATCGCGCTTCTCGTGCTGGTCGTACCGCCGATCCTGGTCCGGCTTCGGTCGCGGCCGAAGACCGAGCCCGCGATTTCCACCGGCTGAGCGCTAGTCGCTGGCTCCGGCGCGGCGCTTTGCCGGCCGGATCGCCTCGGCCGCGGACAGCGCCGCCTGCAGGGCAGTCCTGGCGGCGCGGATGTGTCGCCGCATCAGGATCTCGGCCAGCTCGCCGTCGCGATGGCTGATAGCTTCGGTGATGCGCACATGTTCGCGCCAGGCCTCGCGCCCACGCCCCCGAACGGTCGAATGCAGACGCCGGCACAGGCGCAGCCGCGGATAGAACTGCTCGCACAGCAATTCGGCGAGGATCGGATTGCCGCTGCCGTTGGCTATGCGCCGATGGAAATCCGCCTCGGGCTCGTCCTGCAGATAGGCGCCGAGCGGATTGCGCTCGATCTCGTCGCGATGGCCGGCCACGAGTTCTTCGAGTGCCCTGATCTCCGCATCGCTCATATTCTCGGCGGCGAGGCGGGCGGCCATACCCTCGGTGGCCTCGCGCACATCGAGCAGCGCGAGGAACTCCGCGGCGCTGGGCTCGGCGACGCGCACGCCTTGATTGGCGACATAGGTGACGAGCCCGCGCTCCTGGAGGCGGCGGATCGCTTCGCGCACAGGCGCCCGGCTGGCGCCGTAGCGCCGCGCGATGACGGGTTCGCTCAGCTTCTCGCCGGGCGCAAGTTCACCGGCGACGATGGCCTGTGAAAGCGCATCGTAAAGCCGGACGGTCAGGCCCGTCGTAATGACGCTGTCCTGGCTGTCGCTGTCTGACATGGTCGCTGGCGCTTTCCCGGAATCGGAACGATGGCAGCATAGCGCAAGGGGCCGGGATTTTCCTTGATGATCCGGCTCTTGACCACGCGCCTTCCGCGCATGGATTAGCCGAGGACCCGCCTGATCTTGGCGAGCGAGGTGGCTTCGTCCTCATGATAGTCGATCATGGTCTTGAACCGGCCTTGCGTGTCCATCAGGTAGACTGACGCGGTGTGGTCCATGGTGTAGCTGCTCTCGGTCGGGATGCGCTTGGCATAGGCCTTGTAAGCGCCGATCGCGGCATCGACCTGCTCGCGACTGCCGGAGAGGCCGACGATCCGGGGATCGAAGGACTGCAGGTAGAGCGCCATCTGCTCCGGTGTGTCGCGTTCCGGATCGACCGTGATGAACAGGATCTGCAGCTTGTCCGCGTCGGGGCCGAGCCTGGAAAGCCAGTTGGTCATATCGAGCAGCGTCGTCGGGCAGACCTCCGGGCAGTGGGTGAAGCCGAAGAACACCGCCATGGGCTTGCCGCGGAAATCGGCGTCGGTGACGGATTTTCCCCTGTGGTCGATCAGCGAGAAGGAGCCACCGACCTGAGGGACACCCTGGCCCGTCGCCAACTCCGTTGATGGGCGCCCTGGACCGTCAACCTGCCACCACCCCAACAGAATTGCGGCGCTGACGAAGGTGATGACGCCGACCAGGAGCCAGGCGCCATAGCGAATGAACTTGAGAGCTTGCATGCTTGATGTCGGGTCTGTGGGCGTTCGCCGGATTATCGCTTGGCAAGAGAGGCCGTGGTCTCGACCTCGGCGGCTTGGTCGCCGCCGTACGGGTCGGCCAGCGCAGCTTCCGGCCGGCTGATCTCGATCTTGCCGGCGACCATGGTCTGCATCCGTTCCGGCCCGAGTTTCTGCAGGAGGCTGCGAAAGCTCTTGTGCATGCCGCCATCGAGATAGGCGTAGCTCATCGCTGGGACGCCATGGCCGACCAGTTCGGCAAAGCGCTGCTCGTCGCGGGCCTGGCGCTGCGCCACGACCGCGGCGATGGTCGGCTCGACCTCATAGGCAGGGCAGGGCGCATCGGGGCTGAAGGGCCGAGATCCCGCGCCGGGATTGAAGACATAGCGGCGGCCACAGGCGGCGAGCGCCGGCGGCTGCCGTGTCGCCTCGAAATGGTCGGAGCCTTCCTTGAGATTGCGCCAGAAGGCGATGTTCGGGTTGCTGCGATGCCGGGCCATGTTCTGCGGCGTCATGCGGAAGGGCAGTGCCTGGACCTGGAAGCTGCGCTGTCCGCCTGCAAAGGCCTCGCGCGCCAGGCCGTAGATTTCGGTGACGCCCTCATCCGTCATCGCGTAGCAGCCGGCCGAGGTGCAGGCGCCATGCACCATCAGGGCCGAGCCGGTATAGCCCTGCGCCTGCTCGAGAGCGTTGGGGTAGCCGAGATTGAAGGACAGGTAGAACTGCGAACGCGGATTCATCAGGTCCGGGGTGACGGTGTAGAACCCTTCCGGAGCCTGCCGGTCGCCTTCGCGCTTCTTGGGGCCGAGCTGCCCTGACCAGCGGCACATCGGATAGGTCTTGAGCAACGCGTACTGGCCGCTGCGATCCCGCTTCCAGACTTCGAGTTCGCTTTCCTGCTTGAAGAGGCGCACCAGGATCGGGTCGGTCTGCGTCATGCCCTTGCCCGACATCTCGGCCACGAGACGGGCCGGCAGAGGCTGGAGATGGCGTGTGTCGCCTTCGCCGCTGACACAGCCGCTCAGCGCAACGGCACCGAGCGCCAATGCGAGGGCGAGACCGAGGAGCGGGCGAGGTTGACGTGCGGACATGCGGGGAAGCGTGGATGATCAAGGCTGACAGGAGGTGAAGAAGCGAGGTTAACGCTTTCCTACAGGCTGACCCCGGAGCAGGATCAAGCCCCGATCACGCTTACGTGCGCGGCTTCGGCGCCGGCTGAGCGCTCGGAAGGGCGGCGAGCAGCATCAGTCCGACCCCTGCCGAAATGGCGATATCGGCTCCGTTGAAGGTCGGCCAGTGCCAGCCCTGGTAATGCAGGTCGATGAAATCCGTGACGGCGCCCTGCCGCCAGCGATCGAGTGCATTGCCGAGTGCGCCTCCGGCCAGCAAATCCGGCCAGGCCTCGAGCGTGTCGCGGAAACAGCCCGAAGCTGACGCCGTAATTGAAGCCAAGGCGCAGATTCAGGAACGGGGCGATCTCGATCGGGCGTGGGGGCACCATGACGAAATCGAGGATCAGCCATTTCGTGACCTGATCGAGAGCGAAGGCCAGCGCTGCCCAAAGCAGGGCTCGTCCGAGATGACGATGCATCACGGCTGTCCGAGCGTGACGACGCGGATTCGTTTGAATGAGACCATCTCTGCCTCCGGCTGGTTATTTCAGAGGCAAGGCTTGTAGGACCTGGAGTGGCTGCAGGTTCAAGCGGATAATGTCGATCTGCCTGCTATCTCGCGATCAGGACATTCATGCAGGGCCTGAATCGGGTCGGCCCATCCGAGAAGAAGCGAGCCCGGCTCAGGATGCAACCTGAACCGGGCTCGCATGTACTCTCGAAGCTAGGCGCCGAAACGGCGCCCAACGGCTCTCCGCCCCCTCGACGAGGGGCGCCTTGCCGCGCTCGCGCCACATCCGCCAGGCCGGAGTCAGCAGGATGGCGGCGCTCAGCAGGGCGAGCGTCACGGCGATCGGGGTCGAGAGCAGCGCCGTCGTCTTGCCGCCGGAGATGGTCAAGGCGAGCCGGAGCTGGCTCTCGATCATCGGGCCGAGCAGCAGGCCGAGCACGATCGGGGCGCTCGGATAGTCCAGCCGCTCCAGCACATAGCCGATCAGCCCGACGCCGAGCAGCACCCAGAGGTCGAACAGCGAGTTGTTGACCGAATAGACGCCGACGGTGACGAAGAGCAGGATCACCGGCGCGAGCACGATGCGCGGCAGCCGCAGCACCTGGCCGAAGATCCGCGTTGCAGCCAGGCCGCCGACGATGGCGAGCAGGAACGACGTCACCAGGAATTGCAGCATGAAGCCGTAGACGATGTCCGGATGCTCGCGGAAGAGCTGCGGGCCGGGCCTGAGGCCGTGCACGAGCAGGCCGCCGAGGATGACGGCGGCGACGCCGGAGCCCGGAATGCCGAGCGCCAGCGCCGGGATCAGCGAGGCGGCGTTGTCGGCACCATTGCCGCATTCGGAGGCTGCGACGCCTTCCGGATTGCCATGGCCAAAGGTTTCCGGATTGCGGGCGACACGCTTGGCCTCGTTATAGGCGAGGAAGGACGACATGCTGCCGCCCGCGCCCGGCAGGATGCCGATGATGATGCCGATGATCGAGCTGCGGATCCAGACCGGCGTGAAGAAGCGCCATTGGCTGAGGGCCGAACCCTGGCGATGCAGCTTGAGCTTGTCGCCGCTCATGCCGGTCTTCACCGCCTCCTCGATGATCTGCAGCACGGGCGGCACCGCAAATAGCCCGGTGAGCAGCACGATGGCGCTGAAGCCGTCGAGCAGGTCGAGCTGGCCGAAGGTGAAACGTTCGGTGCCGTTCGAGATATCCTGGCCGACGGCGCCGATCAGCAGGCCGATGCCGCAGGCGATCAGCCCCTTTGGCAGATCGTCGCCGAGCAGCGACGAGACTGTCGCAAGACCAAGAATGCCGAGCCAGAAATACTCGATCGGCCCGAACATGAGGCTGAAGGAAACCAGCGGCGGCGAGAGCAGGATGAGCGAGATCGAGGACAGGACGCTGCCGATGACGCCGGACAGGAGCGCCACCTGAAGCGCGTAGGCTGCCTGACCCTTCTGGGTCATCTTGTAGCCGTCCAGTACGGTCGCAACCGAAGCCGGGGTGCCCGGCACCCGCATCAGGATGGCCGGAATGGCGCCGCCATAGGAACCGCCATTGTACATACCGGCCATCATGCCGAGTGCAAACATCGGATCGAGCCCGAAGGTGAGCGGGATCAGCACGGCAAGGCCGGTCACCACGGTCAGGCCCGGCAGGCAGCCGACGATCAGACCGGCGATCAGGCCGATGAACATCGCAAGGATGTTCATCGGGGCGAAGACAAGCGGAAGGGCGTGGAGGAGCGCGTCGATCATCTCAGCCGTCCCAGAAATGGGGAAAGGACATCCGGCGGGATCGGACGTTCAAGCGCATAGACGAAGATCGCCAGGATCGAGACCACGCAGACCACGGCGACGATGGCCGAGAGGCGCCAGCGCTGGAAACCGACGGCGGCTGGCAGCAGCACGCAGAGCGCGAGGCTCGGCAGGATGAAGCCGATGAGGCTGACCGCCGCGAAATAGGCGACAAGCGCCGCGATACCGACGGCGAGGCGAGGGGCGTGCTCGGCGAAACTGCCTTGCATCGGATTGCCCCGCTGCCGCCGGAGGAGTTCGCGCAGGGCGATCCAGCAGCCGATCACGGCCATGCCGATGCCGATCGCAACCGGATAGGCCGCGCTCTCGGCAGGATAGGTCGAGGCCGTGGCGATCACCGTGACGGAGGTCGCCACCAGAATGGTGGCGAATCCGATTTCTGCGAGGCTTCGCGACCGGCCCTGCGGGGCAGATGCCTCGGGCGTCACTTCCATGGGGTTGCCTTCCAGGTGGCCTCGAGATCGGTCGAGGCGCGGTCGAGGAAAGCTTTGAAGTCTGACGAGGCGAGATATTGCAGCGGAATCTCGGCCTTCTTGGCGGCATCGAGATATTCGGGGTCCTTCAGCGCCTGGTCGATCGCCTTTTCCAGCTTGGCGATGACATCGGCCGGGATGCCCTTCGGGGCCGCGATGCCGCGCGAGGCGCCGACGACGACGTCATAGCCGCCTTCGCGGAAAGTCGGTGCATCAGGCAAATACGACGAGCGCTCGGCGCTCATCACGCCGATGACCTTGATGGTGCCTTCGCGCGCGATCTGCAGGGCCTCGCTGAGATTCATCGTCGCGGCCGGGACATGGCCGCCGAGCACGGCCTGGCGCACCGGTGCCGTGCCGCCGAAGAAGGCGGGGGTGAATTTGGTATCGGCGAGGCGCTGGAAGTTCAGGAGCGCGATATGCTCCGAGGAGCCGCTGGCGCCTGAGGTGCCGATGACGACGGCGCCCGAGGCCTTCTTGGCTGCGTCGACCAGGTCCTTCAATGAGGAATAGGGGCTGTTCTTCGGAACGACCAGGACACCGGGATCGTAGACGAGATTGGCGACGGGCTGGAAGTCGCTCATCTTGAACTTCGACTTGCCCTCGACCACCAGCGCGTTGATCGCCGGCGCGTTGATGAAGCCGATCGTGTAGCCATCCGCCTTGCCCTGGGCGACCGAAGTCCAGCCGATCTCACCGCCGGCACCGGGCTTGTTGACGACGCCGATACGGGCGCCCGGACCGAGATATTTCTCCATGTAGCGGGCGATCGAGCGGGCGGCGACGTCTGTCCCGCCGCCTGGCGCGAAGGCAACGATCATCTCGATCGGTTTGTCCGGATAGTCGGCACGGGCCGGAGCGCCCGCTGCGGTGAAGAGGAGCGCGGTTCCTAGTGCGGCAACGATCGACAACGACTTCATGGTCGACTCCTTCAAGGGGCTGGGGCAGGCGTTGGAGAGGTGGTCAGCAATGCGCGTTCGACGAACCCGAGCCTGTCCTGGCCCCAGAACAGTTCCCCGTTCACGGCGTAGGTGGGAGTGCCGAAGATGCCGAGACGCTCGGCTTCAGCGAGATTGTCGTTCCAGGCCGCGATAATCGTCGGCTGCTGGGGATTGGCGACGAGCGGTACCGCGACTTCGCCAAGCGTTTCGCGGGCGATCGCCTTCAGCGTATCGAGATCGGCAATATCCTGGTCTTCCGCCCAGAGCGCGCGCTGGATGGCAAAGGAGAAGCTGCGCGCATCGAGGCCGGCGCGGTCGATGGTGATCACGGCCTGTGCCGCCAGTTCGATCGTCCGGCACGGGTAAAAGCGCGGCTTCAGGTTGAGTTTCATGCCGAGATGGCGGCGCCAGCGGTCGAGTTCGACCGCATGATAGGCCTGACGTGGATCGGGGCGGGTCCTGAGCGGAATGCCACCATTCGCTTCGATGATCCGGATCGGCCGTAGCCGGAGACGCGCGCCTGTGCGTTCGACGATGTCGTAGAGCCTGGGCGCGCCGAAATAGGCCCAGGGCGAGGAGATGCCGTAGAAGGCCTCGACCAGCGGGCGCTCACCTGCCGGCATGGCTGGCCTCCAGCTCGGTGTCCGCATCCTGCCATTCGTCGCCGAGCAGTTCGGGCGTGTCGTAGGCCATCAAGGCCCGGTAATGCGTCTCGCGATCGGCGACGAAGAGTGCGCGGGCGATGCCGCGGGCCAGCCGCTCGGCGCCGTCGCTGACCGCCGGAATGTCGCCCGAGAGCTTTCCGTGGCTCAGCATCGCGGGATAGTTGAAGCAGTGTATGCGCGAGAGGGCCGGGCAGGTGCCCGGCACTTTCTCCTGAAATTCGAAGGCGGGGCCGAGATCGGGCGCGTGCAGCAACTCGGCGCTGTCGCTCCCTGGCGGCGGCGTATAGCGATCCTTCCAGAAGCGGATGAAGGGCGCGACCGCTGAGAGTTCCGGCCGCTGCGCGGGATCGACCGAGAAGCCGGTCGCGAAGATCAGGAAGTCGAGATGATGCACGCCCTTCGACGTGGTCAGCACGATATGGCCATCCTGCTCCGCGAGATCGAGCAGCGGGCTGCCGAGATGGAAGCGGGAATTGGCATGGCGCGAGACCCGCAAGGTGCTGTCGCGCGGCGGCGGGGTCTGCGCCTTCAGCGCGTAGTCGAGGAAGCGCCATTTCCAGTCGTCCGGCAGCCCCGCGAAGCCATGCACCACGCCCTGGCTGCCGATGCCGGTGAACTTGTTGATCCGCGGCAGATCCTTGCGACGCACGATAAGATCGAGACTGGCAACGCCATGCTCCAGCGCGGTCGCCGCATTGTCCATGGCCGAGGCGCCGGCGCCGATCACGCCGACCCGCAGGCCTTTCAATGCCGCAAAGTCGATATCGTCCGCGCTATGGGCCCAGAATTTGCGGTCGATGCCATGTGCGATCGGTGGCACCCAGGGGCCGCCCAGCCCATCGCGTCCGGTGGCAAGCACCAGATGCCGCGTGAAGATGGTGCGTGTTCCCTCAGCATCCGAGATGTCGAGGGCCAGGATGTCGTCGGCCAGCGGCGTCACCGCGTCGAGCGAGGTCGCGTTCGCGATCGGGAGGCTCAGCACGCGCCGGTACCAGACGAGGTAGTCCATCCACAGGCCGCGCGGGATCTTGCCGAGGGCGTCCCACGTCGTGCGGCCGAACTGCGCCTCATACCAGGCGCGGAAGGTCAGTGCGGGCAGGCCGAGTGCGGGGCCGGTGAGCTGCTTGGGCGAACGCAGCGTTTCCATACGTGCATAGGTCACCCAGGGGCCTTCCTGGCCGGCGGGGGCGCGGTCGATAACGGTCACGTTGGAGAGGCCGAGCCCCTTGAGCGCGGCCGAGGCTGCCAAGCCGCACATGCCGGCTCCGATCACGACGACGTCGCGAACACGCTGGCCGTTGAACGCGCGCTGCGGCACCCAGTCCTTCGCCGGCCATTCCAGCCATTCAAGGTCCTGACGGAGGCGTTGCTCCAATGCGGGGAGGCCCATCGGGGCCGGCAATGCGGCATTCATGCCGTTCTTCCGATTGCTCTGGCTGCGACTGGGGCCGGGCCGAAGATATCGGCCAGGAGTCGGTCACGTGCCGTGGGAGGGTGTTTGACGAAGCCGGGCAGCGTCTCGCGGGCGAGGGCCTCCAGCGCGCCGACGAGACCTTCGACGAGGGGCGTCAACGGACGGCCATAGGGCGTGACCACGCCCCAGAAGAAGGAGATGGGCACGTCGAGCTTGCGGATCGCGACGCCCTCGAGCGGCATGCCATAGGCGATCACCGGTTCGAGGATCGCGATGCCGAGGCCGGCGCGCGCGGCCATCAGCGCCGTGTTGGAGGTATTGGCATCGAGGACCGAGGCCGGCCTGACGCCAACCTGCTCGAGGGMGACGTCGACACGTCTGCGCCAGCGGAATGGGTTGGCCATCGTGATCAGGCGCCGCCCCTCGATCGAGGCGAGCGGAATCGTGCCGGACGCGGCAAGAGGGTCGTCGGCGCGGATAGCGGCCACGCAAGGTGCTTCGCCGATCCAGTGGATTTCGAGGGCGGGGTGATCGACCGGCAGGCTGGTCACGCCGATCTCGGCGACATGGGTCGCGACCGACTGGACGACCTGCTCGGCCAGCGCCGCACGAATATGGACCTGTTCCGGCAAGGCATCCTGGCCGAGCCGCGCCAGGGCTGCGGGCAGCATGCCGGCGGCGAAGGAGGCGATCGCCGCGATCTCGAGCGAGCGCGGCTTGTCGGCGGCGATGGCCTCCGCACGCTCGCGCAGCTGCCGAAGCCAGGTGATGACGGGCTCGACTTCCTGGTGAAAGCGCAGTCCGCGCTCGGTGGGGGTGACGCGCGGGCCGCTGCGGTGAAGCACGCTGAAACCCAGCGTCTCCTCGAGCTCCTGGATCAGCCGGGTCAGGGCTGGCTGCGAGCGGCCGAGCAGCCGCGCCGCGCCGGTGATGCTCCCGGCGGATATGACGGCGGCGAACGCTTCAAGCTGGCGCAKATCCATTGGATGGTACCATTCCCATTTTGAATGCTGACTATGTCATGATGCGCGTCAAGCATGAAAGCGTGCATGAGAATGCGATCCCCAGCTTGAGTGAGCCGTAGGCTCCGTCCGGTGGATCTTCAGAAATGGATGCCGTCGAAGACCCGTTCCTGGGCATTGCGGATATGGGCCTGCATCGCCTCGCGCGCCCTGACGCCGTCGCCGTCGCGGATGGCCTCGAAGACGGCCGCATGCTCGCGCTGAACCATGGCGAGATGCTCGGCCGATTGCAGAACGGAGAAGCTGCGGGCGAGGTCGATGACGAAATCGACCTGAGACCTCACAGCGGCCAGAGCGGCCTCGAAATAGGGGTTCTGGGTTGCCCGTGCGATCGCTGCGTGAAAATCGCTGTCCTGCTGGACGCCGATCCGGCCCGTCTTGATCGCGAGGTGGATCGCGTCGAGTTCCTTCTGGATCGCGGCGATATCGGCCTCGCTGCGATGCAGCGCGGCCGCATAGGCAACCTCGCCTTCGAGTGCGATCCGGAACTGATAGACGCGTCTGACATTCGAGATCGTGCGAATGCCTTCGTCCTTGCTCAGGGGAGCGCGGGGCGGCGGCGCAGTCAGCTGCGGTTGCACTGCCGCGATGAAGCTGCCGGCGCCTTGCCGGGAATGGATCAGGCCGTCATCGCGCAGGCGCCGCAATGCCTCGCGCACCGTCGGCCGCGAGACGCCAAACTCCTGGCTCAGTTCGTTCTCCGAGGGCAGCTTTCCATCGGCGAAGACTTCGCCGCGCCGGAGGCGCTCAAGCATGTCTGCATAGAGTACGTCGCTCAGTTTCGGGCGGTGAGACACGGGCGCCTTCTGTTCCAGGTCATCACGAACTTGGCAAGTTCACTTGTAAACAGATTTACATACTTTGCTGCACCTGCAAAGCGACCTGGCTCTACGACTATCGAATCGCGTTATTTTTGAGCGTGCAGGGGCGCATAATCACGCAAGGCGTGCGTTGACAGACAAGTTTTMAACTCGCTACTTGTAAAGGGACCGGCGACCTTCGAGGCCCGGTGCGGGGAGATCGTTTCATGACCACGACGCGTCGTGCCATCCTCCAGGCTGGGCTTGCCCTGCCGTTCATGTCGATGCCGGGGCGCGCGCAGCGTGCGAGCGGTATCCTGCGCTACGGGCTTTCCGCCTTTCCGCCCAATCTTCAGCCCTGGGTCAGCACCGGGGCGTCGGCCGGCACGGTGAAGATGCTCACGCATCGCAGCCTCGTGTCCTATGACAGCAAGGGCGAGTTGCGAGGCGAGTTGGCCGAGTCCTGGTCGCGCGACAGCGATGGCGCCTGGGTCTTCAAGCTGCGGCAGGGCTGCGTCTTTCATAATGGCGAACCGGTCACGGCCGAGGACGTGAAGTGGTCGATCGAGCAGATCGCCGGCGAGAAGTCGACCGCCTATATGCGCACCCAGTTTCAGGGGATCGAGCGCATCGAGATTCCCGACCCGAAGACCATCCGGCTTGTCACCACGCTGCCGCAGGCGACGTTGCCGAGCTGGTTCGGCAACTACAACACTTTCGTGATCTGGCGGAAATCGGCGCCGAACGAGCCGGTCGGAGCAGGCCCCTTCAAACTGGCCGGACAGGAGCGCGGGACCTCGCTCGATCTCGTCGCCTTCGACAAGTTCTACAAGCCGGGTTTTCCGAAGGTGAAGGGCATCAAGTTCGTCGTCTATGCCGACGAGAACCTGCGCTTCGCCGCGCTGCAGTCCGGCGATGTCGACATGATCGAGTATGTGCCGTGGCAGTCGATGTCCGCGGTCGAGGCCGACTCCAGGCTGAAGCTCGATTCGGTCGAGGGGCCGTTCATGGACATCCTCTTCAACGGCACCAAGCCGCCCTTCAACGATCCCCGCGTGCGCCGGGCCATCGCCCATGCCGTGAAGCGCGACGATATCGTCAAGGCCGCCTTCTTCGGGCGCGGCAAGCCGCTCGAGGGCCTGCCGATCGTCGAAGGCACGCCCTGGTATGACAAGGAACTGGCGCATGGCTGGAATTATGATCCGGCCCGGGCAAAGGCGCTGCTCGCCGAGGCCGGGTTCGCCAACGGCTTCCAGTCGACGCTGCTCGCCACCTCGCAGTTCGGCATGCACAAGGATACGGCCGAGGTGGTGCAGCAGCATCTGGCCGCCGTCGGCATCCAGTGCGAGCTGCAGCTGCCGGATTGGTCGACCCGGGTGAGCCGCGGCACGCGCGGCCAGTACGACATGGCGATCCACGGCGTCTCGTCGGACAACAACGACCCTGATGGCCTTACCGTGGTCCTCGACACTTCGTTGTCGCCGACCCATGGCCGCTCTTTCAAGGTCGATGCTCCGCGCACGATTGCGGCACTCGCCAAGGGGCGTTCCGAGTTCGATCAGGCCAAGCGGGTCGAGATCTACAAGGAGATGCAGCGCGCGGCGCTCGAGGAGGTACCCCTGGTCGGCCTCGCCTGGCGCTCGCAAGGCTATGGCATGGACAAGAGCGTGATGGGCTTCACCAACCTGCCCGGCGCGCTCACCACCTCATCGGGCGCGACGCTCGAAGAGACCTATTTCGGATGAGCGTGACCTGGTTCGCGCGCCGCCTTGCGGTTTCGCTCGGCCTCGCCTGGGTCGTTGCAACGATCGTCTTTCTCGCCCTGCACATGGTGCCGGGCGACCCCGCCGAATTGCTGCTTTCGACGGGAGGGATCTCACCCGATCCAGCGGCTGTCGCGGAGTTGCGTGAAAAGCTTGGGCTCGAGCGGCCGCTGCTTGCGCAGTATGGCGCGTTCCTCGCCGGCCTCATGCAAGGCAATCTCGGGCATTCCCTGGTCGATGATTATCCGGTGCTGAGCGAGATCGCGCTGCGCCTGCCGCGCACGCTGGAGCTCATTCTTGCCGGCACCTTGATCGGTATCGCGGTCGGCGTGCCCTCCGGCGTCTATGCGGCCCTTCATCGGGGCGGGCGCTTCGATCGCATCGCTTCTGGCGTCACAGCGCTCCTGCTGGCCGTGCCGGTTTTCGTGGTGGGCACATTGCTCGTGCTGCTGATGGCGCAGACCCTGCGGCTGATGCCGGCCGGCGGGTTCGTGCCCTTCACACAGGACCCGGTCCAGCATCTCAAACTGCTTACGCTTCCGGCCATCGCAGTCGGCAAGGGGCTGGCCGCCATCCTGTTCCGGATGACGCGCGCCTCGATGCTGGATGCACTCGCCAATGACTATGTCCGCACCGCTCGCGCAAAGGGCCTCTCGCAGGCGCGCATCCTGGTCGTCCATGTGCTGCGCAATGCGCTCAACCCGGTGCTGACCGTACTCGGCCTGCAAATGGGAACCCTGCTGGGCGGCACCGTGCTCGTCGAATACGTCTTCAACTGGCCGGGCCTGTCGACGCCGCTGCTGCGGGCCGTCGAGGCGCGCGACTATCCGATGGTGGTCGGTATCATTCTTACCATCTCGGTTCTGTTCCTGTTGATCAACCTTGTGGTCGAGATTCTTCACGCGATCGTTGATCCGAGGGTGCAGGCGGGATGAAACGGCTCTGGCTTCCCGGCGCCTTTGTCGCGCTGATTATCTTCATCGCTCTCGCCGCTCCGTTTCTCGGCCTGCCGGATCCGGTCAGGCAGGACATTGCCCGGCGGCTCGCTGCGCCGAGCGCAGGCTCCTGGCTCGGCCGTGACGAATTCGGCCGCGATGTGCTGTCGCGCTTAATCTGGGGCGCGCGCACAAGTCTGGGCGTCGCCTTCGTCGCTGCCTTGGTTGCGGGAACAGTCGGCACCKCGATCGGCCTGATCGGGGGCTGGGGCAAGGGGCTTGGCGCGTTCCTGACGGTGCGCAGCGTCGAGATCATCATGTGCTTTCCGCCGGTGCTGCTCGCCCTGCTGGTCGTCACCTTGCTCGGGCCGGGCGCGGCGACGCTGGTCCTGGTCCTGTCGGTTCTCTATCTGCCGGGCTTCGCACGCGTGGCCTATGCCGAAGTGCTCGCGGTGCGGTCGCGCGAATATGTCGAGGCGGCGCGGGCGTTCGGCGCCACGCCCCGACGTATCCTGCTCCGCACCGTGCTTCCCAATATTGCCGGCCCGCTCCTGGTGCAGCTGTCCCTGACAGTGGCGGCCGCTGTCGTCATCGAAAGCGGCCTGTCGTTTCTCGGACTTGGCGTCGTTCCGCCGGCGCCCTCCTGGGGACTGATGATCAGGGGCGCGCGCGCTACGATGGAGCAGGCGCCGCTGCTGCTGCTCTGGCCCTGCGCGGCGCTGACGCTGACCATCCTCGCCATCAACCTGCTCTGCGATGCCCTGCGCGACGCGGTCGATCCCCGAACCGCCGACCGCTGAGAGGCAGAGCCTTCCCATGACGATCCTCACCGCGAACTCCCTCGCATATCCAGGATGAAGCCAATGGCCACCAAGACTACTCCCCTCGTTCACATGGGCACGATCACCGGCGGAGAGGCACGGGAGATCCTCGAAGAGAACCCCGTCATCCTGCTGCCGATGGGCAGCCATGAGGATCAGGGCCCGCACGCACCGATGGGCGACTATCTTCTCGCCGAGAAGATCGCCGAGCTCGCGGCCATCCGCGCCTCGGAGCGCGGCGTGCKCACGCTGGTTGCTCCCGTCCTGCCCTTCGGCGGCGCCGACTGGTTCGGTCCGATGGTCGGTGGCATTGCCATTTCGCAATCGACCTTGACGGCGGTGATCGCCGAGATGGTGGATTCACTGCATCGCAATGGCCTGACGCGCATCATCGTGATCAACGGCCATGGCGGCAATGTCGGCCCGATCTCCGACGTGGCGCGCGAGCTTTACCAGCGCGAGCAGATCGTCCTGCCGAGCCTTTATCTCTGGCGCATCGCCTACGGGCTGCTGCCGGGCATTCTCGGCGCGGAGAAGGCGGCTGCGGTCGCTGGACATGGTGCCGATCCGCTGACCAGCCTCGGGCTGCACCTGTTCCCGGAGCTGATGCGCAAGGACCTGATCCCGGCTGGCCAGCCGCTGAAGCGCGATCCCGTGCTCGACCTGCAGTTCACCGGGCTTGGCACGGCGAGCTTCGAGGGCGCCGAGGTGGCGATGCCCAATGAGTATGACGAGGTCTACAATCTTGGCGTCGCCAAGGGGGATCCGAAGCTGTGCTCGGCTGAAACGGGGGCTGCGCTCTCCGAGAAGCTCACCGAGATCTGCGCCCGTTTCGTGGCCCATTTCGCCAGCAAGGTCGACGGCTGAGCCTGCCCCGCTGATATCCCTACGGCGGCGCATGGGTCTCCAGCGCCGCCGCGCCATGACAAGCCGGTGGGCGCTGGCTACGACATTGCGGCTGCCTCGCATGCGGCCATGACAAGAGGGGAAGCTTCCATGCCGACACGTCGTCTTGTTCTTCAGACCGGGCTTGCGACCATCGCCGCTCCGGCTCTCGTCAGGGCCCAGGGGCTCAGCGGCTCGATCACGCTGATGTCCTATTCCGGGATCTTCCAGGACAACTACGTGAAGGCGGTGGTCGAGCCGTTCCAGCAGGCCTTTCCCGGCGTGAAGGTGAACTATGTGCCGGGCGGCACCTCGGCCCAGATGGTCGGCAGCGTCCGAGCCCAGAAGGCTGATCCGCAGGTCGATGTGGCAATCATGGATGTCACCACCTCCAGCATCGGCAATATCGAGGGACTGTTCGAGAAGCTGACGCCCTCCGAAGTTCCGTCGCTGAACGAACTCCATCCGGAGGCCCGCGCGGCCGGAGGCGATTACGGCCCGGCCGTGACCTTCGACCATCTCGTGCTCGTCTATGACACGCAGAATCTGAAGCCGCCGATCGAGAAGCTCGCCGATCTCTGGCGGCCGGACCTCAAGGGGCAGGTCGCGCTTGCGGCGCCGCCGAACATCCAGGGGCTCGCGCTCACCGCAATGGTCGAGAAGATGGAGGGCGGCGACTACCGCAAGTCGATCGATGCGGCGATCAAGAAGCTGCGCGCTCTCGCCCCTTCGGTGAATACGTTCGAGCCCAATCCCGATGGCTATTCGCTGATCCTGAACGGAGTGGTGAAAGTCGCGACCGGCTGGAACGCCCGTGCGCAGCTCTATGGCGACCAGACCGGCGGCAAGATCGCCGCGTTGCTGCCGCCTGAAGGATCGGTCTTCCAGATCAACACCATCAACCTCACTGCCGGCTCGAAGAACAGGGCCGCCGCGGTTGCCTTCGTCAATTTTGCGCTGGCGCAAGCTGCGCAGAAGGCTTTCACCGAGCGGATGTTCTATGCGCCGACAAACGCCAAGGCAGCGATCGACGCCAAGGCGCTGGCGCGCACCGCTGCCGCCCCGGAAAGCCGGGGCCGGATGATCGGCGTCGACTGGAACGAGGTTCTGAAGATGCGCGACCAGTGGAACAATCGCTGGCGGCGCGAAGTCATCGCTGCGGCAGGTCGCTGAGCCGGGATCGCAGCCTGCCATGAGCTATCTCGAACTCGCCGGCCTGCAGAAGCGCTACCGCGATTCCGTCGCCGTCGATGACGTCGCGCTTTCGGTCGAGAAGGGCGAGGCCGTCGCTCTCCTCGGCCCCTCCGGCTGCGGCAAAACCACGACGCTGCGCATGCTTGCCGGCCTGATCGATCCCGACGCGGGCTCGATCCGCCTCGACGGTGCCGAGATCACGCGCCAGCCGGCTCATAAGCGCAACATGGGCTATGTCTTCCAGTCCTATGCGCTGTTTCCGCATCTGAGCGTTGCCCGCAATGTGGGCTTCGGTCTCGAGGAAAGGCGCGTGCCGCGCCCTGAGACGTCGCGGCGCGTCGAAGAGGCGCTCGGCATGGTGCGCCTTGCCGGCCTCGAGGGCAGGCGCCCCCGCGAATTGTCAGGCGGTCAACAGCAGCGCGTGGCGCTGGCGCGGGCGCTCGTCATTCGCCCGTCCGTGCTGCTGCTCGACGAATCCCTGTCCAATCTCGACGCCAAGCTGCGTGACGCGATGCGCCACGAGATTCGCGACATCCAGCGTTCGCTCGGCATCACCACGCTCTTCGTCACGCACGATCAGGTCGAGGCGCTGACGATGTGCGATCGGATCGCGGTGATGAAGCGCGGGCGGATCGAACAGATCGGCACGCCGGAGGATATCTACGAGCGGCCCGCGACCCGCTTCGTCGCCGACTTCGTCGGGCGCGCCAATGTGCTGCCGGCCTTGCGAAATGAGGCGGGCGCCATCAGCGTCTGGGGAGTGACCTTGCCGGCCACCGCTCCGGCCGGCGGCGAGATCGACGTCTTCGTGCGGCCGCAGCGCATCCGGCTCGCCTCAACCGGTGAACCGTCCGGCGAGGGCATGGTTCGGCTGACCGGCCGGGTTCTGCGCAGCGTCTTCGTCGGAGATCATGTCGAGGTCATCGTCGAGGGGGCAGGGGGGCAGCTCAGCGTCGAGATGCAATCCGGCACGAAGCCGCCAGCGGCCGGGACCGAGGTCGCCGTGCTCTGGCAGGCCGGAGACACGCTGCTCTTCCCGCGCGAGGCAACATGACCGCCGGCTCGCGCCTGCCTTGGCTGGTCGTCCCGGCGGCGCTCCTTCTTCTCGCCGTCTATGTCTGGCCGACCCTTGGCCTGTTTCGCACCGCCTTCAACGAGGTCGGGCCGACGGGGGCGATGATCGAGGCCTGGTCGCTCAAGACGACCAGCGAAGTCCTCGCTGATTCCTTCACGATCGAGCTGACGCTCAACTCGCTCTGGCTCTCTCTGAGCGCGACACTGATCGCGCTGTGCATGGCCTATCCGGTCTCGCTGTTCCTGTTCCGGACGCAGTCGCGCTTTCGTGGCCTGCTGGCCGTGATCGCGATCATGCCGATGCTGGTCTCCGGCGTGGTGCGTGTTTTCGGCTGGCTCGCCATCCTGGGCGATCGTGGGCTCGTCAATTCCCTTGCTCAGTGGCTTGGGCTGATCTCGACGCCGATGCGCCTCGTCTTCAACTGGACGGGCGTCACCATCGGCCTCGCCGAGAGCATCATGCCCTACATGATCCTCGCGCTGCTCGCCGGTTTCGGCCGGCTTGACCGCACGCTGGAGGAGGCGGCGCGCAGCCTGGGCTGCACGCCGCTGCGCACGTTCCTGCGGGTGACCTTGCCGCTGAGCCTGCCGGCGCTCGCGCTCGCGGCGGGCCTGGGCTTCGTGCTCTCGATGTCGGCCTATATCACGCCAAAACTGCTCGGCGGCGGTCGGGTCTTCGTGCTGGCGACGGAGATCTTCGAGCAAGCGACGACGAACACCAATTGGCCGGTCGCCGCCGTACTGGCGATCTATACGCTCGTGCTGCTGCTGGCGCTGCTGGTGCTCTCCAATGTCGCGGCGCGGAGGCTGCAACGATGAATGGCGCCGGACCCGTCCTCTCGACGCTCGCAGGTATCGTCTACGCCCTGATCCTGGCGCCCATCGTTGTCGTCGTGGCACTCGCCTTCTCGGCGGACAATTTCATCCTGTTCCCTCCGTCCGGCTATTCGCTGCGCTGGTTCCAGCAACTCGCCGGCAACACACCGCTGCTGAATGCCGTCGTCCTCAGCGCTCAGATCGCCTGCGTGGTCACGGCGCTGTCGCTGCTGCTTGGCGTGCCGGCGGCGCTGGCGCTCGACAAGGGGCGGTTTCGCGGCCAGGAGGCGCTGAAGAACTTCTTTCTCGCACCGTTGCTGCTGCCCACCTTGATTGTCGGCCTCGCGCTTCTGCTGTTCTTCACCCCGCTCAGGCTGACTGCGACCTTGCCCGGGCTTGTGCTCGGCCACATGACCGTGACCCTGCCTTTCGTGATCCGGATGATGACGACGGCGTTCTCGACGCTGCCGGATGATATCGAAGCGGCTGCCGCGACGCTGGGCGCGAAGCCCTGGCGGGTGATCTGGCGCGTGACGCTGCCGCTTGCCACGCCCGGCCTGATTGCCTGCGGTGCCCTGTCCTTCCTGCTGTCCTTCGACGAGACCGTGATCTCGCTCTTCCTCTCCGGTCCGCGCGCTTCGACGCTGCCGGTCGAGATGGTGCGCTATGTCGAAGGACGCACCGATCCGCTCGTCGCGGCCCTGTCGGTGATCCTGATCGTCGCGACCCTCATCATCGTCGTTCTGGTCGAACGTCTCGTCGGCGTCGCGCGCGCCGTCGGCCAATAGGAGAGAACCATGCCCGACTACCGCATCGAACCCATGCCGCAGCAGATCTCGCCGGCCCTTGCCGAGAAGCTCAGCCGCGTCGAAACCGCCACCATCGGCCATTCCCAGCACTGGGGATTCATGGACCGCGGCATCCAGCCCTTGCTGCGCAACAAGCGTATCGCCGGCGCAGCCGTGACGCTTGCCATTCCCGGGCAGGATTCGACGCTGCTGCACCACGCGCTCGGGCTTCTGCGCCCCGGCGACATCCTCGTGGTCGATCGACTCGGCGATGACAAGCATGCCTGCTGGGGCGGCGGCGTCACCGTGGCGGCCAAGGCGGCCGGCGCGATGGGCGGCATCGTCGATGGCCCCTGCACGGATCTGACCGAGATCGAAGACAGCGATTTCCCGATGTGGTGCCGCGGCATGTCGCCGATCACGACCCGGCTCTACAATCTCGGCGGCACGCTGAACCTGCCGATCTCCTGCGGCAATGTCGCGGTAAGGGCCGGGGACATCATCCTCGCGGACGAGTCCGGCGTGCTGGTGCTGCCGGCAGGAGAGGCCGAGGCGATTGCCGACGCGGCGCTGGCCCGGCAGGAGCGTGGCGAGCGCACTCAGGCGCGCGTCAAGGCCGGCGAGAAGCTTGGCGACATCTCCGGCGCCACCAAGATGGTGCTCGAGGCGCTGAAGCAGAACGGCTGAGGACAGACACGATGAACGCCCAGCTGCGCGGCCCGCGCGTCGCCAATTTCACCTGCGAGAAGCTGTCGGCCACCGGCTCGCGCGGCATGGTCGTCACCAATCATCCGCTCGCCTCGGCCGCGGGATCGCACATGCTGCTCGCGGGCGGCAATGCCATCGATGCGGCCATCGCCTCGCTGTTCGCGCTCACCGTCGTCGAACCGATGATGGTCGGCGTGCTCGGCGGCGGCGTTGCCCATATCCGGCTGGCTGACGGTCGTCATCTCGTGCTTGACGGTTTGTCGACCGCGCCGGGCAAGGCCAGTGCCGACATGTATGAGGCGCTGTCGCACGAGGTCGGCAAGGCGCGAGATACGCGTGACCGCGAGAACCTCGTCGGCCCCAAGGCCGTCGCGGTTCCCGGTGCGCTCGTCGGCTGGTGCGAGGCATTGGCGCGCTTCGGCACGCTGCCGCTCGCCGATGTGCTCCAACCTGCGATCCGGCTGGCCGAACGCGGGTTCGTGGTCAGCCCCTATCTCTCCGATTGCATCGCGGATTGCGCGCCGGATCTCGCACGCGATCCGGGCCTTGCAAAACTGTTCCTGCCCGGCGGAAAGGCGCTGCCGGCGGGGGAGCGGCTGGTTCAGGGCGATTATGCCGCGAGCCTGCGGCTGATCGCCGAAACCGGCCCCTCGGCGCTCTATGATGGCCCGCTCGGCGCGGCGCTAACCTCCTTCATGGCGGCCAATGGCGGGCTGATCGACCAGGCCGACCTCGCCGCCTTCAAGGTAATCGAGCGCGAGCCGGTTCGGGGTCGCTATCGCGGCTTCGAGATCCTCGGTCCGCCGCCGCCATCCTCGTCCGGCGTCCATATCGTGCAGATGCTGAACATCCTCGAGGGCTACGATATCGGTGCGCTCGGCTTCGGCTCGAGCGATGCCGTGCATCTCGTTGCCGAGGCCCTGAAGATCGCCTTCGCCGACCGGGCGGTGGCGACTGCGGACCCGGCCTTCGTCAAGGTGCCGATCGAGCGTCTGACGGCCAAGTCCTACGCCGATGAGCGCCGCGCCGATATCGACATGGCCCATACCAAGGCCTGGGCGGCCGGTCTCAGCGCCGGGGAATCCGCGAACACCACTCATGTCACCGTAGCGGATGCGGCTGGCAATGTGGTTGCGACCACCCAGACGATCAACGGCCTGTTCGGCGCCTGCACCCAGATCCCCGGCACCGGGATGCTGACCAACAACTATATGTATAATTTCGATCCACATCCCGGCCGCGCGCTCTCGATCGCGCCAGGCAAGCGGGTCTTCACTTCGATGGCGCCGATGATGGTCCTGCGCGATGGCAAGCTTGCCTTCGCGCTCGGCCTGCCCGGCGGCCTGCGCATCTTCCCCTCGGCACTGCAGGCGATCGTCAACCTGATCGACCACGGCATGAGCCTGCAGGAGGCCGTCGAGGCGCCGCGTGTCTGGACGGAGGGTGGAGCCCTCGAACTCGAGAGCGCGATCCCGGATTCGGTCGCCAGCGAACTGACTGCGCGCGGCCATCAGATCGCACGCGTGCAGCGTGTCGCCGGCGGCATGAATGCCATCGGCTTCAATTCCGACGGAACGCTCACCGGCGCCGCCTGCTGGCGCGCCGATGGCACGCCCGTCGCGATCTCCGGCGGGCTGGCGCGCGCCGGCGTCCGCTTCACCATTGCCTGATTTCGTTCAAGCCAATCGGACCATCATCATGTCAGAAACCATCGTCGTCCTCGATCCCATGGCGCCTGAACGCGCCGACAAGCTCAGGGCGCTCCTGCCGCCGGGTTTCGTCCTCACGCATGGCACGGCGCGCGGCGACGACCACATGAAGGAAATCATCGCGGAGGCCGAATACGCGATCGCGGGACAGGTCGGCGTCAATGCCGAGGTGCTGAAGGCGGCGAAGAAGCTCAAGCTGCTCCACAAATGGGGCGTCGGGGTCGATAATCTCGACACCCAGACCGCCAAGCAGCTTGGCATCAAGGTTKCCCGCACCACGGGCAGCAATGCCGTGCCGGTCGCCGAGTTCACGCTCGGGCTGATGCTTTCGGCCCTGCGTCATATTTCCTTCGGCCATGCCGAGTTGAAGAAGGGGGACTGGCGTGGCGGGCGCTTGCCGGGCGACACCTTCACCCTGTCCGGCAAGACGGTTGGCATCGTCGGCTTTGGCGCCATCGGCCAGAATGTCGCGAAGCTGCTGAAGGGCTTTGGCTGTACGATCCTGTATTCGAAGCGCCAGCCGCTCTCCGCCGCAGAGGAAGTCGAGCTTGGCGCGAAGCACGCTTCGCTGGCAGAACTGCTGGCGAAGTCCGACGTCGTCTCGCTGCATTGCCCCCTGACGCCGGAGACGGCGAACATGATCGACAAGTCTGCCTTCGCTGCGATGAAGAAGACGGCGGTGCTTATCAACGTGGCGCGCGGCGGCGTCGTCGCCGAGAACGACCTGATCGAGGCCTTGCGCGCGAAGGAGATTGCCGGCGCCGCGATGGACGTCTTCGAGATCGAGCCGCTGCCGGCTGACAGCCCCCTGCTCGGGCTCGACAATCTGGTGGTGACGCCGCATCTGGCGGCGATCGCATCCGACAATTTCGCCCCGACGGTGAAGCGGATGTTCGACAACATCGCCCGTGTCTCGCGCGGCGAGCCCGTGCCCGAGCGCGACAGCGTCGTCTGAGCCCGCGCGGGGCTGGAACAGGGAAGGCGGACATGACGAAACGCCTCGGCATCGGCTTGATCGCCCATGACCGCAAGAAGCCCGATCTTGCGGCCTGGGTGACGCGAAACATCCAGGTTCTGAGCGCGCATCGGCTTGTGGCCACGGCGACGACGGGTTCTGTGCTGAAGCAGAGCCACCCCGATGTCAGTGTCGAGACAGTGAAGAGTGGCCCGCTCGGCGGCGATCAGCAGATCGGAGCGATGATCGCCGAGGGGAAGATCGACGTGCTGATCTTCTTCCCCGATCCGCTTGCCGCCATGCCCCATGACGTGGACGTCAAGGCGCTGCTTCGCCTCGTTCTGGTCTACGATATCCCGGCCGCGTTCAGCCCAAGCACGGCCGACGCATTGATCATGTCGGACGTGTTCTCTCCCGCACGGCGGCGGTAGTCGGCTTCGGGTTCGCCCATCTCGCGATGGTCAGCGCCTTCGACACGCGCTCCATGTAGAGAAACAGCACCGGCGTGATGAAGAGCGTCAGCACCTGCGAGATCAGCAGTCCGCCGACCACCGCGATGCCGAGAGGTTGACGCAGCTCGGCGCTGGCGCCGGCGCCGAGTGCGATCGGCAAGGTGCCCATCAGCGCCGCCAGCGTCGTCATCAGGATCGGGCGGAAGCGCATCAGACAGGCGCGGTGGATCGCATCCTGAGAGGGCACGCCCTCGCGTTGCAGCACGAGCGCGACATCGATCATCATGATCGCGTTCTTCTTGACGATGCCGATCAGCATCAGCATGCCGATGATMGCGATCACCGACAGGTCGAGGCCGAAGAGACGCAGCGCGGCCAGGGCGCCGATGGCCGCCGATGGCAGGCCGGTCAGGATCGTCAGCGGATGGATGAAGCTCTCATAGAGGATGCCGAGCACGATATAGATCGTCAGGATCGCGCCGGCGATCAGCAGGCCCTGGTTGGCGAGCGAATCCTGGAAGGTCTTGGCGGTGCCGGCAAGCGTCGTCGAGAGCGTCGTCGGTAACCCAAGCTCCGTCTTGATGGTGTTGATCCTGGTCACGCTGTCGCCGAGCGCGACGCCCGCAGGGAGGTTGTAGGAAATGGTCACCGCCGGAAGCTGGCCGAGCTGGTTCACCGTCAGCTGCCCCGCCGTGCGCTCGACGCGGGTGAAGGAGCCGAGCGGGACAAGCAGGCCATTGCTGGCGCGCACGCGGATCGCGTCGAGCTTGTCGGCCGTCCAGCCAAGAGCGGGGTCGAACTCGACAACCACCTCATAGCTGTCTCCGGTGGTGAAGATGGTCGAGACCTGACGAACGCCAAAGCCGGAATACAGCGTCGAGCGCAGGGTGTCGGCGCCGATCTGCAGTGAGTTTGCCTTGTCGCGGTCGATGACCAGGGTCGCTTGCAGGGCGTTGTTCTGGAGATCGGTGGTGACGTCGGTGAAGGTCGCGCGATCCTGGCTCATCGCATCGGCGAGCTTCAGCGCCCAATCGTTCATCTGCGTCTGGTCGAGGCCTTGCACCACGAGCTGATATTGGCTCTTGGAGGCGCGCGCGCCGATATTGAGGTTCTGAACCGGTGTCATGAAGGCGTTGATGCCGGCGACCTGTGCGAGCTGCCTGCGCAGGTCGGAGAGCACGGTCTGCAGCGCAGGACGTTCGGTTCTCGGCTTCAACTCGACGAAGAGGCGCCCGGCATTGAGCGCGCCGCTGCCGCCACCGCCGCCTCCGCCTCCGACTGAGGACGCGACATGGCTGACATAGGGCGAGTTGCGGAAGACGTCGGCAACCTCCTTCTGCAGCCTTTGCATCGCGGGGAATGAGATATCCTGCCTCGCTTCCGTCGCGACCTGGAGCTGACCTATATCCTCTTGCGGGAAGAAACCTTTGGGCGCGGTCTGGAAGAGCCAGACCGTGCCGATCACTGTTGCGAAGAAGGCAGCAAGCATCAGCGGCTGCACACGCAGACAGAGAGTCAGCGCGCGGTCATAGCCGCGGAGCACGCTCTCAAAGCCGCGTTCGAGCACATGGCCAAGGCCGTGCTCGGGAGCGTGCTGGTCGGCGTTGGTCAACAGCCGCGAGCAGAGCATCGGCGTCAGTGTCAGGGACACGAAGGCCGAGGCGAGGATCGCGACGGTGACGACCACCGCGAACTCGTTGAAGATCCGGCCAATGACACCACCCATCAACAGCACGGGGATGAAGACCGCGACAAGCGAGAGCGAGATCGAGATGATGGTGAAGCCGATTTCGCGCGAGCCCTTGAGAGCTGCGTCAAAGGCTGAGAGCCCATCCTCTTCCATGTGCCGCACGATGTTCTCGAGCATGACGATGGCGTCGTCGACGACGAGGCCGACCGAGAGCGTCAGGCCAAGCAGCGAGATGTTGTCGATGGAGAAGCCGAGCACATACATCGCCGCGAGCGTTGATATGATCGAGATCGGCACGGCAACTGCCGGGATCAGGGTCGCGGTGAGCCTTCTCAGGAAGACGAAGATCACCATGATGACCAGAACGATGGTCAGCCCCAGCGTGAACTGAACATCCTCGACCGCGGCGCGGATCGAGGTCGAGCGGTCATTGAGCTGCGCCAGTTGCGCTGCCGCCGGCAACTGCTCGCGGAACGCCGGCAGCATGGCCTTGACCCTGTCGACGACGTCGACGGTGTTGGCATCGGGCTGGCGCTGCACTGCGAGCACGACGGCCGGCATGCCGTCATAGGTGCTGGCTGTCTGCGTATTCTCGACCGAGTCGATCACCTTCGCGACATCGCCGAGGCGCACGGGCTTGCCGTTGCGCGTGGCGATGATGACATCGGCGAACTGGGCTGCATTTGCGAGCTGTGTGCTGGCCTGGATCGTCAGCTGCTGCCGGTCGTTCTGCACCGTGCCGACCGGAGAATTGTCGTTGGCGGAGGTGATCGCATTCTGCAAGGTGTCGACGCCGATGCCGCGAGCCGCCAGCGCGGTCGGGTCGATGCGGATGCGCACCGCATATTTCTGGCTGCCGAAGATCAGGACCTGCGCAACGCCGTCGACAGTCGACAGGGCAGGCGAGATCACCTGCTGTGCGAAAGCATCGAGTTGCGAGAGCGGGATGATATCGCTCTTCAGCGCGAGCAGGATGATCGGCGCGTCGGMCGGGTTCACCTTGCGATAGCTCGGCGGCGCGGTCATCTCGATCGGCAGCTGCTTCTGGGCGCGCGCAATCGCGGCCTGCACATCGGCGGCGGCGGCATCGATGTTGCGATTGAGTACGAACTGGATGGCAATCGAGGTTGCGCCCTGGGAATTTGTCGTCGCAATGCTGTCGATGCCGGCGATCGTGGCGAACTGTTTGATCAAGGGCGTCGCGACCGAGGTCGCCATGGTGTCGGGAGAGGCGCCGGGCAGTTGCGCCGAGACGTTCACCACCGGGAATTCGGCGCGGGGCAGGGCCGCGACCGGCAGGAAGCGATAGGCGAAGAGCCCTGCGAGGACCAGCGAGACCGACATCAGGATGGTCGCCACGGGGTGGCGGATGCAGAAGCCAGAGATGCTCATGACCGACCTCCGTCGGCGATGGTCTCCTTGCCTGCCGCGGGCTTGGTATCCGCTCCGGGGGGAGCGCGCTCGCGGACGCGGGTTCCGGGCTTGAGCCGCATCTGGCCGTCGACGACCACGCGCTCGCCTGCCGCAACACCGTCCGTGATCACCGTCCTGTCGCCATCGACGAGGGCGATGCTGACCTGCCTCAGCTCGGTCGTGTCGTCCGGCTTGATGACATAGACATAGGAGCCCTTCTGCCCCACCTGCACGGCGACCGTCGGAATGATCGTGGCATTGTCGAGCCTGTCGGCCTCGACTGCGACATCGACATACTGGCCTGGCCAGAGCGAGAGGTCGGCATTGGCGAAAGCAGCCTTGGCCGCGATGGTGCCGGAAGCGATGTCCACACTGGAATCGACGAAGGTGAGGGTTCCTTCTGCCGGCGGGCGCGGCGAGTCGGCGGGTTTCGCGGTGACCTTGAGAACCTTGCCGGCCGTGAGCGCCGCTTGCAGCATGGGTACCTCGCGTTCGGGCAAGGTGAAGGCGACGCGGATCGGCTTGACCTGCGTGATCGTGACGAGGCCCGGGCCCGCGCTGTTGGCGCTGACGAGATTGCCCGGCGTGACCAGCACGGCGCCCGCTCGTCCATCGATCGGTGAGGTGATCTTGCTATAGCTCAGCTTGAGCATGTCTGACTCAAGCGCTGCCTTGTCCGCCAGGATCGTCGCGGCTGCCGTCTTCTCATCGGCAATACCCTGGTCCACGGATTGCTGCGTGCCGGCGTTCTTCGCCAGCAATTGCTGGAAGCGGGCAAGGTCGGCCTGGGCACGGTCATGGGTCGCCTGGTCGCGGGCGAGAGCAGCCTGATCCCTGGCAATCTGAGTGCGCAGATCGCGGTCGTCGAGTGTGAAGAGCAGGTCGCCGGCCCTAACGAATTGCCCGTCCTTGACGTGCTGCTCCATGATCTGGCTGTCGAGCCGCGATTTGACGGTGACGATCGCAGGGGATTCGACGAAGCCGATAGCCCGCTTATGTACGGGGACGTCGTCCGTTGTCGCCTTGGCGGTCACGACCGAAACGGGTGCTTCGCTGCGCGTCGTGGTGGCGCGGGAGCCGCCGTCCTTGCCCTGGTTTGCGCTTGGGAGCTTCAGCCACAGGCCGGCGCCGACGGCGCCCACGGCGAGAATGGCGATCACCCAGAGTGATTTTGAGCCTTTCATCGAGCCTACTCCGCGCAACTCAAAGGGCGCTGCCAGCAGGCACGCGACGCGCGGCTGGCTTCGTCTCGGCGCGCTCCGGGGCTCCGTGCCTCAGCCTGTCCCGGACAGATGCGAGTGTCGCGAGGGTCGTCGAGAGAGAAGGTTCGTCGATACTGTCGAGTACCTCGCCGGCGATCTCTGCGCGCAGCGCATCGAGATCGTCAACGAGCTTTCGACCCGCAGAGGTCAGGTGCAGGAGCCGTGCGCGTCGGTCCTGGGGATCAAGGCGGCGCTCGACGAGTTCCTGGCCTTCCAGCCGGTCAAGCAGGCGCGTCAACGAGATCGGTTGCAGCTCGAGCATCTCGGCGAGCGTGGCCTGATTGAGACCTTCCGCGCGGCGCAGACGAGCCAGCACGCTCCATTGCGCGCGGGTCGTGCCATTTTCCCGTGCGCGCTGGTCGACATAGCTGCGCAGTTGTCGGGAGGTCTCGAGAAGCTGGAAAACGAGTTCGCGCTTGAGTGGGCGCCGCATGCTCAGGCCTCCATATCATAAGCTAGCTCATGGTATGGAGGCGATTGCGGCATTTCGGCGTTGCGGTGGTGGAGATTTGAAGTCGAAGCCGATGTCAGGATGCAGGGTGAGGAGGCTGCGGCACCCGGGCCGGCTTCGACTGCCCGACATGACACGCCAGTTCCGAGAAGGAGAGCGGGGAGTCCCCGGTATTCCTCAAGGCGGCGCTCAGAAAGCGCACGGGGAATGTGACGGCGTCGGCATTGCTCTCMCGGAGTTGGCCCATGCGTCTGTGGTCGGAGCGGAGGCTCGTTTCCGCACGGTCCAGCGCCCACTCGACCTCGGCTTCCTCGACAAGTCCCTTGCGAACCAGCAGGCGCGTGAGTTCGGCTACGGCGACAAGCAGGCCTTCTAGCTGCAGGTTGGCTGTATTCATCGCGAACTCCCATCTGGACCGTGGGCTGCGAGGCCGGCGGCGGCCGCCACCTCAAGTCTGGTCAAAACCCGCCTATGCCTGGTGGCAAGGCTCGGACAGCGCAGACGATCCTACGCTCAACTCTGGCCGGGGCGAAGCAGCAAGCAGGATGCAGCGCGAGCCTTCGTAACGAAGGGCGCCTTTCACACCAAAGAGCAGACAAGAATTCAGCTCGAGGCTTCGATGCCTGCGATGGTGATCAGCCCAGCCAAGGCTAGCCCTGACCAGACAAACTCAGCGAAAAATCCGTGGGTGGGAATACTCCCGGTGAGGACCGAAACGATGCCTCCGCAAAGGACGACTGCCGAGGCGAACACCACGCCATTCATGACCGCAACCTCCCGCATTTCGCCGCAAACGCCGCAGCGACGCAAAGGTTCCGCCTGCTGTCGGAATTTTTCTCGCGGCGGCCGGAGAAGAACCCGGGCGGAGCGTCAGAGGAAGGAAGGGCAAGTTCACGTTCGTTCGGCATGACGGATTCTTGTGCGGTGATCGTGCGGCAGATTTGGGTTTTTGGGCTGCATTCCCCAACGGCAAACGGCAATGGAGAATTGGTTGCTCGTATCTAGAGGCTGTTCGTAAAGAATCTTCCAAATCGATCGTTCGTTTAAACAGACAATTCTATTGACCGGGGCCGGTCCAAGCTCGATGCTTTCTGCACGATATCAGGCGGTCTTCGTAAGCGGCGAAGGCTCGCTCGGCCAGTCGTGAGAGCGTTATCGCGGAYGTTCCCTGCCCGAACGTTCGCAATTCTGCGGCGAACCTGCCTCAGTGCTTTGGTGTCATACTTCTCAATACTGCCTCACGGACATCCGGATCATGCCGACGACTGCCAATGACCGCGCCGCTGACCATGCGATCGATCCACTCTTTCTCGAACGCTGGTCGCCTCGTGCATTCAGTGACGATGAGATCAGCGAAGCCGAGTTGCTCTCTCTGTTCGAAGCCGCGCGCTGGGCGCCATCCTCGTACAATTCCCAGCCCTGGCGTTTMATCTATGCCCGGCGTGCCTCCGCCCATTGGCATCGGCTGCTAGGCCTGCTGAATGCGTTCAATGCGTCATGGGCCAAGGACTCGGCGGCACTCGTCGTGATCGTCTCGAAGTCGACGCTTGCCGTTCCGGGCAAGGTCGAGGAAATCGCCTCCCACACTCATTCCTTCGATGCCGGTGCGGCCTGGGCCCATCTCGCATTGCAGGCGACCCGCTCGGGTTGGCAGGCGCATGGCATGGCGGGGCTCGATCTTGAGCGGGCTGCGGTGGAGTTGAATGTTCCCGGCGGCTATCGGGTCGAGGCGGCCGTCGCCATCGGCAAGGTGGGCGACAAGGCGCAATTGCCCGAGGCACTGCAGGCCCGCGAGGTTCCGAGCCAGCGCAATCCGCTTTCGGCCAGTGTCTTCGAAGGCGCCTTCCCGGCTGGCTGAGGGGACGAGATGAGCGGTCTTCATTCGCCTGGCCGCCTTCGCGTCGGGGTCCATGCCAACAACCTGCATCTGCGCCTTGCGCGGCTGCTCGCGGAGAGGGAGGGCGATCAGCGCTGGGCGTTCGTCGACTATGCCGATGGCCGCGCGACCGGAGAACTGCTCGCCGGCGGCGAGATCGAACTCGGCGGCACCGGCTCGACGCCCCCGCTGACCGCGCAGGATCTGGGGCTCGAGGTGGTCTATCTCGCGGCCTCTCAACCGCGCCCGGCCAATGGTGCCATCCTGAGGCGGAAGGACGAGGCTGAGGTCGCATTGGCAGGCCTCAAAGGCTGCCGGATCGCCCTCGTCGAGGGCTCGTTCCATACCTATCTGCTGGCGCATCTCGCCGAACGGGCTGGCCTGGGCCTTGCGGATTTCAACCGCATCGATCTTTCGCCAGTGGCTTCGGCAAGGGCTCTGCGGCAGGGCGAGGTCGCGGCCTGGATCGCGATGGATCCTCACCTGCCTGTGGAGCTGGATCGAGGCGGGCTTGTCGCCATGGCGGATACGCGAGGCGTCATCCCAAATCGCTCTCTGTTCTGGACGCATCGTCCGGTCCTCGATCGGCGGCCGAACCAGATCGCCGCCTTCCACAAGCACATCGCGCGCATCGCGAGCTTCGTTGAGGACCATGCAGAAGCGGCTGCTCGCCAGCTCTCGGCATCGGGGGATGTCGATGAAGCGCAATGGCTCGCCGTTCTGCGCTCGCGCGATTGGCGCATCTCTGCGATCGACGCCGCCGTTCTGGCCGAACAGGAGCAGGAGGCCGCCTGCCTCGTCCGCCATGGCATTCTTCGGCGAGCGCTCGGCCTCTCCCGGTTCGAAGACGCCGCCGCTTCGGCTTAAGCATCACTGCAAATCATGAGACAAAGCCTATGAATGTGCTCTGGTATCTGACCGCCCCTGACGGCCGCTATCCCTGGAAGAAGGACGGCGCCCGCAAGATGGATCATGCCTATCTGCAGCAATTGGCGCGGGCCTATGATCATCTCGGCTTCACTGGCGCGCTGCTGGCGACCGGTGCGCATGACGTCTGGGTTCTCGGCGCATCGCTGCTGCCCTTCACCGAGCGAATGCGCTTCCTGACGGCGATCCACCCCGGGCTGATCCCGCCGGTGCTGCTGGCCAAGATGGCCGCGACCTTCCAGGAATTCTCCAAGGGGCGGTTGCTGCTCAACATCGTCTCGGGCGACGCCAAGATGCTCGGCGCCTATGGCATGCTGCTGCCCCATGACGAGCGCTACGTGATGGCCGACGAATATCTCACTGTGTTCCGGCGCATCCTCGCCGGCGAAACGGTGACCTTCAAGGGACGCCATGTCGAGACGATCGAGGCCAAGCTCGCTCTCTCGGGTGCTGATCCGATCGTGCAGCCCGATCTCTGGTTCGGGGGCTCTTCCGAGGCTGCGATCGAGGTCGCTGCCAAGCATGTCGATACCTATCTGTCCTGGGGCGAAACCCCGGACGAGATGGCTGCAAAGGTCGGGCATGTGCGGGCGCGCGCCGCGGCCCATGGCCGCGAGTTGAACTATGGCATCCGGCTCTATGTGGTCGTCCGCGAGACCGACGAGGAGGCCTGGGCGGCGGCTCAGGATCTCCATGATCAGATGGACGACGCCGCCATCGCGGCCAATGCCCGTTTCGTGGCCGGCACGGATTCAGTCGGGCAACAGAAGATGACGGCACTGCATGGCGGGTTGAAGCCCAAATTCGCGCGTGACCTCGAGATTGCGCCAGGACTTTGGGCTGGGTTGGGGCTCGTGCGTCCCGGGCCCGGCACTGCAATCGTCGGCTCGCCCGAGACCGTGATCCGGACGTTGCGCGCCTATCAGGCGGCGGGCATCGAGACCTTCATTCTGTCCGGCATGCCGCTGCTCGAGGAAGCCTACCGCTTCGCCGAACTGGTCTTGCCGCATCTCGACGTGGCAAGAACTCCCCGGGCGGGCTCGGCCTTCACCTGGTCCAACCTGTTCGACCGCGACCTCTCAGCGAAAGCCGCAGGCTAAGTCATGATCCTCGACGAACGCACCTATGCCATCAAGCCCGCCCATGTGCGCGATTATCTCGACCTCTATGTCCGCGAAGGCATGGAACTGCAGGTCTCGCATCTCGGCCATCTGATCGGCTGGTTCACCACCGATACCGGCGTGGTCAACGAGGTCGTGCATATGTGGCGCTTCGAGGATGCCGGCGACCGCGAACGTCGGCGTGCCGCAATGGAAGCCGACCCTGCCTGGCAGGCCTTTCGCGCCAAGGCTGCGCCCTATGTTCTCGAGATGCGAAGCCGTATCCTGCGGCCGACCGCCTTTTCGCCCCTGCGCTAAGCTCCTGGCGAACGCGTGATGACAACCTTGGCTGATGTGAGGGCGGAAACGCCCGGGCTTTTGCGTCGCCCTGCCGCGCGCGCGCTGTCGCGCCTCGTCTCGGTCCTCGAGATTGCGGGCGCGGCGTTGCTCGCGATCCTGTTCAGCGTGGTCATTGCGGCTGTCATTCGTCGGTATGTCTTCGGCGGCGGCTTCGTCTGGTCGGACGAGTTGGCGATCTGGCTTCATGCCGCGCTGATCGCCATCGGAGCGCCGCTTGCCGCGACCAGCGCGCTTGCCATGCGGCTCGATGTCATCGTCAGGCTGTTGCCGGCCTCGGGACAGCGAGGGGCGGCGATCCTGGCCGATGGTTTTGCCGTGCATGGCTCACTCGTGCTCGCGCTTGGCGGCGCCGGGGTCGCGGCGCAGGTCGGCGGCGTCTCGACCGTGCTGGGCTTGCCGGAGTCGCTGCGCTTCGGCGTCTTCGCGATCGGGGGCGGACTGACGCTGCTGGTCGTTCTGGCTCGCGCTGCTTTGGACCGCTCCTGGCTCTCGGCAGCGCTTTCGCTTGCGGTCGGGACCGGCTCCTACCTGCTGGCGCAGCAGGTCACCGGGCTCTTCGTCGAGCCACCGAGCCTCATCGCCGCCGGATTTGCCGGGCTTGGCCTGATCCTGGGCGCGCCTCTGCCATTCGCGCTGCTGGCCGGCGTCTCGCTGACAGGGGCCTTTGGCGGGCTGCTTCCCGAGCCAGCGATCGTGCAGAACACGGTCTCCGGGATCAGCAAGTTCCTGCTGCTCGCGGTGCCCTTTTTCCTGTTAGCGGGCGAGTTGCTGACCGAAGGCGGCCTTGCGGAACGGCTCGTGCGCTTTGCCGGCGCGCTCGTCGGGCACCTGCGGGCGGGCCTCGCCCAGACGGCGCTCGTCGCGAGCGTCCTGTTCTCAGGGGCGTCGGGTTCTTCGGTGGCGAATGCCGCCTTCGGGGCCAAGGTGATGGCGCCGACGCTGATCGCCCGTGGTTATCCGCCGGCGCAGGCTGGCGCGATCGTCGCCGGCGTCTCGATGCTGGACAATATCATCCCGCCCTCGATCGCGTTCCTGCTGCTGGCGACTGCGACAAACCTTTCGGTCGGCTCGCTTCTGGTTGGCGGTTTTATCGCTGGTGGGGTGTTGGCGCTGGCTCTCGCCATCGGCATTCATCTCAGCGTGCGCAATGTCGTCGACGCTGCGCCGAAGGCGACCGGTGTCGAGCGCGTGCGAAGCTTTGTCGGGGCGCTGCCCGCGATCGGACTCGGGATCGTCGTGGTGGTCGGCATCCGCTTCGGCGTGGTGACCGTGACGGAAGCGTCTGCGCTCGCGGTGGCCTATTCGTTGGTGACCTGCCTCGCGCTACGGAGCTTGAATGGTCGCACCGTCTTCGCCGCCTTGCGGAAATCGGCGACGGAGGCAGCGGCCGTCGGCCTGCTCATCGGAGCCTCCGCGCCGTTTGCCTTCATGCTCGCGGTCGACCGGGTCTCGGACCAGATGGCAGCCCTGGTGACCGCTCTCGGCGCCGGTCCCTATGCGGTGATCCTGCTCGCCAATCTCGTGCTGCTGGCGGCGGGGCTCTTCCTCGATATCGGCGCTGCGATCCTGCTGCTCGGTCCGCTGCTGTTGCCGGTCGCCGTCGCGGCCGGACTGGACCCGATCCAGTTCGGCGTCATCCTCGTCGTCAACCTGATGATCCACGGGCTGACGCMGCCGCTCGGCATCCTCGTCTATGTCGTCAGCGGCATCTTGCGCATTCCCGCGGGCTCGGTCTTCCGCGCTGTGCTGCCCTTGCTCGGCTCGCTGCTGGTGGCGCTCGCCGTTCTCTCGCTCGGTGCAGCCGTCTGGCCGTCGCTCCCGCTTTCCATCAAGGAGTTCTTCTGATGTCGTTGACCCGCCGCCAAGTCGCCGCAGGCCTGCTTGCCGCGCCCGCGCTCCTCTCGGCTCGTGCGGTCCATGCCGCTGGCCGGCCGGTGACCGTCGCCTCGCTCTTCGGCGAGGACAAGCCAGAGACGAAGATCTGGCGCAGGATCGCGGAGACGCTGAACAGGACCGCGCCCGGCCGCTTCGATCTGCGCATCGTCGGCAACGCGGCACTCGGCGGCGAGAAGGAGGTCGCGGAAGGGATCAGGCTCGGTTCGGTCCAGGCCTCGCTTTCGACGATCTCGGCGCTCTCCTCCTGGGTGCCGGACGGCCAGATCCTCGATCTGCCCTTCCTGTTCCGCGATCGTGGCCATCTCAAGCGCGTGCTTGATGGTGCGCTTGGCGCCGAACTCAAGGCGAAATACGAGGCGCAGGGTTTTGTCGTGCTCGGCTTCATCAATTACGGCGCGCGCCACCTGTTGGCGAAGGAGCCGTTGACGACGCCTGAATCGGTCAAGGGCAAGCGCATCCGCGTAATCCAGAGCCCGCTTCATACCGAGCTCTGGTCGGGACTCGGCGCCTATCCGACGCCGATTCCGATCCCCGAAACCTATAACGCGCTGAAAACCGGCGTCGTCGATGCCATGGACCTCACCAAATCGGCCTATGTCGGCTTCAAGCTGCACGAGGTCGTGCCCTATCTGATCGAGACCGGGCATATCTGGGCGAGCGGCGTCGTCTATGTCTCGGCGTCCTTCTGGAAGGGGCTTACGGCGGAGGATCGCAAGGCGCTGTCCGAGGCGGCAGCCGAAGGCACGTCCTATTTCGATGACCTCATCCTTGCCGACGAGGAGGCATCGATGGCCAAGGCGCAATCCGAGGGGGGCAAGCTCGTCCAACCGGAGGATCGTCCAGGCTGGGAGGCCGGTGCCCGCAAGGTCTGGATCTCATTCGCCCCGAAGCTCGGCGGCATCGAGAAGATCGAAGCGATCGCCAAGGTGGAGTGATCGCGCCCGCCTCGCTTTCTCAGGGATACTGGCGGGCCGTGCTGCTGAGGCTGCGTGAGGGATAGCGCAGCGAAACATCGAACGGATTGAGGCTCGCGCCGAGCGTCGCGGCCTCCCGCTGGAGAATCCGCGCGACATTCGGGCCCCGCTCGTCGCTGAGGCGCTCCGCCAGAGTGCCGATGCTGAGCGCCGCGACGGCGCGGCCTTCTGCATCGAAGACCGGCACGCCGAGGCCGGCCATGCCCGGGATCAGCCCGGTATTGAGGCTGACCCAGCCCAGCTCGCGTGCCTCGGCCAGCGCGATGCGCAGGCCGGCCTCGTCCAGAAAGCCGCGATCGAGCAGACGCGGGATATTGAAGCGGATCACGGCCTCGCGTTCGTCCTCGGGAAGATGCGCGAGAATGGCGAGGCTGCCCTGTCCAATGCCGAGCGGCACCTTGCCGCCGATATCGCCCGTGAAGGACCGGATCGGGAAGGGGCCTTCGACCCGATCGAGGCAGACAGCATCGTAGCCGTTGCGGACCAGCAGGAAGATGGTGTCGTGCAGCGTCGCCGAGAGGCGCAGCAGTACCGGCCGTGCAAGATCGCGCAATCCGCTGGCCTGGCCGGCGCGGGCCGCCAGCACGAAGAAGTCCAGGGCCAGCCGGTAACGCTTCCCACCGGTGACCTGCTCGGCGAAACCTTCCGCGATCAGGTCCTGCAAGGCGCGATGCGCCGTCGGCTGGCTGCAGCCTGCCGCCTCGGAGAGGTCCTTCAGGCGTATACCGGCCGGATCCGCTGCCGCGAGGATGCGCAGGAGACCGAGCGCGCGACGCAGGCTCGATGTCGCTTCGGCTGAATCGTTCATTCGGTTGTCCGAATTTGCATTTCGATGTCCTTTAGAAAATTCCATATGTCGAAATTAACTCAAATGAAATTCTCTTCTATGAAATTATAAATTGACGAATTCGTGCCCCTGCCGCCTCCTTGCGCCGTTGCAGATCGGCGCCCCGTTCGATGCTCCCGGGGTGTCTACCAGGCGAGGTGGAGATGGGCTTCCTGACGCTGGCGTCGCTGAGCAAGGTCTATGGCGATCACGCCGCGGTGCGCGATGTCGACCTCAGCGTCGCCAAGGGCGAGTTCGTTTCGCTGCTCGGTCCGTCCGGCTGCGGCAAGACCACGACGCTTCAGATGATCGCCGGCCTCGTCGAACCGACAGGCGGAAAGATCGCTCTCGACGGGCGCGACATCACCCGTGAGAAGCCGAACACGCGCGGTCTCGGCATCGTCTTCCAGAGCTATGCACTGTTTCCGCACATGACCGTGGCGCAGAACGTCGCCTTCGGCCTGGAGATGCGCAAGGTCGCCCGCGCCGAGCGCGACGAGCGCGTCAAGACGATGCTCGGGCTGGTGCATCTGGCCCAGCTTGCCGACCGATATCCGCGCCAGCTTTCGGGCGGCCAGCGCCAGCGCGTCGCGATCGCGCGTGCACTGGTGATCGTGCCCCCGGTGCTGCTGCTCGACGAGCCGCTTTCCAATCTCGACGCCAAGCTGCGCGAGGAAATGCAGTTCGAACTGCGCCGGATCCAGCAGAGCGTCGGCACGACGACGATCATGGTCACGCATGACCAGGCGGAAGCCTTGTCGATCAGCGATCGGGTGGTCGTGATGGAGCAGGGTCGCATGACCCAGATCGATGCGCCCTACCGGCTCTATGAGCGCCCGGCTACGGCTTTCATCTCCTCCTTCGTCGGCAAGATGAACCGGCTGGACGGCATCTGGCGAGGGCACGGCCCCGCCGGAACACCGCAGATCAACGGCGTGTCCCTGCCTTGCGAGCAGGCGAGCTTCCCGGACGGCCAGACGGTCGCGCTCTCGCTGCGTCCTGAAAAGATCCTGCTGCGGTCGCAGGGCCAGGGCCGGCTCGACGGTACCATCGTCAATCGCTTCTTCCTCGGTAGCTACTGGCTCTTCACCGTCGAGACGCCGGTTGGAGCGCTCTCTGTCTCGGTTCCCAACCATGGCGAAGAGCCGGCAGGCGAGGGCGATGCCGTTGCACTGGACTGGACGCCTGCGAGCCTGCGGGTCGAGGCCGTTACCGCTACGACCGGAGCCGCGGCATGAGTCGGGCCCGCTCGGCGCTGACGCCCTGGCTGCTGGTCTCGCCCGGCGCCCTGCTGTTCCTGGCTCTGGTCATCGTCCCGCTGGTGCTGACGGTGATTTTGTCATTCCACGTCTATGACCACGGCACGGGCATCAAGAACGAATTCACGTTCGCCCACTACCTCGCGGTGGTCACGGACGATTATTATCTCGGTATCTTCTTGCGGACGCTGCGCGTGGCTGCTCTGACGACACTGCTCTGCGCGCTGATCGGTGTGCCCGAGGCCTATATCCTGGCGCGGATGCGCGATCCCTGGCGCTCCGTCTTCCTGCTGGTGATCATCGGGCCGCTGCTCGTCTCGGTGGTGGTGCGTGCCTTTGGCTGGAGCATGCTGCTTGGCTCGACCGGACTGGTGAACCAGGCACTCCAGGCGCTTGGGCTTGGCACCGTGAAGCTGCTCTACACCGAGACGGCGATCGTGATCGCGCTTGTCCACGTCATGCTGCCCTTCATGGTCATCCCGGTCTGGACTTCGCTGCAGAAGCTCGATCCTTCCGTCGAGGCTGCCGCCTGGACGCTTGGCGCCTCGCGTTTCACCGCGCTGCGCCGGGTGGTGATGCCGCAGGTCAGCATGGGCATGCTATCTGGCAGCCTGATCGTCTTCGGGCTCTCGGCCAGCGCCTTCGCGATCCCCGGCCTGCTTGGTGGCCGCCGGCTCAAGATGGCGGCGACGCTCGTCTATGACGAGTTCATGCATGAGCTGAACTGGCCGCTCGGCGCCACGATCGCGATCATCGTGCTCGTCGCGAACCTCATCATCATGCTGGCCTATAACCGCATGGTCGAAGCCCGCGCCCGCCGGACCCTGGGATAAGCGCCATGCAGAAAAATGGTCCGATCGCGCTCGCCTTCCACACGCTCGTCGTCGCCTTCGTGCTGGCGCCGCTGCTGGTCATCTGCCTCGTCGCTTTCACGCCCGAGAACACGCTCTCGATCCCGACCACCAGCTTCTCGCTGCGCTGGTTCCGCGAGATCTTCGTGCACCCGGATTTCGTCGCCTCCTTCGTCAACAGCCTGTGGCTCGCGACACTGTCGGCAACGATCGCGATCGCACTCGCCGTGCCGGCCGGGCTCGCCATCGACCGCTACGACTTTCCCGGCCGTGATGGGCTGAACGCGCTCTTCCTGTCGCCGCTGATCATCCCGCATCTCGTCCTGGGCGTGGCCTTCCTGCGGCTCTTCGCCCTGATCGGCGCGACCGGAAGCTTCACCTGGCTGGTGGTCAGCCATGTCATCATCGTCACGCCCTATGTGCTGCGGCTGGTCCTTGCGGCGCTCTCGGGCATGGATCGCAGTGCCGAGCAGGCGGCGATGACGCTCGGCGCCTCGCACTGGACGGTATTCCGCCGCGTCACCGCGCCGATGATCCTGCCGGGCATCACCGGCGGCTGGCTGCTCGCCTTCATCAACAGCTTCGACGAGCTGACGATGTCGATCTTCGTCACCTCGCCGGCGACCGTGACCTTGCCGGTCCGTATGTACATGTACGCGACCGAATCCATCGACCCGATGATGGCGGCGGTCTCGGCGCTGATGATCGCGCTGACGGCCGGCGCGATGCTGGTGCTCGACCGCGCGTTCGGGCTCGACAAGATCCTCGTCGGACAGAAGTGAGCGCGGACCGATGCCATTGCTTCACCGCATCGCACGCAAAAGCCACCCGGTCATCGCCTTCATTCTCGACGGCGAGCCTTGCGAGGGGCGGGCCGGAGACACCGTGCTGACCGCCATCCTCAATCGCAGCGAGGTGCTGCGGGTGAGCGAGTTCTCGGCTTCGCCGCGCGCCGGCTTCTGCCAGATGGGCGCCTGCCAGGATTGCTGGGTCCGTCTCGAAGGCGGGGCACGCCTGCGCGCCTGCACCACGGCGCTCGCCGCCGGCATGCGGATCGTGACAGCCAAGGGGAGGGTGGCGTGACGGCGCGTGCGCAACCGCTGATCGTTGGCGCCGGGCCCGCCGGCGTCCGGGCCGCCGAGGCACTGGTCAAGGCTGGCCTGCGACCGCTCGTCGTCGACGAGGCGCCCGCCTGCGGCGGTCAGATCTATCGCCAGAGGCTGGTTGCCGACGAACGCAGCAGCGCGGCGCTCTATGGCTCCGAAGCGTCGAAGGCCGAGCGGCTGCACAGCGATTTCGCCGCCCTTGCCGGACGGCTCGACTACTGGCCGCAGGCGCTGCTCTGGAACCTGCGGGACGGCCAGGCCGATATCGCAGTGGCAGGAACCAACCGGCAGATCGCCTATGATGGGTTGATCCTGGCAACCGGGGCGACCGATCGCATCCTGCCGATTCCGGGCTGGACCCTGCCGGGCGTCTTCACCCTCGGTGGTGCCCAGATCGCACTGAAGGCGCAAGGCTGCGCCATTGGCTCGCGCGTCGTCTTCCTCGGMTCCGGGCCGCTGCTCTATCTCGTCGCCTGGCAGTATCTGAAGGCTGGCGTCGACGTCGCCGCGGTGCTGGATACCGCTCCCTTCAACGCGAAGCTCAACCTGCTGCGCGGCCTTGCGCTCGAACCTGCGGTCATCTTGCGCGGCATGCGGATGACGGCCGAACTCAGGCTGCGCGGCGTCGCGCTGCATTATGGCGTGGAGGATGTCCGCGTCGAAGGGGACAGGCGCGTCGAGGCGATCCTGTGGCGCCAGGGCACGCGCTCGCGGAGGCTCTCCTGCGATGGCATCGGCTACGGCCTGGCGCTGCGCTCGGAAACCCAGCTCGCCGATCTCGCCGGTTGCCGCTTCGGGTTCGACGAGCGTGACCGTGCCTGGCTCCCTGAACGCGATGCGGCCGGTCGTGGCAGCGTGCCAGGCGTCTATCTCGCGGGTGACGGGGCTGCCATTGCGGGTGCCGATGCGGCGGAACTCGCGGGCGAGCGCGCCGGGCTAGCCCTGCTCGAGGATCGCGGCTTGCCGCATGACCCGGAGCGCGCCGAGGCCATTGGGCGCGCGCTTTCCCGCATCGGCCGCTTCCGCAATGTCCTCGAAGCCGCGTTCCCGTTCCCGGCGCATTGGGCGAAGGACATTGCCGACGAGACCCCCGTCTGCCGCTGCGAAGAGATCAGCGCTGGCGAGGTTCGCCGCGCGGTCGGTCATTTCGAGATCAGCGAGCTCAATCGGCTGAAGGCCGTCAGCCGGATCGGCATGGGCCGTTGCCAGGGGCGGATCTGCGGCAGCGTGGCGGCCGAGCTTCTCGCCGGAGAGACGGGCCGGGGAATCGACGCTGTCGGCCGGCTGCGGAGCCAGGCGCCGGTCAAGCCGATCCCCCTCGCGTTGACGATGGCCGAGACCGGTGCGGAGGCCGCGGAATGAGCCGGCGTCTTGATGTCGATGTCGCCATCATTGGCGGCGGCCTGGTCGGCAGTTCGGCGGCTCTTGCGCTGCGCGGCATGGGCATGTCGGTGGCGCTGCTCGACAAGGGCTTTTGTGGCGCGCAKGCGAGCGGCGTAAACTATGGCGGTGTGCGTCGCCAGGGACGGCCGCTCGAGCAGTTGCCGCTGTCTCAGCGCGCGCATGCCATCTGGCCGCGGCTGCAGGCGTTGATCGGCATCGATGGCGAGTTCCTGCGCTCCGGCCACCTCAAGCTCGCGCGCGACGAGGCCGACATGGCTGCACTTGAAGCCTATGCCGAGACAGTTGCCGGACAGGGGCTCGGCCTCGAGCTGATTGGCCATAACGGCCTGCGCGAGCGCTTCGGCTGGGTCGGCGGCGACGTGTTCGGCGCCTCCTTCTGCGCCGGCGACGGCCATGCCAATCCGCGACTGGTCTCGACCGGCTTTGCCAGCGCAGCGCGCCGTGTCGGTGTCCATGTGCTGGAGAACACGCCGGTGAAGGGCGTAACGCGCAACGGTGCGGGCTTCGCGCTGGAAGCGGGCGATGATCTCTCGCTGAGCGCGCGTTTCGTCATCAACAGCGCGGGCGCCTGGGCTGACAGCTTCGCTGCGGCATTTGGCGAGCCTGTGCCGCTTGCGCGCATCTATCCCTCGATGGTGGTGACCGAGCCGCTCGAGGCGATCATGACCGCCAATATCGGCATGGAGGGCGGCGGCATCTATGCCMGGCAGGTCGAGCGCGGCAATTGCGTCGTCGGCGGCGAACGCGCCTTGCCCCTGGACGATCCCGATTTCTCGCGCCCACGCGGCGAGGGCGCGCTTGCCATCATGAACCGCGCGGCCGAACTCTTCCCGGGCCTGCGCCACGCCCATGCCATCCGCTTCTGGAGCGGCACCGAGGGAGCGATACCCGATCGCAACCCGGTGATCGGGCCGAGCCTGACGACACCCGGCCTGATCCACGCCTTCGGCTTCACCGGGGCCGGCTTTCAGATCGCTCCCGGCGTCGGCGAGGTCCTCGCCGAACTTGTCCGCGACGGGCGCAGCACGACGCCCATCGACGCGTTCACGATCGGACGCTTCGCGCCCGTTCCGATTTCGACCCGCACAGACCGAGGCTCGGGTGCGGGAGAAGCATCAGAGCCACCACACACAAGGGAGACACGTTCATGATCAACCGCCGTACCGCTCTGGCGAGCACTGTCGCCGCATTTGCCGTCGTCGCCTCCGGCGCCGCCATGGCGCAGTCCAAGACGCTCTATGTCGGCATGAATGGCGGCAATTTCGAGCGCACCTTCACGCAGGCTGTCTTCCCCGAGTTCGAGAAGGCCAATGACGTCAAGATCGTCGTCGTGCCGGGCACTTCCTCGGACATCCTGGCCAAGGCGACTGCGGCCAAGGACAAGCCGCAGATGCATGTGATGTTCCTCGATGACGGCGTCATGGTGCGCGCGATCGGCGCCGGCCTCTGCGAAAAGCTGAAGCCCGGTCCGGAGCTGGCCGAGCTTGCTCAGGGCACCCGGATGAAGGACGACATGGCAGTCGGTATCGACCTCGGCATGACCGGGCTCGCCTATAACAAGAAGATGTTCGACGAGAAGGGCTGGGCTGCGCCGACTTCGTGGATGGATCTCGCCGACCCGAAGTTCAAGGGCAAGGTCGTGTTCCAGTCGGCCTCGGCGTCGTCCTTCGGTCTGCACGCCTTCCTGATGTTCAACCGTATCCAGGGCGGCAACGAGACCAATGTCGAGCCGGGCTTCAGCAAGTTCCGCGACCTGATCGGCAAGAACGTGCTCGAGTTCATCCCGAGCTCGGCCAAGATCTCGGAAATGGTCCAGACCGGCGAAGCAGCGATCTTCCCGCTGACGCCGACGGCGGTCGCGACCTTGAAGGAAAAGGGCATTGCGGCGGAATATGCCCAGCCGAAGGAAGGGTCCGTCGTGCTGATGGTGGCGCAATGCGTCATCGCCAATAACTCGGAGCCGGAGCTGGCACAGAAGCTGGCGGCCTATCTGCTTTCGGCCGATGCGCAGAGCAAGGCGCTGGCTGCCGGCAATGTCGTGCCTTCCAACACCAAGGCAAAGGCCACGACGCCGGAGGCCGAGGAGAAGCTCAAGGCCTTCCACGCCAACATGAAGACCGCAGTGACGCTGGACTGGGATGCGATCAACGCCAAGCGCCCGGAATGGAACAGCCGCTGGAACAAGATGATCGAACGCTGAGCCTGAGGCCCGGCTTCCACGGCGCGCGGTCGGTTCGACCGTGCGCCGTTCTCGTTTCAGGACTTGCCGATCAGGACTTGCCGCCCCGCTCGTCGACGAGCCCGCGCAGGGCTTCGATATGAAGATTGCCCGCCTTCAGTGCCTTGCTCTCGACAGCGCGGTAATGCGCCACGACCTCGCGTCCGAGCGGCGTCAGATGCGCTCCACCGCCCTTGCTGCCGCCGGGCTGGGCTTCCACAAGCGGTTGCCGGAACATCCTGTTGAGTTCGTCGACCAATAGCCAGGCTCGCCTGTAGGACATGGTCATCGCCCGTCCCGCTGCAGAAATCGAGCCCGTCTGCTCGACAGCTTCGAGCAACTCGACCTTGCCCGGGCCGAGTCGGCCGCCGGGCGAGAAGTCGAGCCTGAGGCTGAGTTCGACGGCGGGGGGCGGCGGCGTTTCGGGCATTCAGGCGTCCTTGTTGCGCAACCAGTCTAGCCGGCTTCGGTCAGGCCCGCATCGTCGTTTCCCGCCGCATAGCCATATATGCCGAACTACAGCGCAATGGCACCGCCAGTCTCCATTGCATGCGGCAGGACATCGTCAGGGCGCATCGACCGAGACGCTTTTGATGACCGCATAGATCGGGCTGCCCGGTTTCAGCCCAAGCTGAGACACCGATTTCGTGGTCAGCCGGGCAACGAGCATGGCGCCATTGCAATCGATGCGCAGGTCGACGGCGGCTCCCTCCGTTCCGCGCCCCATGCCGACCTCGGCAATGGTACCCGGCAGCACATTGAGTGCACTGATGCCTTCCAGCGGGTTGAGGCTGAGGAGAACGTCGCTGGCGAGGATGCGGACGCGCAGCCGCGCTCCCGCGCGCAGACCGGGACGCGCGACAAAGAGCCGGCCTGCCTGGGTCGACAGCGTCGCCAGGTGATGGACAGGGTCAAGACCCGTGACTTCGGCGTCGAGGACGGCGCTCGCTTCCGGCGCCCCGGGCAGCATCGCGACATCGAGCCGCGACATCACCTCGGCCGTCGGGCCCGACGCCTTGACCGCGCCCTGGTCGACGATGACCAGATTCGTCGCAAGGCGTGCGACCTCGGCCGCCGAATGCGAGACATAGACGATCGGCAGGCCCATCTCGTCGCGCAATCGCTCGATATAGGGCAGAATCTCGGCCTTGCGTGCTTCGTCAAGCGAAGCGAGCGGCTCGTCCATCAAGAGCAGGCGCGGCCTTGCCAGCAGGGCTCGGCCGATCGCCACGCGCTGCTTCTCGCCGCCGGAGAGCCCCGCGGGGCGGCGCTCCAGCAAATGGCCGATGCCGAGCAGTTCGAGTACGCTTGCAATCTCGGTGCCGTCATGGCCGTGGTGCCGGGCGAACCAGCGTCCGAAGAGCAGGTTCTGGCGGACGGTGAGATGCGGGAACAGCCGCGCTTCCTGGAAGACATAGCCGATCCGGCGGCGATGTTTGGGGACGAAGATGCCGCGGTCGGTATCGACCAGGGTTTCGCCGGCGACGACGATCCGGCCACGTGTCGGGCGGATCAGGCCGCCGATGACATTGACCAGCGAGGTCTTGCCCGAGCCGGAGCGCCCGAAGAGAGCCGTCAGACCGCCATCCGCAGTGAAGCGGGCGTCGAGCAGGAAGTTCCCGAGCCGATGCTCAACCGCGACATCGAGAGCCGGTGTCATTCGATCGCGATCCGGCGCCCGACAAACCGCGCCATCGCCTCGGAGACAAACAGTGCGATGACGGATATGGCAATCGAGATCAGCGTCAGCCGCATGGCTCCGGCCTCGCCTCCCGGCACCTGGGTGAAGGTGTAGATCGCCGAGGGCAGAGTCTGGGTCTCGCCGGGGATGTTCGAGACGAAGGTGATGGTTGCGCCGAACTCGCCCATCGCCTTGGCGAAGCTCAGGATCATGCCAACGACGATGCCGGGCAGGCACAGCGGCAGGGTCACGGCCAGGAAGACCCAGAGCGGACTGGCGCCAAGGGTGCCGGCGGCATCCTCCAACTTGCGATCGACGGCCTCGATCGAGAGCCGGATCGCCCGCACCATAAGCGGAAAGCCCATCACCCCGGCGGCAAGCGCGGCACCGGTCCAGCGGAAGGACAGGACGATGCCGAACCAGTCATAGAGGAACTGCCCGATCGGGCCGCGCCGTCCGAAGCCGATCAGCAGCAGGTAGCCGGTCACGACAGGCGGCATGATCAGCGGCAGATGCACGAGGGCGTCCAGGAGCGACTTGCCCCAGAAACGGCCTCGCGCCAGCAGGAACGCGATCGCGATGCCGATCGGCAGGCTCGCGATCGTGGCCGTCGTTGCGACAAGCAGGCTGAGCCTGACCGCCGTCCACTCCTCAGGGGACAGCCAGTCGCTCACGAAGAGCTGGCAGCCTTGTTCAGCACCGTGAAGCCCTGCTTCTCGAAGGCGCCCTTTGCCGCGGGACCGCGCAGATAGGTCAGGAAGGCCTGGGCGTCAGCATTGGCCGAGTCCTTGGTCACCGCGACCGGATAGATGATCGGCGGGTGCGAGTCCTCGGGGAAAGTGGCGACAACCTTGACCTGCGGGTCCGCGGCGGCATCGGTGGTGTAGACGATGCCGAGCGGCGCCTCGCCGCGCGAGACCAGCAGCAGGGCGGCACGAACGTTGTCGGCCTGTGCCACCTTGTCCTTGATCTTGTCCCAGCCGCCGAGCTTCTCGAGCGCAGCCTTGCCGTATTTGCCGGCGGGCACGGAATCGACATTGCCCATGGCGAGCCGGCCGGAGCCGAGCACGGTGGCCAGATCGACGCCTGGCTTCAGTTCGACCTTGGCAGCCGAATCCTTGGCGGCGATGAGCGCGATCCGGTTGGCCAGCAGACTGACGCGGGTGTCAGACTTGATCAGGTTCTTCGAGGCCGCGTAATCCATCCAGTCGAGATCCGCCGACATGAAGATATCGGCTGGTGCGCCCTGTTCGATCTGCTTGGCCAGCGCGTTGCTCGCCGCGTAGGAGATCTTTGGCGCCGGCTTGCCGCTTTCCTTGACCCAGCTGGCCGCGGCCTCGTCGAGCGCATTCTTGAGGCTCGCAGCCGCGAAAATGACGAGCTCCTTGCTCTGTGCCTGGGCCTTGCCAGAGACAGTGGCCATTCCGAAAAGGAAGGCTGCGGCAAGGCCGAGTACGTGGCGGCGGGTTGTCATGGTCGCGTTCCCTCGAAATCGCAATCGCTGTGCATCGTGGAATATAGCGATCGTTGCGTGGCGTCGAGAGCCGTGTCAATCACCATGAGTGAGGGGATGGCCCTCCGGACATGCTGAGGAGAAAGCTCGTGAAGATCAGCGCCCGCAATCAGCTCAAGGGAAAGATCGTCGAGATCACGAAGGGCGCGACGACCGCCCATGTCCGCATCGACATCGGCGGAGCGATCGTGACCTCGGCCATCACCAACGCAGCGGTCGACGAGCTCAAGCTCACGGTCGGGCAGCAGGCCTACGCCGTGGTGAAGGCCTCCGACGTGATGGTCGCGATCGACTGACGGCGATGGTGCGCGAGAACGAGATCCGCGACCACGAGGTTGCGGTCGCGCCGCCCGTGGCGAGCGATGCCGGACTGGTCTTCATTGGCAGAATCCGGACGCCGTGGAGTTCTCGGTTGACCTGCCCGCGCCAGGGGCGGATCGATGGGCCGCTCTGTCGGATCGAGCTGTTCGAGCCCTGGGATGCGGCGCTTGCCGGGATCGAGCGCTTCGAGCGCCTGGAGGTGCTGTACTGGCTGCACCGGTCCCGACGCGACCTCGTGCTTCAGAGTCCTGCAAGTGACGGGCAGACCCACGGCACTTTCGCGCTTCGCTCCCCCGTCAGGCCCAATCCGATCGGCACCTCGATCGTCACGCTGGCCGCCCGGGAGGGGCCGGTGCTGCTGGTCCGTGGGCTCGATTGTCTCGACGGGACGCCGCTGCTCGACCTCAAGCCCGACCGCACGCTGTTCACGGCGATCGCGCCCGCTCAGCCGGGCGATTTCGAGGTCGGCGGTTAGTCTCGGGAGCCGCCGCCCGGTGGGTGCTTGTGGATCGGGTCGATCCAATAGACCTCTTCAGGCGCCTCGACCGGGTCGACATCGGTGATGTTGACCACTACGGCCTCGTTGTCGGAACGCACCAGCACGCATTCGAGAGGCTCGTCCGGATTGGCGTTGATCTCCTGGTGCGGCACGAAGGGCGGCACGTAGATGAAGTCGCCCGGCCCGGCCTCCGCGACGAATTCGAGCCTCTCCCCCCAACGCATGCGGGCCTTGCCGCGCACGACATAGATCACGCTTTCCAGCTCGCCATGATGATGCACACCGGTCTTGGCATTGGGCTGGATCGAGACCGTGCCGGCCCAGATCTTTTGCGCACCGACCCGGGCGTGGTTGATCGCAGCCTGCCGGAACATGCCAGGCGTCTGGGCGGTGTTGGGATCGAGCTTGTCGCCGGTGATGACGCGCACGCCGTCATGTTTCCAGCGTGGCTCGTCATGGTCGTGCGAATGCGGGTGATCGTGCTCGGCCATCGCAGGCTCCTTCCATCCGGGAAGGCTAGTCCGATGGGCGCTGCTGGCAAGCCTCAATACCGGATCACGCCAAAACGCCTGAAGGCGTCGTGGATGCGGTCGGCATAGGCGTTGAAGCTCGGGTAGTCGCCGAGATGGGCGGGGCGTAGCCGCGGCAGCTCGATCGCGATTTCGTCGACGATGCGCCCGGGTGTCGGCGACATCACCAGCACGCGGTCGGAAAGGCCGATCGCCTCGTCGATGCTGTGGGTGATGAACACGACCGTCTTGCCGGTCTCCAGCCAGAGCATTTCGAGATCGTGCCGGATCTGCGTGCGGGTGATGGCGTCGAGGGCGCCGAAGGGCTCGTCCATCATCAGCACCGACGGATTGTGGATCAGGGCCCGGGCGAGCGAGACGCGCTGGCGCATGCCGCCCGAGAGCTGCTTCGGATAGCGATCGACCGCATGCGAGATGCCGAGCTTGGCGAAGAGATCGAGCGCACGGGCGCGTGCCGGCGCCAAGGGCAGGCCACGGATCTCGGCCTGGAGCATGACGTTCTCCAGAGCGGTCCGGAACTCCAGCAGCAGATGGTCCTGGAAGACGATGCCGATATCGGTGAGCGGTTCGGTCAGTGTCCGGCCGTCGACCAGCAATTCGCCGGCGCTGACCGGCATCAGCCCGGCCGCCATGAGCATGAAGGTGCTCTTGCCACAGCCGGAAGGGCCGATCAGGCTGACGAATTCGCCGCTCCGGATATCGAGGGTGAGACCGTCGACGGCGGTGAAGCTGCCGAAGGTCTTGATGACGCCGCGTCCCTGGATGGAGGCGGCGCCGGAGCTCGGGGCTTGAGTCGCGAGGCTCATGGAATCCTCAGGAACAGGCTGGTGCCGAGGCGGGCAGCAGCTCGGTCGAGTAATAGTCTGTGATCGGCTTGTCCTTGGGCAGACCGAGATATTGCGTCAGCAGGTCGAAGCTGACGGTCCAGTTCTTTTCCGGAACCTTGCCGAGTGACGTCGCGCCCGGTGCGCAGAGCAGCTTGTTGACGACGTCGAACTGCGCCAGCACCTGGGCCTTCTTCACCGAAGGAAATTGCGCCACCACTGCATCGGCCGCAGCGTCGGGGTTCTTGCGGGCGGCGTCCCAGCCCTGGAGGCTCGCCTCGACGAATTTCTTGAACAGATCGGCATCGGCCTTGATCCGGTCGTCGCGGGCGATCATCGAGAGGCCGACGGTCGGCACGCCGACATCGCGATAGAAGATGTMGCGCACCTTGAAGCCGCGCTCGCGAATCTGGATCGAATGGAAATCGGCACCGCCGAGGATGGCGTCGACCTTCTTTTCCAGCAGCGCGCCGACAAAGGCGCCGGGATCGATATTGATGATGTCGAGCTTGGTCTTGTCGATCTGGTTGCTGGCCAGGATCGCATCGAGCAGCGTCGTCTGGGCCGTGCCGGGCTGGACCGCGACCTTCTTGCCGATCAGGTCCTTGGGGGAGGCGATGTGGCTCTCTTCGAGCGAGATTATGGCAAAGCCGTTGGTCTGCAGAACCGGGGCGATGATCTTCACCGGCGCGCCCTTAGTGCGCAGCTGCATCGCGGCAGGCGCGTCGGCGAAGCCGATATCGGTCTGGCCGGTCGCGACCATCTGCGCAGTGGTGCCTGAGCCTTTGCCTTCCTCGATGGTCAGGTTGATGCCGGCCTTCTCGTAGAGACCGAGTTGCTTGGCCATCATGAAGCCGGCATTGGGCGCTGCGGCGAGGAAGTTCAGCGTGATCTTCATCGGCTTGCCGGCGCCCTGAGCGAAGGCGGTCGTGGCGCTGAGCGCGATCAGTGTTGCTGCGGCGATGAGACTGCGGCGGTTCATGTTGGTTCCTCCCATGATCATTGTCCGGTGCCCCGGTTCGAGCCGGGTATTTCTTGGTCTTGGATAGGTCAGCCCTTTCGCTGCCAGGGCATCAGCAGCACTTCGAGCCCGTCGACGAGATAGCTGAAGACGATGCCGACGAGGCTGAGCGCAACGAGGCAGGCGAAGATCAGCGGCATGTCGAGGAAGCTGGTGCCGCGCAGCAGCAGATACCCGAGGCCGGCATTGGCGCCGACGAACTCGCCGACGATGGCGCCGGTGGCAGCGAAGACGGCGGAGACCTTCAGGCCGGAGAAGATATAGGTCAGCGCTGCCGGCACCCGGACATAGCGGAAGGTCTGCCAGGCTGAGGCGCCCATCGAGCGCGTCAGGTAGAGCACCCGCTCGTCCAGCGCCCTGAAGCCGGTCATGCTGGCGACCAGTGTTGGGAAGAAGCAGAGCAGGAAGGTCAGCAGCACCTTCGGGAACAAGCCGAAGCCGAACCAGACCACGAAGAGCGGGGCGATCGCGATCTTGGGCACAAGCTGGAAGAAGACGATGACCGGGTAGATCGCCTTCTCCAGGATCTTCACGGAGACGATGATGTAGCCGAGCGGGATCGAGATCACCGCCGCCATCAGGAAGCCGAGCACGATCTCATTGGCGGTCACCAGCGTGTGCTGGGCGATCAGGGCCCGGTCGATCCAGAGCCGCTCGAAGAAGGCGCTCGGCACGGGCAGGATGTATTCCGGGATGCCGGCCATCGGCACGAACCACTGCCAGGCGAGCAGCAGCACGGCAAAGCTGGCAAGAGGCCAGGCAATCGCGGAGACCCAGGCGTGGGCAGGGCCGGTGGCCGGAACAGGTGTCGCGGAGGATGCCGCGGCAGGCGCGATGGCACCATCGTTGCTCATGCCTGGATTCCTGTCTGGAGGAGAGGGCTCGGCCGGCCATTCAGCGAAGGGCTCTGCAGCGATGAACTCTGGCGACGGCGCAACGGCCAGATCTCGGCCATCTCGACTGCGGCCCTGTGCAGAGCGTCGGCAATCGAGCCATGGCGCGCGACCTGCATCCGGGCCGCAGGGCCGGCGACGCTCAATGTGCCGGCGATCGGCGCCTCGGCTCCAGGCGCGGAGCGAAAGGTCGTCGCCATCGCCACAGTGCCGATCTCGCCTTCCTCCACGGCGAGTGCAAAGCCGCGCTGCCGCGTCTCGGCGAGATGGCTGCGCAAGGCCTCGACGCCGGTGACGGCATTGGGACCCGTGCGCCCCTCCGCCTGAAAGCCGCGCGCGCAAACGATGCGAAGCGCCTGGTCTTCGGGCAGGGAGGCGAGCCAGGCCTTGCCGGTCGCCGTGGCATGCAGGACGATTTCCGAGCCCATTGGCGGCTCGTAGCGCAGGCCGGCGGTCGCGCCCTGCGACCGCGCGATCCAGACCAGATTCTCCCCCTCGACCACGGCCAGGCGACAATATTCGCCCGTCGCCTGGGCGAGCCGGTCGAGCACGATCTGACCGGCATCGGGCAGATGACGCAGGTCGAGATTGCGGAAGGCGAGGAGCGAGAGCTTCAGGGTCAGCGCATAGGCGCCGCTAGCGGGATCCTGCGCGACAAAGCCGCGCTCGGCGAAGGTGGTCAGCAGGCGGTGGGTCGCACTGGCAGGCAGGTCGAGCCGCTCGGCGAGGGCGCCGAGATCGATGCCGGCGGGTTCGCCCGACAGCATTTCCAGCATCTTCAGCGCGCGGTCCACCGCTGCGATCGTCACCGTTCCACCCTCATATCTTCTTTTTGGAATAGCATTCCATTTCGGAATTTGATTTCGTATATGAGCGAGGACAGGCTGAGTCAACGGCCCTGCGATGGCTGGAGAGGGGAGCGACCATGAGTTTGGCAGGCGAGGGGGCGGTCGCAATCTGGCACGACATCGCGCCGGAAGGACGCGAGGTCTTCTATGCCTGGCATGGTCAGGAGCACATGCCGGAACGGGTCGGCATTCCTGGATTCCTGCGCGGCCGGCGCTATGTCGCCATTGAGGCCGATCTCGAATTCTTCAATCTCTACGAGGCGCTGAGCGTCGAGGTTCTGAAGGGACAGGATTACACGGCACGCGTGAACGCGCCGACACCCTGGACCCTTGCCGCGGTCAAGCATTTCCGCTCGGTCGCCCGCTCGATCTGCCGGGTGGCGCATAGCGCCGGGCCGGCGCAGGGTGGGCTGATCGCGACGCTGCGCTATGATGTGCCGGACGTGCAGGCGGCGGAACACAAGGCTGCCTTGCTTCGGCAGCTGGTTCCCGATCTGCTGGGGCGACCGGGCGTCGCCGGCGTGCATGTGCTCACCGCCGATGCCGAGGCGAGCGGCGTCGCCACGGCCGAGCAGAAGGCGCGTGGCGTCGCCAATGCCGTCCCACGCTGGGTGTTGCTGCTCGAAGGCTGGGGAGACGAGGCGGAATTCGTGAGCTTGGCCAAGGTGGAGCTCGCGGCTGAGAAACTCACGGCGCTTGGCGGCGAGGGGCCATTCGATCTAGGGCTCTATCGTCACCAGATCACCCGAACCAAGACTGCCTGGAGTGCGGGCTAATGACTGCGACCTACGAATTCGGCGGGCGCCGCGCGATCATCACCGGTGGGGCTGGCGGGCTCGGGCGTGGCATGGCCAAGGCGCTGATGGATGCCGGCGCCGAAGTCGAGCTCTGGGACATGAGCGCGTCGGCGCTGGCGCAGGCGCGGTCGGAACTCGGCCCGGCCATCAGCGTCCGGGAGGTCGACATCACGAATGTGGCGGCGGTCGAACATGCCGCCGATACCGTCTTTACCGGTGGCCGGGTCGATATCCTCGTCAACAATGCCGGTGTGCTCGGCGAGGTCAAACCGGTCTGGGAAACCTCGCCGGAGAATTTTCAGCGCGTGCTGCAGGTGAACCTGTTCGGAGCCTATCTCGTGACGCGTGCGGTCGTCGGGCGCATGCGGGCACAAGCAGCGCGCCACACCGCACAGAACCCGCACCCGTTGCGCGGCCATGTCGTCAACATTGCTTCGATCCAGGGCAAGGAAGGCATGGCGATGGCGGCTGCCTACAGCGCCTCCAAGGCAGGATTGATCGCGCTGACTAAGAGCGTCGCCAAGGAAACCGCACGCGACGGCATTATCGTGACGGCGATCACGCCGGCCGCTGCCGAAACCGCGATGGCCAAGGAAATCTCGGCCGAGCGCCGCGCAGACATCCTTGGCCGTATCCCGATGGGCCGCTTCGTCGAGATCGAGGAGGTGGCCAGAATGGTGCTCTGGCTCTCCTCCGACGAGTGCTCCTTCTCGACCGGGGGCATTTTCGATCTGTCAGGCGGCAGAGCGACTTACTGAGTCAAACTCCAGCGCTTTCTTAGATCGTCGGATCGGATCTGGTGTCCGGTCCGACGACCCAGCCTTCTGCGTTTGGATCGGCTTTCCCGAAAGCCGCAATCCAGTTTTCGAGCCGGTGCTTTAGCTCTTCCTGGCCGGCCCCGTTGCGATCGCCCGGTCGCTCGCGCCCCATTCGGCCCAGGAGCCGTCATAGATGGCGCGCGCCGGTTTGCCGATGGTCTCGAGCGCGGTCGAGAGGATCGCGGCCGAGACGCCCGAGCCGCAACTGGTGATCATCGGCTTGTCCAGATCGACGCCAGCCTCGGTGAAGGCGGCAGCGATCGCCTCCGGCGAACGGAGCCTGCCATCGGCGATGATTGCCGGGAAGGGCAGGTTGAGCGAACCCGGCATATGGCCCGAGCGCACGCCGGCGCGCGGCTCCGGCGCCTCGCCGCGGAAGCGGTCGGCCGGACGGGCGTCGACGACCTGGATCGCAGCGCCATTCAGCGCACGCTCGACATCGCCGGCATCGGCCACGGCGGAGTGGTCGAGACGGGCGGTGAAGGTGCGGGCGGCGCGGGTACGGGGCGGGCCTTCCTCGATCGGGCGACCTTCGGCCTGCCATTTCGGGAAGCCGCCTTCGAGGATGACGACGTCCTTCGCCCCGAAGGTCTTGAAGGTCCAGCGGACGCGCGCGGCCGAGAACAGGCCGAGCCCGTCATAGACCACAATGCGCATGCCGTCGCCGATTCCCATGGCGCCGACAGCGGCCGCGAAGGCATCCGGCCGCGGCAGCATGTGCGGCAGATCGGACTTGGCGTCCTTCACCGTATCGATGTCGAAGCGCACCGCACCAGGAATGCGCCGTGCCGCGTATTCGGCGGCGGGATCGCGGGCATGCACGGGGAGATACCAGGAGCCGTCGACCACCACGATATCGGGCGCGTTCAGGCGCTCGGCGAGCCATTCGGTGGAGACGAAAACATCGTTGCTGGCCATGGTCGGCGTTTCCTGCTGATGAGGCGAAGTCTGGCGGGCTCAGGCAAGCGCGATGCGCACGCGCCTGTTCTGCTTGCCCTTCTTCTCGATATCGGTGATCGCAACAACACCGATCTCGGAGGTGTTGCGGACATGGGTTCCGCCGCAGGGCTGGAGATCGATGCCTTCGATCGAAACCAGCCGGACGCGACCGGACCCGCGCGGTGGCTTCACCGACATGGTCTTGACCAGGCCGGGATTGGCGTCGAGCTCCTCGTCGGTAATCCAGCGCTCGCTGACGGCGGCATTGCGGGCGATCAGCGCGTTCAGCTTCTCGCCGATCTCCGCCTTGTCGAGCCCGCCTTCCGGAATGTCGAAATCGAGACGGCCGTCGCCATCGCCGATCGAGCCGCCGGTGACGGGGAAGGGCAGCACGACGCTGAGCAGGTGCAGGGCCGTGTGGATTCGCATGCGCTTCAGGCGGCGCTCCCAGTCGAGCAACAGGGTGACAGTGTCGCCGGGCTGAGGTGCGGCCTGGCCCTCGAGCGGCACATGGATGACGCGGCTCTTGTCCTCGGGGTCGTATATCGTGGTGCCGATGGCGATMTCGCTGCCGTCGGCGAGGCGGATCCGCCCGGCATCGCCCGGCTGGCCGCCGCCGGTGGCGTAAAACACCGTGCGATCGAGAACGATGCCGCCGCGCTCGTTCAGCGCCTCTACCTTGGCCGGGGTCTCGGCGAGGTAGGAGTCCTGGCGGAAGAGCAATTCTGTCGGCATCGGTCGTGGTCCTGATTCATCTGCGGCTGGCGCTGCGGCCGGCAGACTGCACCGATTGCGTGGCGTGCGCCACATGCCATGACGCCGTGTGGGGATTGCGGCGATCGAGGCGCTGCAGAAGCGGGACGGGCAGGGCGGCAAGGTTGCGCCGATCACTTGTGGGGCTGTATGTCCGGGAGGCCTCTCGTCCGGAGAAACCATGTCATTGCCGCGCATGCAGCCGCAGGACGGCGTCGCCTGGGTCACCGGCGCGAGTTCCGGCATCGGCGAGGCCGTCGCACTCGAACTGGCCGCTCGCGGGTGGACGGTGGCGATCACGGCGCGACGGCTGGAACAACTCGAAGAACTCGCACGACGCGCGACCGGATTGCCCGGTCGTATCGTTGCCCATGCCGGCGACGTGACGGATGCCGCAGCCATGCGCGTGGTGGTCGATGCCATCGAGAGCGTGCATGGGCCGATCGCGCTGGCCTTCCTGAATGCCGGCGTCGCGCCAGTCACCCGACCCGGCGTGTTTGACATCGCGGCTCTCGAGGCTGCTCTGGCGGTCAACACCCTTGGAGCAGCCAAGGGGCTGGCCGCCGTGCTGGAGCGGATGAAGCCGCGGGGCCGTGGCCATATTGCGGTCAACGCCTCGATCGCCGGTTTCGGCGGCCTGCCGAGAGCCGCCGCCTATGGCGCTTCCAAGGCGGCGACGATCTACATGTGCGAGGCGCTGAAATTCGACTGCGACAGGCTCGGCATTCGTCTTCAGGTCGTCAATCCGGGCTTCGTCGATACGCCCCTGACGCGCCAGCACGATTTCTCGATGCCGCTCCTGATGACCGAGGCGGTTGCAGCAAAACGCATCGTCGACGGCTTCGCGCGCGGCGGCTTCGAGATCAGCTTTCCACGCCGGCTGTCATGGGCGGTGAAGCTGATCAACCTGTTGCCCTACCCGGTCTATTTCCGGGCGATCGGGTGGTTTACCGGCCGGGCGAAGCGAKAGCAGGCGTAAGCTGCCCGCCGAAGCGGCTCTCCAGCCAAGCGACGCCGAAATGGGTGATCGCCGCAGCGTCGACGAGGATGCTTGCTGCGGCGCCGATCTGTCCCTGCCGACCCTGTCCGGAGGCAAGGAATGCACCGACGATCTCGGCAAAGTAATCCTCATCGAGCCCGGCGACGATGGGATCGCCCGTGTCGAATTCCTCGATCATCCGCCACAGCGTGCCGGATGCKGTCGCGAACGGGACTTCCCGGCGCAGGATGCGCTTGCCCGGGATCTGCGCGAGGTGTTCGGCGTGATGCAGCAGGGTCAGCGTGTCGCGGGGGGCGCCGACCATGAGAACCTTGCCGCCGATGGAGACGAGCTTCGCCAGCGGAGAACCTTCGCCATAGCCATAGTCGAGCGGGTGATCCTGCGTGATCCAGTCCGCCCTGGCACCGAGTGCTGCAACCGAAGCGCCGGGATTGCCACTGCGTTTCGCGCCGGGGGTGGTGCGCAGGAATTCCGGCAGCACGCCATTGTCGCGAATGGCACGTGACGACGCCGGATCGAAGGGCGGGAGATGCGCGCGCCAGGTTTCGGGAACGCGGCCCTCATCGTCGAGCAGGTCGTCATAGGCGCCGTCCCAGTCGGTATAGGCCAGCAGCGTTCCCTGAGCGCCGATTGTGTCGAGCAGGGCGCCGATCAAGGCATCGGGACCGTTCAGCAAGCGTCCGACGCGGCTCATCGCGGCATGGACCATCACGGTGTCGCCGGGCTGCAGGCCGAGGCGCTGGAGGTCCGCACGCAGGGCCGCGCGGGTGAGGAAGGCGGGGAGTGTGTCCGACATGCGAAATTGATCCGGCGCTGACTCAACGTCATGGCCGTGACGGACGATTGTGGCGCGTTTCAGATTGTCCGGCAGGTTTTGACGATGAGATCGACGAACCATTGCATCGCCGGGTTCGACGTTGCGCGCAGTCCATGCACGAGGTCGATCGCGAAAGCCGGAACCTCGTAGGGTAGGGGAAGGATCGCCACGCCTGCCACGTCGGCAAAGCGCAGGGCGATTCGCTCCGCCATGGTCGCCACGAGATCAGTCCCTGCCAGTACAAAGGGCACCGCCACGACATGCGGAAGCGTGACCGCGACCCTGCGCTTGTGTCCGTGTTCCGACAGAATGGCATCGACGGCACTCGGTGAGCCATCGCCTCCCATCGACGAGAACAGGACATGGGGGAGGCGCACGAAATCAGCACGGTCGAGCGAGATGCCCGGAGCTGCGCGGGATGCATCGCGAACGCAGGTGAAGCGCTCCATCAGCAGGAACTGCCGGGTTGTGCGGGAGGAGGCGGGCAGATGGCCGCCGATCAGGGCATCGACCTCGCCGCGTTCCAGCCGCGCCAGGCTCTCGACCGCATCGGTGATGGGACGCACGGTGAGATCGACCCCGGGCGCGTCGCGCCGCAGCGCTTCGACAAGGGCCGGCACGATGACGAGGTCGCCGTAATCCGTCACTGCGATGGTGAAATGCCTCCGTGCCGAGCCTGGATCGAAGCCCGGCCCGGAATCCAGCGTTCTGCGAATCTGTTCCAGCGCCTCGCTGACCGGTCGGGCCAGGGCAAGCGCCCTGGCGGTCGGCTGCATGCCCTCGGCCGTCCTGACCAGCAGGTCGTCGTCGAACAGGGCTCGCAGGCGCGCCAGCGCGCTGCTCATCGAGGGTTGTGCCAACCCGATGCGCTGCCCTGCGCGGGTCACATGGCGCTCCTCCATCAGGGCCTCGAAGGCGACGAGGAGATTGAGATCGATCGCAGCCAAATTCATGGCGACGATTATGGTCATGCCGATAATCGATTTCCAAGATGGCGATATGCCTGCCTATCGTCTGCGCCCCAGGCAAACGGGCGTGTCTCATGCGATCCAATCTTCCGCGCCTGATCCCGCGCGGGCCGACATTGCTGGCGCTCGGCGTCATGCTCGGGCTGATTTTTCCCACGCTGGCCGAGCTGGCGCGCCCGCTGATGCCGGCGGCGATCTTCCTGATCGTGCTCGGGACGCTGCTGCGGATCGACATGATCGCGGTGGTCGCCGTGATCCGGCGTCCTTCGCTGTCGGTCTTCCTACCCTGCGTCGCGATGATCGCATGTCCGATCCTCGCAGGCATCGCCGCGCATCTGATCGGCCTTGCCCCTGAGCTCGCACTGGCGCTGGTTCTGGCCAGCTCAGTGCCACCGTCGAGTGGCACCGCGGCGGTCGCAAGAATGCTGGGGCTGGATGGTGCGGTGCCGCTGGTCGTCACGCTCCTGTCCATGGCGCTGGCGCCCCTCACCATACCGTTGCTGGCAAGCTGGTCCGGCGGGCTCTCCGTCGCGCCTCTTGACCTCGCGCTGAGGCTTGCGCTGCTGATCGGAGGGGCTGAGGGCGTCGCGCTCATCCTGAGGCGGCACGCCGCAGCCGCGCTGGCTGCCCATGGCGCCGCGGTCGATGGCATCACTGTCGCAGCATTGCTGGTCTTCGCTCTGGCGACCATGGCCGGCATGCGCAGCCAGATCGAGAATGATCCTCAGGCGGCCATCATCTGCCTGGCGCTTGCCTTCGCCTGCAATCTCGGCATGCAGCTTGGCGGGGTCCTGGTGCTGCCGGGTTCCTTGCGCGAACGCCTGGCGGTCGGCCTGATTCTCGGGAACCGCAATGTCGGTCTGGTCTGGTCGGCGCTTGGTACTGCTGCAACCCCGCGGATGGCACTTTACTTCGCAGCGACTCAGCTGCCGATCTACATCATGCCGCGCCTGCTCGAGGCGCTGCTCGCAAGGTCACGCAAGGATTGTCCGGTCACCGGAATCTCCGGTCGTGCCATGTCAATCGAAGGGAATGCCGATGACACGATCTGATCTTACGCCGGAACTGGCGGCTCGCTTCGCCGCCATTGCGCTGGGGCACGTCCGGCGCGAATACCCCAACAAGCCTGATCATGTCCTGGCCGGCCCCGAAGACGCCCGAACGCCGCGTGAACTCCATCCGGTCTTCTATGGCAGCTATGACTGGCATTCCTGCGTTCACAGCTACTGGATGCTGGCGCGCCTGCTGCGCCGCTTTCCGGACCTTCCGAATGCCGGAGATATCTGCGCCCTGTTCGACGAACAGTTCGTCGCGGACAAGGTCGCCGTCGAGTGCGCCTATCTTGCGGCGCCGACGGCGCGCGGCTTCAAGCGGCCCTATGGCTGGGCTTGGCTTTTGAAACTGGCCGAGGAACTGCACCTGCATGACGACCAGCGCTGGTCGCAGATGCTCGCGCCGCTGGCGGACGCATTCGCTCAGCGCTTTCGCGACTTTCTGCCGCTCGCGACCTATCCGGTCCGCGTGGGCACGCATTTCAACACGGCCTTCGGCCTCAGGATGGCGGCAGACTATGCTGCGGTGACGCGGGACGACGCCTTCATGGCGCTGCTGCGAGACACCGGCAGGCGCTGGTACGGCGGGGATGCGGATTGCCCGGCCTGGGGCGAGCCGAGCGGCGACGACTTCCTGTCCTCGGCGCTGATCGAGGCGGAATGCATGAGGCGTCTCCTGCCAGGGGAGGAATTTCTGCCCTGGTTCGACGTCTTCCTGCCCAGGCTTGCCGACAGCGGACCGGAAACCCTGTTCCGGCCGGCGACTGTCAGCGATCGCACGGATGGCAAGATCGCCCATCTCGATGGTCTGAATCTCAGCCGGGCGTGGTGCTGGCGCGCGCTCTCCGCGGCGCTGCCGCCGGGCGATCCGCGCCGAACCCTGGCAGAGGACGCTGCCGCACGGCACCTGGCGGCCGGGCTTCCCCATATCGCCGGCGACTATATGGGCGAACACTGGCTCGCGAGCTTTGCCGTGCTCGCGCTCGAAGGATGAGGGCACGAAGCACGGCAGGCAGGCTATGCGCGACCCAGGGACGCAAGGGCATCGAGCGCCCGCTGCCGGCCAAAACCGAGATCGATGATCGGGCGTGGATAGGTTTCTCCGAGCCGGACGCCAGCGGCCGCGAGCTTGCCAGGCGAAAGCGTCCAGGGACTGTGGATCTCCGGGGCTGGAAGCTGACCGAGTTCCGGAATCCAGCGTCGGACATAGGTGCCGTCGGGGTCGAATTTCTCGCCCTGCGTCACTGGGTTGAAGATGCGGAAATAGGGAGCGGCATCGGCGCCCGATCCCGCAACCCATTGCCAACTCGTGGGATTATTGGCGGGGTCGGCGTCAACCAGAGTGTCCCAGAACCAGCGCTCGCCTTCGCGCCAGTCTATGAGCAGGTGCTTGATCAGGAAGGACGCGACGATCATCCGCACGCGATTATGCATCCAGCCGGTCGTCCAGAGTTCGCGCATGCCGGCATCGACGATCGGATAGCCTGTCAGCCCGCGTTGCCAGGCGTGCAGCGCGGCATCGTCCTGTCGCCATGGAAAAGCGTCGAAACGCGCGTTGAAGTTCTGCGTCGCCAGGTCAGGGTGATGGAAGAGCAGGTGGTAGGAGAATTCACGCCAGCCGATTTCGGAGAGAAATTTCTCTGCATCGCCGGCGCTGCCCGGGATTTCTCCTGCATGCCGGGCTGCCAGCGTGGCGTGCCAGAGCTGGCGGGGCCCGATTTCACCGAAGCGCAGATGCGGAGAGAGGCGCGAGGTCGAGACCTTGTCGGGACGATTGCGACCCTCGCTGTAGCCTGCGATCGCCTCGCCGAGGAAAGAGGAGACGGCGCCCGTCGCGCCAGCCTCGCCCGGAATCCAGGCCTCGCGCATGCCTCCAGCCCAATCGGGCGCGGTCGGTTCCAGCATCAGCCTCTCATGATCGAGGGCAAGCGGTTTCAGCGATTCGGGGAGAGGCAGCGGTCTCAGCTGTGTGGGGGCTGGGGCAGGAGCTGCCGGCTCGCCGCGCGCCCGGACTGCGCGCCAATAGGGCGTGAAGACCTTGAAGGGCGTGCCGGAGCCCGTTGCGATCTGCCAGGGTTCGTTGAGCAGGCTGGCATTGTAGCTCGCGACGGTCGTGCCGGCCTGGGTCAGTTCGCGCTTCACCTCAGAATCAAGCGCAATGGCGGCGGCCTCGTAGCGACGATTCCAGGTGACGAGGTCGACGCCTGTTGCGGCCACGACCATGGGAATCAACCTGGCAGGGTCTCCCCGCATCAGGACGAGCCTGCCGCCGCGCGCGCCCAGCTCTTCGGCGAGCGCGGCGAGAGAGCGTGACAACCACCAGCGCGCTGCGCCGCCCAGCACGCGCCGTTTCGGTGATTCGTCGAGGATGTAGAGGCAAAGGACGGGGCCATGGGCCGCAGCTGCGCAAAGGGCAGGATTGTCGGCGAGACGCAGATCGTCGCGGAACCAGAACAGGGAGGAGGCGCTCATCCCTCCTGATAGCCTGCCTCCCGATAGCCTGCACCAGCGGCTCACGCGAAATCGGCGCCGTCAAGGCGCCGATCCTGGCATTGCTTCCGGGCGGGAGAATCGACCTCCGGGCCGGTATGCGGCGCTATCAGCGGTAATAGGGCCGGCCGTAATACTGGCGATGGCGCCAGTGCCCGCGTGCATAGCCATAGGGCGGCGGGCCGTAATGGCGGCGGCCGTAATAGCCGCGTGGGGGACCGTAGCGATAACCGTGAGAATAGTGTCCCCGGCCATGGCGCCAGTCGCGATACTGAACCTGCTGAATGTCGGACGTCCCGCTCAGCAGGTCGCCAGCCGTGGTCGGTGGCGCTGCGAGTGCGGCTGCGGGCAGGGCAGCCGTCAGGCCCAGCATCAGGGCCGAGGCGAGGAAAAAGTTTCGCATGATTCGTCTCCAGGTGAATCGGATCGACAGCATGGAAGCCGATCGGGCTCGAACCGGTGATGAACGGGATTGTCCGGAACMGTTCATCTCGCGCAAGGCACAGATGCCTCGCTTTCGCGAGGATCAGGGCAGTCAGCGCATCATGTTAAGGAGGTGGAGGCCTCGCCCGGAATCGAACCGGGGTGCAAGGATTTGCAGTCCTCTGCGTAACCACTCCGCCACGAGGCCATCCGGGGACAGTCACGCTGCGGTGATGTCCTAGGGCCGCCTATAACCACATGGCGCGCCGGCCCGCAACCGGGAACAGCAGCATTCGTCATGATGACCTATGGTCACCTGTGGATGAGCGGAATTCCTGCCATCGAAGTGTCTTAAAGGGCTTGCGCCCGGACAAAGGCGTCGCTATTACCCCGGCCATCGGTCCCGGATAGCTCAGCGGTAGAGCAATCGACTGTTAATCGATTGGTCGCAGGTTCGAATCCTGCTCCGGGAGCCAACACTTCTTACATTCATGAAATTGATGCCCGTGTGCCATCTCCTCTACGAGGGGGCGGCAGCGTGTCGGCTCGCGATTTCAGAATCTTATGCGCTTTTGCTGATCCGAGCTCTCGGCATGTCGGCGCGTAATGCGCGTCCGCCCTTGCGCGATCCCCTCACCACGATCCGCCGAGGTTCGTTGATCAGGGCGTGGCCGCCAGGCGCCGATCGACGGCGCGGGCGCGGAGCTGCCTGGAGAGGATGGGCCGAGCCCTCTCGATGTCATGATCAGGATCGAGGGATCGCTGAGCGATCGCTATTGGGCAGAATGACCGAATCCAAACCGGTCTGATTCAGAGGCCGCGATCGCAGATCAATCGAGATGTCGCCGGCAGAATCCTGCCGGTCGAATCTTGGCCGGATTGCCTCGCGACGACGCCGTCAGGTCGTCTGTGGATGCGGCGCGCATGTGCTCCTCAGCTGTGAGAACTCGCTGCAGCCGAACCGGTGTCCTGCCGCGGCCATCTTGCCTTTTGCGACCGCCTCGAACAAAAGCTGAGGACGGCGAACACGCGCCGCGCAGACGGAGATTGAGGATATGGACAGCTTCACCGAGCTGCGCCGGATGATGGTCGATTGCCAGTTGCGGACCTATGACGTGACGGACCGTGCGGTTCTCACGGCTGCCGACCGCGTTCCGCGCGAAGCATTTCTTCCCGCCGAACTCTCCCACCTTGCCTATCTCGATCAGTCTGTCGCCTTGCCGGGTACGAGCCGGGCGCTGATGACGCCGATGGTGATCGTGCGGATGATCCAGATGCTCGGCATTCAGCCTGGCGAGCGCGTGCTCGAATATGGCGGCGGCACGGGATATGGCGCTGCATTGATGTCGGATATGGGCGCGGTCGCCACGCTTTGGGAGCCTGATGCGGCTGCCCTGGATCAGGCTCGTGGCGCGCTTGCGCTGGCTGGCGCTGTTGGCGTCACGCTCAGCGCCACACGGCCTGCCGAATCTCATTTCGACGCGATTCTCGTCAGCGGCGCCTGCGAGACCGTTCCAGAGAGCCTTTTTGGTCTCGTCAGCGATAACGGCCGGCTGATCCTGGTCGAGGGGCAGGGGCGGGCCGCGCGGGTGCAGCTTTATCAAAAGAGCGCCCAAACCATGTCGGCGAGGCCGGTTTTCGATGCTGCCGCGCCTGTTTTGGAAGAATTCCGCCGCGTTCCGAGTTTCGAATTTTGATTCGGCAGTGTCGCATTTATGCGGCACTGCGCCATGGAAACGATTGTTCGCGCCTTGGTGAGATTGGCGCGGGCCGCGGCTCCGGGTATGAATCACTACAACTATGCCGAGGCTGGGGCGATGCCTGGGCGAGACTTGAGTCCGCACAAGAGGCGTCCACGTGAACGAAAAAGAAATTAGGCGGAAGTCGGCCGGATACGGTCTCGCTGCGGTTCTGGCCACCGTTTTGGCCGCCAGCCAGATCACGACGGCTTCTGCGCAGACGATGGATGCATCGCTGGCGCGGGCCTATAATGGCAACCCGACGCTGAATTCGCAGCGCGCCTTGGTGCGCGCCACCAACGAGAACGTGCCCCAGGCACTGTCCGGCTACCGGCCGCGCATCACCGCCTCGGCGGATATCGGCGCGAGCCTGCTTGACGCCAATCAGCCCGGACAGGGCAACAGCACGTCCCGCCTGGCGCCGCGTGGCGCAGGCGTCCAGATCGACCAGAACATCTTCGACGGTGGCAAGACCCGCAGCTCTGTCAGCCAGGCGGAATCGCAGGTGCTGGGTGCGCGGGCGACGTTGCGCAATACCGAGCAGAACGTGCTGCTCGATGCCGCCACGTCSTACATGAACGTGCTGCGCGACACGGCGATTCTCAGTTTGAACCGCAACAACGTCGAGGTTCTCGAGGAGCAGCTGCGCCAGACGCGCGACCGATTTCAAGTCGGTGAAGTAACCCGGACCGACGTGGCGCAGGCAGAAGCCCGGCTGTCGCAGGCGCAATCCGCGGAGATTCTGGCGGAATCGAACCTCAAGACCAGCATCGCGCGCTTCCGCCAGAATGTCGGTGTCGAGCCAAAGCAGCTCGCGCCTGGACGTCCCATCGAGAACCTGCTGCCGAAGTCGCTGCCGGCCGCGCTTGACATCGCGTTGGTCGGGCATCCTGCGGTCATCGCGGCTCTGCACGGCGTCGATGCGGCGGAGTTGCAGGTGAAGGTCACGGAAGCGGACCTCTATCCGACCGTGGGTGTGCGCGGCTTGGTCGCGCAGCGCTATGACAGCCAGCTTTTTGGTGACAATCGCTTCTCGGCGAGCGCTGTGGCGACGCTGACAATCCCGATCTATGAGGGCGGCCAGGTCTACTCACGGACCCGGCAGGCCAAGGAGACGGCCGGCCAGCGCCGGATCGACGTCGACACGTCGCGCGACACCGTGCGTGCTGCGGTCGTCTCCGCCTGGGGCGCCCTTGATGCCGCCAAGGCGCAGATCATTGCGGCTCAGGCACAGGTTCAGGCGGCTGAGACCGCGCTTGCAGGCGTCCGCGAGGAGGCCAAGGTCGGTCAGCGTACCACGCTCGACGTGCTCAACGCGCAGCAGGAACTGGTGATTGCCCGGTCGACGCTGGTGACGGCGCAGCGAGATCGGGTCGTCGCATCCTATGCCGTGCTCTCGGCCGTTGGCCGGCTTTCGGCTGAGACGCTGAAGCTCAAGACCGCGGTCTACGACTCCCGCAAGCATTACGATCAGGTCAAGGGTCTGCTCTGGGGCACCCAGGTTCCTGACGGTCGCTGAGACAGCCTTGAGTGTTAATGACGGGGGCTGAAGCCCCCGTTTCTGTTGTGGTCCGCCCGCTCTGTTTTGCAGCGGGCTTGCGCGCTGATCGATGGGAGACATTCCGGCAACAGACCGGATTTCTCCTGTGGGTGGGCCGGAACCTGCCTTGCTTGGCGCTCTTTGCGTGGAATACTCAATGTTGGGGCTGCGTTTGATTCGATCCGCGCGCCCGGTGTCGAGTGGTCGGACCCAGCATGAGCGCGCAACCCAAGCCCAACGAACMGTCGATGGAGGAGATTCTCGCCTCCATCCGCCGGATCATCGCGGATGACGAGGTCAAGCCCGCCGAGGCTAGCGCACCTGCGCCGACGCCAGAGCCGTCACCCGCGGCGCCCCAGTTGCAGCTCGTCGAGGAGATCGATGACGACGTGCTCGATCTCGGAGCCGAGGCGAGCCTGGTCGTATCACCGGCGATGGCTGAGCCCGAGCCTCCGGCCGTGGCCATTCAGCCCAGCCTGGATGTCGATTTCCTCGAAGCGGCCGAGCCCGAGTTCAAGCCGCAACCGGAGCCGCCGGCGCAGATGTTCGTGCCGCCAGCCTTCGTCCCGGCACAGTCCGCGCCGCCATCGCTCGATATGGCTGCTCTGATTTCGGAACAGGCCGGCTCCGCCGTGAACAATGCCTTCGGTGCGCTCGCCCACACAGTCCTGACCAACAACGCGCGTACGCTCGAGGATCTGGTCAAGGACATGCTGAAGCCGATGCTCAAGACCTGGCTCGACGACAATCTGCCGACCATGGTGGAACGTCTGGTGCGCGCCGAAATCGAACGCGTCGCCCGCGGTAACCGGCACTGAGGCATTTCCCGCTCACCAGGACGAGATTGGTCGGCTAAGGTATCGGCCTGAAAGGTGGATTGCAGTCTCGATGCAAACACAGAAGGTCGGTTCATCCGCCCGGATACGAAATCCAGTCCGATGATCTAACGCCCGCGTAGCCGTCCGTGGACCCGTTGTGGCACTCTGATGTCGTCAAAGGCGCCGGCATCGTGCAACTGCTTGATGGCGAACCCGGCGAGGGTCAACGCGGCGGTTGGCCCGCCAAGTCGTGAGACCAGCATCGCCAGGCCGACCGCGACAGGGCGTGAAAAACGTCCCGAAGCCGCTTCGACGGCGAGCCATGCTCCGAGACTGTGAACGAGGAGCTTCATCCGGTCATCCTGCTGTGCTTGAGGGGCGGGGACAATCTGATCGATGAAGGCCTAACCGCTGAGACAGGTCGTGGTTCCGTATCTCCGTCGTTTGACGATTGCGCCGGGGCGTGCCTGATTCGGATCCGAAGGAGTGCGAAGCCGTCCTCGGGGGCAGACAGTTTCGCGAGCCCGACGCCACCTTCAGCGAGTCTCAACGCGAGGACTGACCATGAAGAAGCCGACGTCACGCATCGATCTGAAGTCCAACACCAAAACCTCAATGATCAGCCTGCTCAATGCCCGCCTGGCGGACGGCATCGATCTTGCGCTTGTCACCAAGCAGGCCCACTGGAATCTGAAGGGCCCGGGCTTCATCGCTATCCACGAGATGCTCGATGGCTTCCGCGCCGAGCTCGATACCCATGTCGATACAGTCGCAGAGCGCGTGGCACAGCTTGGCGGGATTGCGCTGGGCACAACGCAGACTGTCGCGTCGGGCACGACGCTGAAGCCCTATCCGACAGAGATCGTTGCGGTGAAGGATCACCTCGCCGAACTGATCGAGCGCTACGCCGAGACCGCCAAGACCGTCCGCACCGCGATCGACACCGCGGCTGAGGCTGGCGATGCGGACACGGCCGATATCCTGACCGGCTATTCTCGGGCGCTCGACAAGGCGCTCTGGTTCCTGGAGTCGAGCGCGGCCTGACATCCGCATTGTCGAAAGCGTTGACGGGACGCCCACGCATGGGCTCTTAAGACCAACGACCTTTTGGCCTGACCTTCGGCCGGGGCTTTCCCCGGCCATTTTGCGTTCGAGCGAAGCAATGATGGACAAGACATTCGAGCCCGCCACCGTCGAGGCGCGCATCAGCAAGGCCTGGGAAGAGGCCGAGGCCTTCCGGGCAGGGCGTGGCGCCGAGCCGGGCGCTGAGCCCTATTGCATCGTCATTCCGCCGCCGAACGTGACTGGCTCCCTGCATATGGGCCATGCGCTCAACAACACGCTGCAGGATGTGCTCTGCCGCTTCGAGCGCATGCGCGGCAAGGACGTGCTCTGGCAGCCGGGCACCGACCATGCCGGCATCGCGACCCAGATGGTGGTCGAGCGCAAGCTTGCCGCCGAGAACAAGACCAACCGCAGGACCATGGGCCGCGAGGCCTTCCTCGAGGAGGTCTGGCGCTGGAAGGCGGAGTCCGGCGGCACCATCGTCAACCAGCTGAAGCGGCTCGGCGCCTCCTGCGACTGGTCGCGCGAGCGCTTCACCATGGACGAGGGGCTGAGCGCGGCCGTGCTCAAGGTCTTCGTCTCCCTGCACAAGCAGGGGCTGATCTACCGCGCCAAGCGGCTGGTGAACTGGGATCCGAAATTCCAGACCGCCATTTCCGATCTTGAGGTCCTGCAGGTCGAGAAGACCGGCTCGTATAAATGGCAGCGCGGCGGCGAGGAGGAATTCGACTCCGCCAAGCTCGACAAGGCGCTGAACCGCGATCCGAGCGGGCATCTCTATTATTTCAACTACCCCCTCGAAGGCGTGGTCTACGACCTCGACGACGCTTCGACCTTCATCACGGTTGCGACGACCCGGCCGGAAACGATGCTGGGCGATACCGGCGTCGCGGTGCACCCCGAGAACGAGCGGCTGAAGGGCCTGATCGGCCGGAACGCGATCCTGCCGCTGGTTGCGCGCGTCATCCCGATTTTTGGCGACGACTATGCCGACCCGGAGAAGGGCACAGGCGCGGTCAAGATCACGCCGGCGCATGACTTCAACGATTTCGAGGTCGGCAAGCGCCACAAGCTTGCGGTCATCAACATCCTCGACGGCGAAGCGCGCATGCTTCTCGAAGCGAACGAGGACTTCCTGGCCGGCGCCAAGCCCGAGCAGGCGGTGCAGGCTCTGCACGGCCTCGACCGCTTCGCTGCCCGCCGTCTCGTCGTTGCACTGATGGCAGAGCGCGGCTTGCTGGTGAAGATCGAACCGCATGCGCATACCGTGCCGCATGGCGATCGCTCCGATGTCGTGATCGAACCCTGGCTGACCGATCAGTGGTATGTCGACGTCAAGCCGCTGGCGGAACGCGCGCTCAAGGCCGTGAAGGATGGGCGCACCAAGATCACGCCCGATAGCTGGACCAAGACCTATAACGACTGGCTCGAGAACATCGAGCCCTGGTGCGTCTCGCGTCAGTTGTGGTGGGGGCACCAGATTCCGGCCTGGTACGGACCGGATGGCGAGTGCTTCGTCGCCGAATCCGAGACCGCTGCACAGGCTCTGGCGGTCGGCCATTACGGCGGCCCGGTTGCGCTGACGCGCGACGAGGACGTGCTCGACACCTGGTTCTCGTCGGCGCTCTGGCCGTTCTCGACGCTGGGCTGGCCGGAGGATACGCCGGAGCTCAAGCGCTATTACCCAACGGCGACGCTCGTCACCGCCTTCGACATCATCTTCTTCTGGGTCGCCCGGATGATGATGATGGGCCTCAACTTCATGGACGAGGTGCCATTCAAGGACGTCTATATCCACGCCATCGTTCGCGACGAGAAGGGCGCGAAGATGTCGAAGTCGAAGGGCAACGTCATCGATCCGCTGACGCTCGTCGACAAGTATGGTGCCGACGCCCTGCGCTTCACGCTCGCTGCCATGGCGGCGCAGGGGCGCGACATCAAGCTCGCGACCTCGCGTGTCGAGGGTTATCGCAACTTCGCAACGAAGATCTGGAACGCCTCGCGCTTCGCCGAGATGAATGGCTGCCAGCGCGTCGAGGGTTTTGATCCCGCTCTGGTCACGCAGCAACTCAATCGCTGGATCCTCAGCGAGGCGGCCCGGGCCGCCGACGAGATCGCGGCCGGCATTGCCAGTTTCAAGTTCAACGAAGCGGCAGGCGCCGCCTATCGCTTCGTCTGGAACGAGTTCTGCGACTGGTATCTCGAGCTGGCGAAGCCCGTTCTGCAGGGCGACGGTGCAGCCGCAGCGGAGCGGGCTGAGACACAGGCGACCGTTGCCCATGTCATCGACCTGATCTGCCAGCTTCTCCACCCCTTCATGCCGTTCCTCACCGAGGAGCTCTGGGCCGTGAAGGCGGGAGAGGGGGCTCAGCGCAAGCTTGCCAAGGGTGATGCCGCGCTGGTCTGCCTGACGCGCTGGCCCGAGCTTGCCGGCCTCACGAACGAGGCGGCCGAGGCTGAGATCGGCTTCGTCGTCGATCTGATCTCCGATATCCGCTCGGTCCGCTCCGAGACCAATGTGCCGGCCGGCGCGCAAGCGCCTCTGGTACTGGTCAAGGCGAGTGCTGCGACCAAGGCGACGATCGAAGCCTGGGCTCCGATGATCGAACGGCTGGCGCGCGTCTCCGCGATCGGCTTCGCCGAGATCGCCCCGCCGCAATCCGCCCAGATCATCGTGCGTGGCGAAGTCGCGGCTCTGCCGCTCGCCGGCATCATCGACCTCGACGCGGAGCGGGCGCGCCTGACGAAGGAGCTCGCCAAGCTCGACCAGGACATTCTCGCGGTGGAGCGCAAGCTCGGCAATCCGGATTTCGTCGCTCGTGCGCCGGAAGAGGTCGTCGAGGAAAACCGCGAGCGCAAGGCGCAGGCCGAGGCACGGAAGGTCAAGATCGGCGAAGCGCTGGTGCGGATGCAATAGCCCGGTAGCGCGTCACTCCCGCGTTATGCAAAGACTGGTAGGGTTCCAAACGCGCTTGCTGGAGCCCTGCCATGTTTCGCCGCAATGCCTTCGATCGGTTCCTTGTCGATGACTTCCTGACGGAAGCGGGTACGCCCTCGCGCCGGCGTTTTCTGCAGGGGCTTGCGGCCTCGGGCCTGTTGCTCACCGGCGGCGCTGTGCTCGACCAGCGGGTCTGGGCCAATCCGGTCTTCGCTGCCTATCCTTTCGGGCTCGGCATCGCCTCGGGCGATCCGTCTGCCGATGGCTTCGTGATCTGGACCAAGCTCGCGCCCCTGCCGCTTGCGCGCAATGGCGGCATGCCCATGAAGGCTGTCGAGGTCACCTACGAGATCGGTGCCGAGGCGAATATGCGCCAGATCGTGCAACGCGGCTCGGCCCTGGCCCGGCCCGAGCTCGGCCACGCCGTCCATGTCGAGGTCTCCGGGCTGGAACCGAACCGCGACTATTTCTACCGCTTCACGTGCGGCGGCGAGCGCACCATCACGGGCCGTGCCCGTACCTTCCCGTCGGCGAATGTGTCGGTTGAGCGGGTCCATTTCGGTGTGCTCGGCTGCCAGCGCTACGAGGACGGCCATTTCACCGCCTTTCGCCATGTTGCGGATGAGCACTTCGATTTCATCTACCATTACGGCGACTACATCTACGAGTACCGCATGGTGCGGCCGAACGAGCGGCCCTTGGCTGTCGCGCGCGTCATGCCCGGAGATCCCGACGAGATCTATTCGCTCGCCGACTACCGGCATCGTTATGCGATCTACAAATCCGATCCCGACCTGCAACTGGCCCATGCCTCGACATCGTGGCTGGTCTCGTTCGACGATCATGAGGTCGACAACAATTTTGCAGGCCTGGTCTCCGAGCAGAATGTTCCCCCGGAGATCTTCGCGCTGCGCCGCGCTGCCGGATTCCAGGCCTGGTATGAGCATATGCCGTTGCGCCGGGCGTCGATCCCGAGCGGTCCTTCGATCCAGGCCTATCGGCGCTTCCTCTATGGCGATCTGGCCCAGATCGATGTGCTCGACACCCGCCAGTTCCGCTCGGACCAGCCTTGCGGAGATGGCTCGCACGCAGCCTGCGCTGACGCGCTGAAGCCTGAAAACACGATGCTTGGCGAAAAGCAGGAGGCCTGGCTTGCCGAGGGCCTGCGCAGTTCGAGAGCGCGATGGAACGTGCTGGCTCAGCAGGTCATGGTGATGCGCCACGACCGCGATCCCGACCCCAGGAAGGTCGGCTACAGCATGGATAAATGGGACGGTGCAGTGGCGGCACGCCAGCGTCTGTTCGACACGCTGGAGAGCGCTGGCACGGCCAACGCAGTCGTGCTCACCGGAGACATCCACCAGAACTGGGCGGGCGAGCTCAAGGCCAATTTCGACGATCCCAAGTCCAGGACGCTTGGCGTCGAGTTCGTCGCCACCTCGATCACCTCGGGCGGCGACGGAGCCGACACGACAAAGGCGGGACAGGTCGCCCTGCAAAAGAACCCGCATATCGGGTTCTTCAACAATCAGCGCGGCTACATGCGCCATACCCTTTCACAAGGCGGCTGGCAGGCCGATTACCGCGTGCTGGACCGGGTTACCACTGCCGGAGCCGCGATCTCGACCCGTGCCAGCTTCGTCGTCGAGGCCGGAAAACCGGGGATGTCGCCGAAATGAACCGCTGTCTGCGCTGCCCGTATCAGGACATGAATCGGTCGCCAAATTGACCTTGAACTAAGAGACCTCTGGCAAATTCCCGGGGACACGATTAGATGCGCGCGGGGTGCAAGTCTGCCATGCGCCGTTCGATCCACTGCACGAGACACTGAACCGACGCATGCTCAAGCGAGCTTATGATTGGTGCGTTTCCTACGCATCCCACCCCGCCGCGCCGTGGCTGCTCTTCGCCCTGACTTTTGTCGAGAGCTCGGTCAGCCCGTTGCCTCCGATTCCGCTGCTGCTGCCGATGTGCATCGCGCGGCCGGACCGGGCCTGGTTCTACGCCGGGATCTGCTCGCTCGGCGCCGTCACGGGGGGCTATCTCGGCTATGCGATCGGCGCCTTCCTGTATGAATCCGTCGGCGTCTGGCTGATCAGCATCTACGGGCTTCAGGACAAGGCCGCCCATCTGATCTCGAGTTCGCAGGATTTCTGGTTCTGGGTGCTCGTCACCAAGGGGCTGACGCCGATCCCGTTCAAGATCGTCACGATCATGTCGGGCTTCCTGCATTTCGACATCTGGAAGTTCACCATCGGCATGGTGATCTCACGCGTCACCTTCTTCGCCATGATCGCGCTCGCGCTACGCTTCTACGGCGACAACATCCGCATCTTCATCGAGAGGCACCTGCCGCTCAGCGTGACGCTTCTGCTCGTGGTGGTCGTTGGCGGGTTCTTCGTCCTGCCCATGGTTCTCTGAGCTGCGGTTCCTCAAATTGTGACATCGTGGCAACACCGCTGAGGCATCGCATGCGCGCTGTCCTGAGCTGGATCAGATGCCGCGATGCCGCCACAAAGCGCCCCCAGCAAAGAGGGACGTTAAGTCACTGAGATTTAGATGATTTAAAGTCGGGTTTGTCCGGTTGGAAGATTATGTCCTTCCCGAGCCTGCAAAGAGACTGAACGTTGCGCCTGGCGCGGGCTGCGTGGCACATCTGCCGCGCACTGCAAGCGCAGGGTGGAGCGAGGACAGGTAGAATGGACGCGCGCGTTTTCGATAAGTCGAAGCTACCCAGCCGGCATGTCAGCGTCGGGCCGGCGCGCGCTCCGCATCGTTCCTACTACTATGCGATGGGGATGACCTCGAAGCAGATCGCGCAGCCCTTCGTCGGCGTTGCGTCCTGCTGGAACGAGGCGGCTCCCTGCAATATTTCGCTGATGCGCCAGGCCCAGGCCGTCAAGAAGGGCGTTGCTTCGGCCGCGGGCACGCCGCGCGAGTTCTGCACCATCACGGTGACCGACGGCATCGCCATGGGCCACCAGGGCATGAAGTCGTCGCTGGCCTCGCGCGAATGCATCGCCGACTCGGTCGAGCTCACCATGCGTGGCCATTGCTATGACGCGCTGGTCGGCCTTGCCGGTTGCGACAAGTCGCTTCCGGGCATGATGATGGCGATGGTTCGCCTCAACGTGCCGTCGATCTTCATCTATGGCGGCTCGATCCTGCCGGGCACCTTCAAGGGCAAGCCGGTCACCGTCCAGGACGTGTTCGAGGCCGTCGGCAAACACTCCGTCGGCGCCATGTCGGACGAGGACCTGAAGGAACTGGAGGAGGCAGCCTGCCCGTCCTCGGGCTCCTGCGGCGCCCAGTTCACCGCCAACACCATGGCGACGGTTGCCGAKGCTATCGGCCTTGCGCTGCCCTATTCCTGTGGCGCGCCTGCGCCCTACGATGTGCGCGACACCTTCTGCTACACCGCCGGCGAGATGGTGATGGAGCTGATCGCCAGGAACATCCGCCCGCGCGACATCGTCACCCGCAAGGCGTTGGAGAATGCGGCCATGGTCGTGGCGGCCTCGGGCGGCTCGACCAATGGTGCGCTGCACCTGCCGGCGATCGCACATGAATGCGGCATCGATTTCGATCTCTTCGCCGTCGCCGAGATCTTCAAGAAGACCCCCTACATCGCCGACCTGAAGCCAGGTGGGAAATATGTCGCCAAGGACATGTTCGAAGTCGGCGGCATTCCGCTGTTGATGAAGACCCTGCTCGACCATGGCTACCTGCATGGCGACTGCATGACCGTGACCGGCCGCACGATTGCCGAAAACCTCGCTTCGGTGAAGTGGAACGATGAGCAGGACGTAATCCGCCCCGCCAACAAGCCGTTGTCCGACAATGGCGGTGTCGTCGGTTTGCAGGGCAATCTCGCCCCTGAGGGCGCGATCGTGAAGATCGCGGGCATGCCGGMCGAGAGCCTGGTCTTCACCGGGCCGGCCCGCTGCTTCGACTGCGAGGAGGACGCCTTCAGGGCCGTCACCAATCGCGAGTACAAGGTCGGCGACGTGCTGGTCATCCGCTACGAGGGCCCCAAGGGCGGCCCCGGCATGCGCGAGATGCTGTCGACGACCGCGGCCCTCTACGGCCAGGGCATGGGCGACAAGGTCGCGCTGATCACGGACGGGCGATTCTCCGGCGCGACCCGCGGTTTCTGCGTCGGCCATGTCGGCCCCGAAGCCGCCGTTGGCGGGCCGATCGGCCTCATCCGCGATGGTGACATTATCGAGCTCGATGCCATCACAGGAAAGCTCGCGTGCCGCCTTTCTGATGCCGAACTTGAGGAGCGTCGTAAGGCCTGGAAACCGCGCAGGACCGACTACAATTCGGGCGCGCTGTGGAAATACGCGCAAACGGTCGGCTCCGCCAAGGGCGGGGCCGTGACCCACCCAGGAGGGGCGGCAGAAACCCATTGCTATGCGGATATCTGAGACCATCATAGCTGGAACATTCCTGATCCTGGGCTGCCAGTCGGCAGCCTGGTCGCAGGATGTCATGGGCCGGGCACCGATCCCGCCGCGCTCGATTCCGGGCGCTCCGCTGCCGGAGCCCGAGGGGCCGCCTCCCGCGGGCCTGCAGGCCCTCCCCAATGGCCGCGTGCTGGCGCCTGCGCCGAACGCTCCCGCCGCGCATGCCGCGCTGCCGTTGGCGCCCTTCGCCAGCGCGCGCGATGCGCTGAAGGCCTGGATGCGCGATTCGACGGCTGGTGATCAGGCCGGCGCCGTGCGCGCGCTCGAATATGCCGCGGCTCACGGCCACCTCACTGCCCAGTACAAGCTCGGCCGGATGTATGCCGGTGGCGAAGGCGTTCCCAGCAATGATCTGAAGGCCTTCGAGTACTTCTCGAAGATTGCGGACGAGAATGCCGATGCGATTCCCGGCACGGCCGACGGGCGTATCGTTGGCAGCGCCTTCGTAGCGCTCGGCAGCTATTTCACGGACGGCATCAAGGGCTCCTATGTGAAGCCCAATATCGACCGGGCCTTCGATATGTTCCACTATGCCGCATCCTATTTCGGCGATCCCGACGGGCAGTACAATCTTGCCCGGCTCTACATGAACGGGCAGGGCACCGGCCGCGACCAGCGGCAGGCAGCGCGCTGGATGAAGCTTGCAGCCGAGAAGGGGCATGTGCCGGCGCGTGCCGTTTTTGGCGACATGCTGGTTCGTGGCAGCGATGGCGTTCCGCGTCAGGTCTCACAAGGGCTGATGTGGCTGGCTCTGGCACGCGATGCTGCCGATCCGGCGCGTGAAGCCTGGATCTTCGAGCGCTATGACGCGGCCTTCGCTGCGGCTTCCGTGAGTGACCGCAACGCGGCGCTATCGCTGGTTGAGCGCCAGCAGGTTGCAGGCCGCTCCAGCGAACGCTGAAAGCCGTACACCGACGTCTCTGGCCGCCCCACGCGGCGGCGTAACGCATGGCGGGCAAGTACGCCCTGCCGTGCCCACCGCATCGCTCTCTCCTTCAGCCCTGCATACATCCTCGCCTTGTCGTTGCGTGGGAAAACCGTTGCTCGCGCCCCGGCTCCGGATGTCGCCAGTCGGAGCTGCCGCGAACCGCGCCGGTTTTCTGGCGCGCGCCGTCTGCTCTTCGGCGGCCGCACAATTCCGGAAGCGGGCCGCGCCGGGCGAAACGGGCGCACACCGAGATGTGATGGCGCCGGCTTGTCCGAGGCCTGAACACGGATCAATGTTCATCGTATGTTCATGCGGTAAGGCGGAGATTCACCGCAAGGCGAGGCTCACTTGATGGGAGATTCGTCATGACCTCAATGCTCAGCATCACCAAGACGACTGCCGCTGCTTTCGCCGCGGTCATGGCAGTCGGTGTCATCGCATGGTCGGCGCCAGCCGAGGCGCGGTTCGGCGGCGGCGGCGGCTTCCAGGGTGGCGGAGGCTTCCACATGGCCTTCCACGGCGGCGGCGGCCGAATGGCTGGCTTCGGAGGGGGCGGTTTCGCCCATCCCGGTTTTGCCCGCCCAGTCTTTGCCGGTCGGTCGGTTTTCTTCCACCAACAGCGGTTCAACCATAACCGGTTCTTCGTCGGCCCGGCCTTCGCATTCGGCGTCGGGGCGCCCTATTACTACAACACCTATTACAATGACGGCTGCTACTATGCGTGGCAGCAGCACTACGACCAGTGGGGTTACGCCGTCGCTCGCCGCGTATTGGTCTGCTACTGACAAGCCGTTCCATGCGACGCGGACGACGCTTGGTCCGGGCAATAGCCGCGCAAGGACGCGCTGATCACGCTGCCTTCAACTCCACGATGACCGGCACATGATCCGACGGCTTGTCCCAGCCGCGGACATGTTTGGCGATCGAGACAGCGGCAAGCCTGTCTGCAGCGTGCGGCGAAAGCAGCAGATGGTCGATCCGGATGCCGTTGTTCCGCTGCCAGGCGCCAGCCTGATAATCCCAGAAGGTGTAAAGCCCGCCGGAATCCGTGGTCGAGCGCAGCGCTTCGGTGAAACCGAGATTAACGAGCCCGCGGAAGGCGGCCCGGGTCTGCGGGAGGAACAGCGCGTCATCGACCCAGGCCGCGGGGTCGCGTGCATCGCGTGGCTCGGGGATGACGTTGTAATCGCCGGCCAGGACCAGCGGCTCTTCCTGGGCAAGCAGCATTTGCGCATGGGTGGTCAGGCGGCGCATCCAGCCAAGCTTATAGGGATATTTCTCGGTATTGGGCGGATTGCCGTTCGGCAGGTAGATCGAGGCGATACGGACTACGCCACCGGCATAGGCCAGCACGCCCTCGAGATAGCGAGCCTGCTCGTCGGCATCGTCTCCCGGCAAGCCGCGGCGGACATCCTCGAGCCTGGCGCGGCTGAGAATCGCGACGCCGTTGAAGGTCTTCTGGCCATGGGTCTCGACCTGCCAGCCGGCCTCCTCGATTTCGCGCCGCGGGAAATCCCCGTCGACGCATTTCAGCTCCTGCAGGCATAGGGCGTCGGGCTCGGATTCCCTGAGGAAATCGAGCAGATGGCCAAGCCGCTGGCGGACCGAATTGACGTTCCAGGTGGCAATGCGCAACGGGCTGGCTCCGAGTCAGGTCGAGGGCTGAATAAGCGTCAGAGATCGGCCGCTGACAACCCTGCAGTGGTGCCGGTCATGCCAAATGGCGTCAGTATCCGTGCCCAAACAGCACATCTCCCCATCAAAAACCTCCCCATGTCGCCATGGAGAGGCTCGATGTCGTGGCGCTGAATGCGCGTCAGCGCTCAGGGACAGGCGCGCACCACGCCGCCCGCGCCGATATAGGTTCCGGTCTCGGGGTCGTAGCTGCGGAACCGGCGCGCGCAATAGGCGACTGCATCGGCATCCGGGGAGGCATAAACCGGGCCACCATAGACGGGGCCGCMGTAGACAGGGGCCGGAGCGGCGTAGACCGGACCAGGCGCAAGCAATGCGCCAGCTGCCAGTGCGCCGATGGCGCCCGCTGCAATGCCGGCACCGACGGCCGCACCGCGTCCGCCGCGATAATAGCCGCCGCGGTAGCCGTAGCCGGKGCCGTAATATCTCCGGTACTGCACGCTCTGAATCAGATCCTTGCCCGATTCGGCGACAGCCGCTGCTGAGCCAGTCGTCGCGCTCAACGGCGCGGCGCTCGCCGGGGCGGTCAGAACGACGCCTCCTAGCAGCGCGGTGGCGATGGCGAGGGTCTTGATCATGACGAAACTTTCTCCTTTCCTCTCGAACGTGAGAGGAACGCCAGTGTTCCTCCAATCCATGGCAGTTTTATAGTGCAAGGCGACGGCGTGAAAGCCCCGACCGTCAAGATCCGTGAAATTTCATCCTTACGGCGCTTCGTCATCGCATTTCAGCATTTCGATGCAAAGTTCGGCTCAGGATTGGCGCTTGTMTCGCAGGCGCTTCCGCACCATCTAGCGACGGCATGATGTTGCTTCGCAACACGATCCCTTCCCGCATCCGGAACCACTCTATGCTGCACCAGAACCCGACGCTGCCCCCTGCCGAGGCGATGAAGCCGTTGCCGATGATCATTTTCGGCTCGCGCTGGCTGCAGGTGCCGCTCTATCTCGGCCTCATCGTCGCGCAATGCGTCTATGTCTTCCTGTTCCTGAAGGAACTGGTCCACCTCGTTACACATGCGACGCAGTTCGGCGAGCAGCAGATCATGCTGGTCGTCCTCGGGCTGATCGATGTGGTGATGATCTCCAACCTGCTGATCATGGTCATCGTGGGCGGCTACGAGACATTCGTTTCGCGCCTGAAGCTCCATGGTCACCCCGATCAGCCGGAATGGCTGAGCCATGTCAATGCKAGCGTCCTGAAGATCAAGCTCGCTATGGCGATCATCGGCATCTCGTCTATCCACCTGCTCAGGACCTTCATCGAGGCCGGCAATATCGGCAATACGGGGCGGGTGACGAATTACACCGAGACCGGGGTCATCCTGCAGACGGTGATCCACGTCGTCTTCATCTTCTCGGCCATGGGGATCGCCTGGGTCGACAAGATCACTCTGCCGGCCGGCAAGGGCCACTGAGCCGCGGGTCAGGCCCTGAGACCGCGCGGCATCCCCTTGGTGCTGCGCGGCTGCGCCTGGCCTGGCGCAGTCTCGACGCCGATCGTCGGCAATGCCAGCGTGCGTTGGCCGCGAAAATCGACATGGCAGACGAGGAGCCCACGCTCCTCGATATAACCCAGAACGCGGCGGGCGCGGCCCGGCGAATGGCTGCCATAGACCTCGGCGAGTTCGGCGTCGGTCGGGGCGGGAGCGCCCTCGATCGCGGTGCGGGCAATGTAGAGAAACAGGCTCTGGAGGTCGTCCGGCAGGGTGGCTGCGGCGTCGAGCGAGACCTGCCAGGCATGGGACGCCGTGATGTCCTCACTCGCGCCTGCGCGGGCTACGGCAAGCCGCCGGCGGAAGTCATCGAGGCTGAGCGAGGATTGACCGACGCGGCGCATGCGGCAGCGCACCGTAAAGTCCTGATAGACCACGGCGACCTGGCGGCTCCGCGTTTCCGGGTCCTCCATCAGATCGCGCAGGATCTCGGTCATGATCGCCTCGCGCTCTTCCGGTTCCATCGGAATCTCGGGCTCCGGCTCGACGGCGGGGGCAGGGCGATAGCTCTCGATCTGGCGGAGCACTTCATTGGCTGCCGGGCGCGGCCGCGGCGTGGGACGCGGGACCCAGGAGGTGACGGGAGGTTCGTTCTCGCCCGCTTCGAAAATGAGCTTGCTCGCATCCTCCGGGGCCTGTTCGGGCAGGGGCATCAGGCCGGGCGCACTGCCGCGATCGACCGAGGACACGGCGCCGATCCTGAGCGGCAAGGGGCGTTTCGACAGCGCCGGGCCCAATGCGACGAACTGGCCACGCTCGAGGTCGCGGAACATCTCGGCCTGGCGCCGGTCCATGCCGAGCAAGTCGGAGGCGCGCTGCATGTCGATATCGAGGAAGGTGCGGCCCATCAGGAAGTTCGAGGCCTCGGCCGCGACGTTCTTGGCAAGCTTGGCGAGACGCTGAGTCGCGATCACCCCGGCGAGGCCGCGCTTGCGGCCGCGGCACATCAGATTGGTCATGGCGCCGAGGGAGAGGCGACGCGCTTCGTCCGACGCTTCGCCGGCCATGACGGGCGCGAAGAGCTGCGCCTCGTCGACGACGACCAGGATCGGGAACCACATGCTGCGATCGACGTCGAACAGCCCGCCGAGAAAGGCGGCCGTCGCGCGCAACTGCTCGTCGGCGTCGAGATTCTCGAGGTTGAGCACGATCGAGACACGATGCTGGCGGACGCGGATGGCGATACGCTGCAATTCGGCCTCGCCGCAGGCGGCGTCGACCACGACATGGCCGAACTGACCGGCCAGCGAGACGAAATCGCCCTCCGGATCAATCACGGCTTGCTGGACCAGCGGTGCGCTTTGCTCCAGCAGCCGGCGCAGCAGATGCGACTTTCCTGAGCCGGAATTGCCTTGGACCAGCAGGCGCGTCGCCAGCAATTCGGCGAGATCAAGCAGCGCGGGTTGTCCACCCTGGGTCAAGCCCATGTCGATGCCCGTCGTCATGCTCTGGTCTTGCTGCTCCGTCTGCCGCCCTGTTCCCGGACCGGCGCTTCTAACACACTGCAACTGGCCGATGGCCGGATACGGCCGGCCTTCCACAACTATCGGCCCCGGCAGATCAGCGCAGGCAGCGCCGCGCGCGTTCTTCACGCTGAATGTCGGCGATCATGCGGCGCTGGGTGTTCGACAGCGGCAGCTCCTCGGCATTGTCGTATTGGCAGCCGGCATTACCAAAGGCCGCGATACCGCGCTGGGTGCGGAAGCAGTAGCCCTGCGCCTTGTAGATCTCGTTGCGGGCATACCAGAGCTCATCGCAGGTTTGCTGCGCGAGAGCCGGCGCAGGCATTCCTGTCAAAGTCAGGAATGCCATGATCATCAATGTCTTGTGCGGCATGGTTCACTTCTTGAATCGAGTCGGCTCGATGCAAGATTGGGCCGCCGGACGAGCCCGGGCAAGCGGGGCTATTTCAACTCGCTCTTGCGCAGCATGGCGGCGCTCATGCTGACTCCGAAATGTTCGCTCATTTCGCCCGCACTCATATGGCGGATCGCTTCGATATTCGGGATCAGCAGGGCGGCGGCATAGCGCCGGGCCTGATACTCCATCGCCCGGACCTTGGCCGAKAGGCGCTCGGCCTGCGAGCCGGCAGGGGCGCGATGCAGGATGCCTTCATGGCCGAGCAGGGCATGTCCGACCTCATGGGCGATGGTCATCAGCGCCCGGCTTTCGCCGCGCAGGGCCGCGAGAAACACGGGTTCCGGGATCCGAAGGCGCTTGGTCTCAGAATCCCATTGCGCCTCGGCGTCGGCGAGTTGGCCGTCCGGTACACGTTCATAGGCAAAATTCGGGTAGCGGGCCTTCAGCCGCGCCATCAGGATCATGAAATCAATGCCCTGTTCGTCGCGGAAGCCGAGTTCGCGGCGATGGCTCAAGGCGCGGGCATCGATCTGGGCATCGGTCAGGAATGCGGGCTTCATGACAGCCTCCCGTGACGGAGCGGGAGCAGCCTAGCGCGCTCTTTGCCAATGCTCAATCCAGGATCATCAGGCTTGCGCAGCTAGCGCGGGGCCATCTCGAGGCAGGTCAGGACCTGGACATAGCTGGGCGGGCCGCCGAGTTGCGCGCTCTCGACGCAGGTGTTGCGGCTCTGCGCTGGATAGGCCGACCAGCGTTGTACCAACGTCGCGCGCGCCTGGTTCTCGTCGTCCTGGCAGGCCTGGGCGGTACGACCGACCCCCATGCTGGAACGGCCGACGTCGCGGCACGTGTTGACGACATCGAAGCGCGGCGGCCCATCGGAAACGGGAACGAAGAGACCGGTTGATAGTGATAGTGAGAGAAGGGCTGCGCTGATCATGGCGGAACCTCCGCAGGAGTGCCCGCGCGTTCTACGCGTTCAAACCGGGCCTGATCCAGCATAGCGCGTCGCCTGCACAGCCGCTAGCCAAGCGTAAACCGGTCTCTGCCCTTCGCCTTGCTTACGTAAAGCAGACCGTCCGCCCGCCTGTAGATTTGCTCCAGTGTTTCAAGGCCGTCGAAGAGGGCCGCGCCGACGCTGGCCGTCAGGTGAGGGGCAGTGTCCGAGGCGTCATGGGGAATGTCGAGCGAGGAGACCGCGCGGACGAGATTATCAAGCATGGCGCATGCCGTATCAGGCCTGACCCCATAGAGGATCAGGCCAAATTCCTCGCCTCCCAGGCGCCCAACCATGTCCATCGGCCGCCGCAATCTCGCTTCGAGCGCGCGGGCCAGGCTGCGCAGAGCCAGGTCGCCGGCCTGGTGTCCGTAGCGGTCATTGTACTTCTTGAAGTGATCGACATCGAGAATGGCGAAGACGAGACCGGCGCGCTCGCGCCTGGCCTGGCGCAAGGCCGTTGCGGCGTGCTCCTCGAAGAAGCGCCGATTGCCGATACCGGTCAGTGCGTCGGACATGGCGCGGTTGTGCAGCATCCGACGCAGCAGGAAGTGATCGCGCTGGGTGTATTCGCGCAGATAGGCGCCGACCGCGCCGACGAAGACGGCAAAGAACATCAGGATCGAGATCCGGATATGCTCATGGATATGGCCGGGATCGAGCATGACGAACCCGAGCAGAGCATTCAGGACAGCGATCAGCATCGCTGCCGCGACGCTTTGATGGAAGGTCAGGCCGACCGGCAGGAACACCGCCATGATGATGACGAAGCCGGCCAGATCCGCCTGGGCGAGGCCGCGCAGCTTGAAGACATTGGCGCTGACTGCACTCGTCGTTCCAATCAGCACGAGAACGAGGAAGCTCAGCCGGTTATAGGCACGGGGCAGACGCTTGCCGACGAGGACCGAGATCAGGGAAAGCAGGACGGCGAGCGTGATCCAGCGCAGAGCGGCTGCGGCCAGGGCGTCGTAGCGCTGCGCCCGATATTCCGTCAGCGGGTCGATCCGTGCGATGTCGAGCGCGATGAAGACGAGCCAGATTCCGAGCGCGGTGAGCGCGCAGACCAGCGTGCTCATCCGCTGCTCGATGCGCATATAGCGGCGGTATTCGTCTTCCAGCCCCGAGACGAAGCGCAGGCGCTTGAAGCCTCGCGCGCGCTGCCCTGCATAGGAACTGTCGCGCGCAGGCGCCGGGGGCGCGTTTTCCGCGGCGTCTATGACCTGTTCCAAAGCACTCACCGCACAAGCCTGCGAGCGGAGTGCCTAACACTCCGTTGGGGAGAGGGGCACTGCGTCGCAATCGCTGCGGGTGTGCGCGGGGACGGTTTCGGAAGCCTTGCGCCGGTGATGAGAATGCGAGGGAAGGCGCGCGGCCCGCGCCCTAACGCCATTCCTAGCCATGCTCGCTGGCCAGGATGGCCTCGACGATCTCCTGAACGTTCAGGGCCTCAGGCAGMGTCGCGAGATGATGCGGCCCGCCCTGCGTGAGGCGGATGACACCCTGGAGCTGGCGCCTGAGTGCGACGGGGCGTGCATCCGCCTGTGACAATGCGTCGGCAGCGCGTTCCCAGCTGCCATCGGGCAGACGGCGTTCGGCGATCGACCAGTCGCAAAGCCGGACCGCGCCCCTATCACCTTCCAGCATCCAGATATTGTGGTCATCCTTCCCAGTGCTCCCGACACTGCCCTTGAGCGCGACGGGGATGTCCCCGGCCAGCAACCTGGCCTCAATCCGGCGCTCCGATTTGCCCGCCTCCGGGAAGGCCACGCTCGCCGTGAGCCCATGCAGGGGGCCAACCAGCCTGCGGCTCAGGAAGAGGAAATGCGACACGACCTCGCGGGTGAAACCGCCCTGCGGGGTTCTGTCCAGCCAGGCCGCGGCGTCGGCCTGCCAGGGGCGCGGCCAGGTCGCGAAGGCGACTTCGATCGAGACGCGGGACAGAGTGCCGACCGCACCCTGTGCGATCCACTCCATCAATGTCGCTACGGCGAGCGAGGACGCGAAGGGGAAATTGACCGCGCCTCTGTCGCCGGCTTCCGCAACAAAGGCGCGCGCATCGGCGACATCGACCGCCAGCGGTTTCTCGCAAAAGACACTCTTGCCGGCGCTGATGGCGGCGCGCGCGTGGGTGAGGTGGGAGGCTGGAGGCGAGGCAATATAGACGCAGTCGCTGGCGGCGACGACCGCTGCGGCGTCAGTCAGCCGCGGAACCTGCGGGAAGGTTGCGGCCATGCGCTCCATTGCCGAAGGCGCCGGATCCCAGACGCCGCTGACCTTCACCAGTTCCTGGGACTGGTCGAGAATGGCGTGCAGCAGCCGCTCACCCATGATGCCTGCGCCAATGATCCCGATCGAGAGAGTGCCGTTCTGCATCGCCTAAAAATCCCTGCTCTGAGCCGAGGAGCGCGATAGCAGGATTCCGTCAGCGCCACGAGCGCGCGAGCGGCCGTAATCACGCGTCGCTACCATGTGGCGCGCAGCCCGGCGGTGAATACATGGGTGGTGGCGTCGGCATTGAGCCGGACATCATAGTCGGCGAACAGTGTGGCGTAGCGGCCAGCGCGTGCCGACAGGCCCAGGCCGAGGATGGCGCTGTCGCGCGCCACTCTCGCGCCCTGGACCGGGAAGGAGGCCGCAGGCGCCCCAATGAAGGCGGTATCGAGCACCATCGCATCGTCGAGGAACTCGTGCTGCCAGCGGCCACGAAGCTCGACAGCGACGCGGCTGGAGGCGAGATCGAACTCCTTCGCCAGGCGCAGGCCCAGGCTGCCGAGGAGGCTTTCCGCGGATTGCTTGCCGGCCGTCAGGCCAATGCTGCCAGCGCCGGTCTCGCTGAATCCGTCCTGCTGCAGATAGCTGTAACGCAGTGCCGCCAGCGGCTCGAGCTTAGACCAACCGAGATCAAGGGCGTAGCCGGCTTCGAGGGCGCCGGTGAAGCGATCGCCACCGTATTCGGCCCTTGCCTGGCGAGAGAGCCCACCGAAGCTGATGCTGCGCTCAGATTCGAAATCGAGGCGGGCATAACCGAAGGTACCATCAAGGCGCAGCGGGCCGCGTGTGTAGCCGCCATAGAGCGCGCCTTCATAGGCCTTGATGCCGCCCTTKCCGGAGAAGTTGCGGAATTCGGCGTCAGTGCTGGAGTAGCCAGCGCTGAGCCCGACCAGAATTTCCGGAGTGATCTGCCGGTCAAAACCGGCGATCATCCCGCCGCCGCGATACTCGGCCCCGCCGGCATTGGCATTGCCACCAAGCGTCCCGATGATGCCATAACCCCGCGCCCAGACATTGTTCTGGGCCGCTGCCGGTCCGGACGGCAGGCGCCTCAGCAGCGCTGCGGCGGGACTCGCCGCGGCGCTCGATGCATAAGCCATTGCGGCGCCGGTTGCGGTGGGTTCGGCCGGGCCGGAGCGCAGATCGCTGAGCCGTTGCGAGATCATGGCACTGAAGGGGGCAGAGCCGCCGAGGGCGAGAGTACCAAGGCTGGCATGCGCCTCGCCGGAGAGGCCGGCAAGGGCCTGTCGCGCGCCATCCCGCGTGCCGGCGGCCTGCAGCAACCCCGCTACGTCGCGTAGATCCTGATCCGCACCGGCAACGCCGCGTTCGAGCGCGGCGCCGGCGGCGCATTGGTTGGCCGAGGCGCAGACGCCTGGCGTATCGAAGGGCAAGGTGCGGATATCGAGATGCGCCGTGTTCGGCTGGTAACGCAGGCTCGCCTGGATGAAGGGCGCCGAACCATCGCCCGGCGGCCCCTCGATGCCGTCGAAGCGGCCGATGAGGCCCTGTCCGGCGCTGAGCACCGGCATGGTCTGGAAGCGCGGCAAGAGTTGCGCCCGGCCTCCCATGGCGACGAGGCCGGAAAGGCTGGCGGTGCCGGTGACGGCAAGGTGGTTCCGCCCACCGATTGGGCCGACCTGCTGAACCAGAATGCCACCGGCCTGCTGCACGTAATTGCCGCTGATGGTCAGCGTGCCAGCGCCGCGGCTATCGCCGGCCCAGAGGGTGCCGGCATTGGTGACTGAGCCCGTGATCAGGCCGGAACCAGTGAGCGTGCCGGCCGCACCGATACTGGTCGGCGAGGCGATGCTGCCCATGATCGAGAGAAAGCCGCCGTCGACGCGTGTCGCACCGGCATAGGAGCTGTGGCCCGTGAGCATGAGTTCGCCCGCGCCGCGTTTGACGAGACCGCCGGTCCCGACGATGTCGTTTCCGAAGACGGCGAGGCCGCCGGGCTGCTCGACGACGAAATCGCCCCAATCGAAACGGCCAGGTCCGAGCACTGCCTTGCCGACATCGAGCAGGCCGTAGCCGAATATGTCGTCGACGCCGGGAGCGCCGATGTCCCGGGCGGTGCCGAGCAGGGTCTGGCGCACCTGATCGGCGCTGAAGAACGGGAACATCTGCCAGACCAGGGCCGCTGCACCTGAGACATGGGGAGCTGCAAACGACGTGCCGTTGACCTTGGTGTATCCGCCGTTCTTGTCGGCGACGACGATGGGATCGTCTGGAAATTCGCCCCACCAGTCCCCGCCGCCGGGAGCCGTCAGGCACCAGTTCTTGGCCACGCCGCAGCGGTTCGTGTACAACGGCTCGTAGCCTGGTCCGTAGGCCACCACGGCCAGCCAGCCGCGCTCCAGTTCCGGGAAATGATAGGGCAGGCCGGCTTCGATGCTCGGCTGGGTCCGCTCGTCATTCCCTGTACCCCAGACCAACAGGGCGCCAGATGCCACTGCACGACGATAGGCCGGCAGCTCCTGCCATCGAGCAAGCTCGCTCTGCGTCACCGACGTGACAGGATCGAAGCTGCCCCAGCTGTTGTTGATGACGCGCACCCCCCGGGCAACGAGCCCATCGTAGGCTGCAACGAAGCCTGAAGACGGCGCCGGAATTCCATCCTGATCAAAGACGCGCGCGCTGAGGATCGTAGCGCCTGGCGCCACGCCATGCATGCCGATGCCGTCGCGATTGGCAGCGATTACTGAGGCGACGCCCGTGCCGTGCCCTCCGGGGTCGGTCACAAGAGCGGTGTTCGCGATATAGTCGTAGCCACCCCCAAAGCGGCCTGCGAATTCGGAATGCCCGGTGAACACTCCGCTGTCCACAACGCCAACCAGGATGCCCGTGCCGTCGACGCCTCGCGCATAAGCGTTTGCGGCATTGATATAATCGAGTCCCCATTGAGCCTTGTATTCGGGGGGTCTCCACATACTGGGATCGGTAAGGAGGCCGCCCGACTGGGCTGAAGCAGCACTCGCCAGCGCCGTCGTCAGCAACAGGGCAGCGGCGGCTTTCTTAGGCAAGGACGGCACGCAGGCCTCAAAGGCAGGAATCGGGTGGTCCGGTCGATGATCGTCGGTCCAAGGCTTTGCGGCCGTATCTCCTCACCGTCAATACGGCAGATTTCGTATGGTGAAGGTGGGGTCAAGTTGGTTCGGACACTTCGACGACGCCTTCCAGTATGAGGACTTTGCCAAACCCTGGTCTGCGCGTTGCATCGCGGTGACCGAGAATTTCGAGCGCGAGACCGGGCTCAAGGCCTATGAGGCCTGGATGAGAAGCAGGACCGGCATCCCTACTGAGTGCGGGCGCCAGGTTCGCGCTCCACTCCTTTCGCATTGCTTTGGGCCTCGAAGCCAAGGACGAAGGCCCTGCGGTGAGCTCAGGGGCTGGGGTCCGCAATTGGCCATCTCTGCCCGTCCTGCTCGCCTGGCCGATCGCCATTCGCGTATCGCGTTCCAGAGCGATGTGCGATCGCCGAACCTCTGCCGGCACTTCAATGCAGGCGCCTGGACACTTCGGCCGCCGGCCGAATGCTGCTGGCGCATATTGCCGAATTACTCGTTCCGAGAATCCGGTTCCTGGGCCGCAATCCAGTCGGCGAAGGCCAGCATGGCAGCCGTCGGCTTCCGCGATTTGAGCTTGGTCAGCCAATAGCTTCCAAGCGAGATCGAGGCCGGGAACGGTCGCCGGATCGAGCCGTTGCGCAATTGGCGCGAGAACATGAGAGCCGGGGCGAGGGCTACTCCGACCCCTTGTTCGGCGGCCTCCATCATCGCGAGCGACGAGTCGAAGACGATGGCGCCTGCAATGTTGGGCGGCATGTCCGCGCCAGTGGCAGCAAACCAGCGGCTCCACTCGTCCATGCGGTAGCTGCGCAACAGAGTGAGCGTGCCGAGATCCTGCGGCGCATGGAGGGCGGCGGCCAGTTCGGGCGTACAGAGCGGCGTCAGGGGCGCCTCGAACAGCTCCGTAGCATCGAGACCGTGCCAGGCGCCGTTGCCGAACCGAATGGAGAAGTCCAATCCTTCGGCAGCCAGATCGACCCGATTGTTGTTCGTGGAGAGCCTCAGCTCGACGAACGGATGAGCGCGCCTGAAGTCCTCGAGCCGGGGCAGCAGCCAGCCGACCGCGAAGGTGCCCACCGCTCCGACCACGAGCAGTTCGCGGACMTTTCCCGACCCAACCCTGTCGAGCGTCGTGGCCAGGCGATCGAAGGCATCGCTCACGACGGGAAGGAGGGCTTCGCCCTCTGCCGTGATCCTGAGGCCGCGCGGGAGCCTGCGGAACAACTGAACGCCCAATCTCTGCTCGAGAGAGCGAACCTGCTGGCTCACGGCGGCTTGCGTCACCGCGAGTTCGATGCCGGCCCGCGTGAAGCTGAGATGCCTGGCCGATGCTTCGAACGCCCGCAACGCGTTGAGTGGCAGAAAAGGTCGAACCATCGATGCCCAAATTTAACTTATGGCTGATCCGACTTATCATCGTTTGCCGGGAGTTCGAAGGGGTMATAAACGGCGCCCATTCCGAATTGGAAGGAGATGCCCTTGTCCAAACGACTCTACGCCGGTCTGGCAGCCAGCGTTCTCGCCGGCACGCTGGGCAGTCTGTCCAGCGCCCACGGCGCAGGCCCCGATCAGGACGCCCGCGTGCGCCAGGCCGTCGACGAAGCGGTGAAGCCGGTGATCGAGCAGCACGGGATCCCCGGCCTGGCTGTTGCCGTGACGATCGATGGAAAGCGCTACTTCATCGAGTACGGCCTGGCCTCGAAGGAACCCAGGGTTCCTGTTACGCGGGACACGCTCTTCGAGCTGGGGTCGATCAGCAAGACCTTTACGGCGACGCTCGCGACCTATGCCGAGATCGAGGGCAAGTTGTCGCTGAACGACAGTGTCAGCCAACACATGCCCGAGTTGAAGGGCAGTGCCCTGGACGATGTGCGATTGCTGGATCTCGGCACGCATACGGCTGGCGGCTTTCCGCTTCAGGTCCCTGACGACGTCAAGGATCAGAAGCAGCTCATGGCCTATTATCGCGCCTGGAAGCCGCGCTTCACTCCCGGCACATACCGAAATTACGCCAACCCGAGCATTGGTCTTCTCGGCGTCGTCACCGCGAAGGCGATGGGAGCAAGCTTCGAGACGTTGATGGAGCGGCGATTGTTCCCGGATCTCGGGCTGCGCCGGACCTATATCAACGTCCCCGCGGCGGAAATGAAGAGTTACGCGTGGGGCTACAACCGGGAGGACAAGCCGATGCGGGTCTCCCCGGGCCTCCTCGCGACCGAAGCCTATGGGGTCAAATCCAATGCCGTCGACATGATCCGCTTCCTGGAGGTGAACATGGGCATCGGCACCGTGCCGGGGAAGGCGGCCGTCGCTGCGCGGGCGACCCATACCGGGTATTTCCGCGCGAGCGAGCTCATCCAGGATCTGATCTGGGAGCAATACCCCTATCCGGTCGAGCTGGATAAACTCGTCGCCGGCAACTCGGCCAAGATGATCCTGAACGGCGTCCCCGCGGTTGCGATCKAGCCGCCGATGGCGCCGCGGAGCGACGTGATCCTCAACAAGACCGGGTCGACCAATGGCTTTGGCGGCTACGTCGCCTATGTCCCGGCAAAGAAGATCGGGATCGTCATGCTCGCGAACAAGAACTACCCCAATGATGCGCGGGTGAAGGCCGCGCATCAGGTGTTGTCGCGGCTTGCCGAGTAAGTCTGGCTGGTTGCATTCGCCTGACGAAGGACAAACGGAGCAGGCTGCCTTGCAGGGGCCGCGCGTCCTGCTGCTACCGCTCCGATTGTGCCGTGATGCCGCGACGCGCGGACCCGAAATCGAGCGGCCGCGTCAGACCAGCCGCACCGCCTTGCCCGGATTCATCAGGTTCGCAGGGTCGAACTGGCGCTTGACGCCTCGCATCAGCTCCAGGTCGAATGGCGGCTTATAGATTTCGATGAGGTCGCGCTTGAGCTCGCCCAGGCCGTGCTCGGCGCTGATGCTGCCGTCGAAAGCCTCGACGAGATCATAGAGCGCCGTCTCGACCTGCTTATGCAGTGCGTGGCGCTCGGTGGCGTCGGCACCGGCCGGTGCCAACAGATTGAAATGCAGATTGCCGTCGCCGATATGGCCGAAAACGATCGGGCGCAGGCGCGCGTCGATCGCATTCAGCGCCGTCAGGCAGCGATCGACGAAAGCCGGGATGGCGCTGATCGGGGTGGAGACATCATGGCTGAAGCTGGGGCCTGCGCGCTTCTGTGCTTCCGTGATGTTCTCGCGGAGTGCCCAAAGCTGCTCGGCCTGTGCCAGGGAACGGGCGATGACGGCGTCTTCGACGATCTCCTGCTCGAAGCCTTCGGAGAGAACACTCTCCAGGATCGCTTCGAGCGGAATTTCCGGCGTCGCCGCATCGAGTTGCAGCAGCACATAGACGCCGCCGCGTAGTGCCGGTTKGGTGACATGCGGAGCATGGGTTTCGACCAGGGCGCGGCAGTCCTCGGTAAAGCACTCGCAGCCAGAGAGGACGTCGGCAGCGCGCGAGCGGGCTAGCTGGAACAGGCGCAAAGCCGCTGCGAAATCCCGGACGCTGGCCAGGGCGGTCGCGCGCGCCTGCGGTGCAGCGTGCAGTTTCAGCACGGCGGCGGTGACGATGCCGAGAGTTCCTTCCGAACCGATGAAGAGATGCTTCAGGTCGTAACCGGTGTTGTCCTTGCGCAACGCGCGCAGGCCGTTCCACACCCGGCCGTCGGGCAGCACGACCTCCAGCCCGAGCACCTGGTCGCGCATGTTGCCGTAGCGCAAAACCGCCGTTCCGCCGGCATTGGTGGCGATCGTGCCACCGATCTGGCAACTGCCTTCGGCGGCGAGGCTGACGGGAAAGAACAGGCCGGCATCGCGTGCGCGCTGCTGCAAAGTCTGCAGAACTACGCCGGACTCCACGATGGCAACGGCGTTGACGGTGTCGATCTCGCGGATGCGGTTCATGCGGCCAAGCTGGACGACAACCGCTTGGCCGCTGTCATCGGGAATCCCCCCGAAGACGAGGCCGGTATTCCCGCCCTGCGGGACCAGCGGAACGCGGTGGCGCTGGCTCCAAGCTGCGATCTCTGCGACCTGCCGGACGTCGGCTGGCCGGACCACAGCGCGGGCAAGTCCGTGTCGCCGGCCGCGCCAGTCCTCGCAGAACGGCGCGATGGCGTCAGCGTCGGTCAGGACATGGTCGGCTCCAACGATCTGCTCGAGCTCGTTCAGGGGGGGCGTGGACATTGCGTTCTCCTGGAAAGCCGCGAGCGTGAACGTGAGGGTTGAACCGCAGCCCGCATGAAGCAGGCGGCGGTTCAATCATGTCCGCCGAGCCTAGTCGATCTTCGTCTGAGGCCAGCCGTGGTCATCGTGGATTGCGGTGAAGGCCGGGCGGGCTACAGCTCGCCCGGCTCAGGTGTTCAGCGTGCCGGCGACTGACCGAGTTCGTGCAGGAGCGCCGCGCCGGTGCGAAGCCCGCTGTAGAAGCAGTCGAGAGTCAGGTTCTCATTTGGCGCATGGTTCGCTTCGTCGGGGTTCGCGTAAGGGGTGACGAAGGCGGGAATGCCGAGGATCTTGGTGAAGACATAGCCTGGCAGGCTGCCGAACCCCGCGGGGATCAGCAGTGGCTCTTCGCCCTGGGCCTTGACAAAGGCCTGGCGCAACGGCGTCGTAAAGGGCGAGGCGATGGGAGTCTTCGAGGGCTGCATCCCCCTGTCCTGAGCGATGAACTCGACCTCTGGGGCATGCTTGGCCACATGGTCCGCGACCTTGCGCAGAATGTCCTCCGGGTCCTGCGCCTCGACCAGGCGGATATCGCATTTCACGAAAGCTTCGTTCGGCAGCACGGTCTTGGTGCCGGGCCCGCCATAGCCGCCGTGGAAGCCGTTGATGGTCAGTGTCGGACGAAAGCAGAGGCGCTCGTAGAAGGGGCGGTCGGCAGGTGCGTCCAGGCGATCAAGCCCCAGGCTCTGCTTCACCGCCTCGGCGGCGCGGGGGAGGCGCTCGATAGCCGCGAGTTCCTCTGGTGTCGGCGGCTCGATATCGTCGTGGAGGCCCGCGATGGTGATCTCGCCCGCAGCATTCTTCATGGTGCCGAGCAGGTGTACGAGCGTCCAGATCGGATTTGGCACCACGCCACCGAAATTGCCGGAATGCACGTCCCGATTGGCGTGACGACAGCGCAGATCGAAGGAGATCACGCCGCGTGAGCCGAACTTGATCGCGGCCGCACCGCTGGCATGGCGCGGACCATCGGCCGTGACGGCGAGATCGGCCCTCAGCTTGTCCTTGTTGGCCCGCACGAAGTCGGCGATGTGCGGGCTGCCGATCTCTTCCTCGCCTTCCAGCAGGAGGATGACATTGCAGGGAAGCGTGCCATGCACCTTAAGATGCGATTCGATCGCCATCATCTGTGCGAAATGCTGGCCCTTGTTGTCGCCGACCCCGCGCGCATAGAGCCGGCCGTCGCGGATCGTCGGCTCGAAGGGCGGCGAGAGCCATTTGTCGAGCGGATCGGGCGGCTGCACGTCATAGTGGCCGTAGAGCAGCACTGTGGGCTTGCCCGGCGCCTTTTCCCAACGCCCGATGACCATGGGGTGCCCTTCGGTGGGCACCAGTTCGGTCTCGAGCCCGATATCGGTCAGCATCTTGACCAGCAGTTCTCCGACTTCAGCGATGCCGATATTCTCGGCACTGATGCTCGGGTGGCGCAGATAATCGATCAGACGATCAAGGAAAGGGGCGCGGTTCGCCTCGATATGATCGAAAACCGCGGCCAAGGTGTCGGAGGAAGCCATAAGTCTTGCACCTGCCAGAATTAGGAGAGCCAAAGTCGCACCCGTTCTGGTTACGATGGCCGCGGCAAACCCGTCCATGCGCGACATGAATGCGCGCCATCTCCGGACGCTGGATGCCGGTCCGTCGCTGCTGTCGCCAACGGCCTTGCGACGGCCGGGCCGATGGCGTCTGCTGGATCAGGTGATCAGTTGATTGTGAAAGGCGAAGTCGAGGCAGCCCTGGATGTGCTGCTCCAGAATAGCCTGAGCCTCCACAGCGTCCCGCCTCAGTGCACAGCCGAGCAGCGCCTTGTGCTCTTCGGCTGCAATCGCGCCGCGGAAGATCACGAAGACCATCTGGTACCGAAGGTAACGGTCATAGACGCCGGAATGGACATTCAGCAGGGCCTTGGAGCCGCAGGCCGAGACCAGGGCCTGGTGAAATTCCCAGTCGTAGCGCTTCCACTGCTCCGCTTGCGTGCGGTCGCCCGCGAGCAGGCTCGCTTCCATCCGCGCCAGCTTGTGATGGGCGGCAACGACGCGGCCTTCCCATTCCATGTCGCCGGACTGGAATGACTGCGCCAGGGCGCTCCTCTCGATGAGCAGCCGAAGCGCCGCGATCTCCTTCAGATCCTCGGCCGAGCACGGCGCAACCTGGAAACCGCGCTGTCCCTCTGCCGTGATCAATCCTTCCGGAGTGAGGCGGCTGAAGATTTCGCGCAGGGTGCCGATCCCGACGCCATACGCTGTCCGCAATTTTTCCAATGGCAGGCGTTGGCCGGGGCGAAGACGCCCGAAGACGATGTCCGTGCGGATGCGCTCATAGGCTTGTTCGCCGGTCGAGATCGGCGCGATGTCGTCGCCTGCAAAATCCGTCACGATGTCCGCCATGCCCTGCGCGCACCTTTTCGAGAGGGCCGTCCTACGACGCGTGCAGCCTCCGCGCCAGAACCAATGAGTGACGGCTGAAATCAATATCATCGGATGATTATGATATTATCGGTTGATGACGGCTTCGCTAGATGTAATGTGCTCGCAAGGTCGCCCGAGAGGCGCCCAATGGCGGCAGAGCCGTAACGGCCATCCCGGGGAGGAACGAGAATGATCAAGTCGAAATTGAACCGCCGTCAGGCTCTGTTGGCCGGCGCGGTCGGGCTTGCGGCGCCGAGCCTGTTGCTGCGGCCTGCGCTGGCGGTGACGCCGGCGGAGATCAAGGCGAAGGGCAAGCTGGTCGTGGGCATCCAGGGCGACAATCCGCCCTGGGGCTTCGTCACCAGCGCCGGCAAGCAGGATGGGCTGGATGCCGATATCGCGGCGCTCTTC